>JBFIHF010000743.1:0-1845 GCA_041601915.1 Bradymonadaceae bacterium
GACAGGCCACAGCCCGAGCCGTCGCCCACGATCGAGAACGCGATCGAGTTCGCCTGATAGAACGTCTTGAAGTCGGCCAGCTTCTGCTGCCCCGTGGTCGACGACAGCGGCGAGTCCTGAATCGACTGCGCTTCCTCGTCGCTCATGAAGATCGTGATCAGCTGCGCCGACGCGCGGATCCGCACGTTCTGCGGGGCCGACGACGACCGCATCCACTCGATGCCCTCTTTGCCAGCCAGCAAGCCCCACTCCGCGTAACCGGACGTCGAGCCACAGCCCTGGCAGTTGATCACGAAGTTGTCGATCTCGCCGATGAACGTCGTGACGTCGGTGTGCCAGCCGGGAGGCACGCGCACGCGGCCCGCGATGAGCTTGTCCATCGGCACCACGCCGAGACGGTAGTCCAGCGCGGTGTTGTTCAGCTCGGCGAAGAACGTATTCGCGACCTGCTTCACGCGGTTGAAGTCGTCCGTCATCGAGCCGGATTGGTCGAGCACCCAGTAGAAGTCGGCTTCCGGATTGCCCTCACCGGCGCGGAACTGCATGCAGTTCGTCTGGTTCAGGTCGCCCGCCGAGCTGACGTTCGTCGTGTTCGTGAGGTCGTCCATGCGGAACTGGACCTTCTCCCGCGTGTCGTACTTCTCGGCCGGGGCGATCGCCACCGACGTGATGAGTCGATTGCCCTGACGCGAGCTCTCCCGGTACGTCGCCGAGATGAAGATACGGAAATCGGTGTACGTCGCGCCGGCCGAGTTCGGCAGGCCCGTCACGTCCGCCGCGGCGAACGGAGCGATCGCGAACAGCAGCTGATCGCGAACCTGTCGCGCCGACCGCGCCTGCGACGTGCGCACGAGGTAGCGGCCGATCGAGGCGGTGTGGAAATCGTGGGTGAAGAAGTCGCCGCCGTTGGAGCCCTGCTGCAGCGCACCGACCTGCCGAAGCGGTCCGCCTGCCGTCGCCGGCACGTAGTCGAGCAGCACGTCGACCGCCGTCGTCTGACCGGCCGCGGGCTGCGTCGAGAGCACGAAGCCCGTGACTTCGTTGGCGGTGTCGTCGAACACCGCCGACGCCAGCTTGTCCATCGGCATCGCCGTCGCGATCGTCAGCTCGCTGTAGTTCGCAAACGCCGGCGGAAGTGCGACCTGCCAGTCGCCTTTGGCGCTGAAGTAGTAATCCACCGGCTCGGACTGCGGGTCGTCGCAGGCGCGCACAATCCAGCGGTCGCCGTCGAGGATCCCGTCGTTCAACGAGCTCGGGTTGTTCGGATCGAGGTTGAAGAACAGCTCGTCGGCGTCGCCCAGCCCGTCTCCATCGGAGTCGGGGTTCAGCGCGTCGGTGCCTTCCTGAAGCTCCCGCAGATCGGTGAGCTTGTCGCCGTCGGTGTCGTTGTCGCAGGTGTCGGTGCCCAGCGTGAGCTCTTCGGTGTTCGACAGGCCATCGTAGTCGCAGTCGACTTCATCGGCCCGCGGACCCATGTAGTTGCAGTCCGCGAGGCAGATCTGCAGCTTGTCGAACGTATCGGCCATGTCCACCGGCATGTCCGGCGGGCGGTTCATGTCCGGCGGACGGTTCATGTCCGGCGGGCGGTTCATGTCCACCGGGTCCGGGTCCGTCATGTCGGGCACGTCAGCGTCCGTGGGGTCGCTGACATCGGACCCCATGTCGTCGGTGATGACCACGACACCGGTGTCCTTGGAACCGTTATTGTCGTCATTGCCGCAGGCGGCGAGCGCGGTCGCGACCAGCACAAGAAGGGCGCGACCCATAGTAATTTTGAGCATTTGCGTTCCGTCGACTCGGAATCAGAATCCAGTAGCTGATCGCCGCAAGGACCCTCAGCTTCCC
>JBFIHF010000744.1:0-1840 GCA_041601915.1 Bradymonadaceae bacterium
CACCCCGCTGGGCCGGCTGCAGATCTTCAGCGCCGACGGCAGCGTGATCTGCACCGAAGAGGGGATCGGCGCCGACTGCGCGCGCATCGTGCCGCGCTTCGGCTTCGGCAGCGCATACCACACCGAGTTCACGGGCCTCGTCTACATGCGCAACCGCTGGTACTCGCCGAAACTCGGCCAGTTCCTGACCCAAGACCCGCTCGGCTACGTCGACGGCTACAATCCATGGGCCTACGCGGTCTTCGACCCGATCAACTTTTGGGATCCCTTCGGACTGGAGAGTCGGAGCTTCGTTCCGTGCCCGAGGTGCGCCTACGGCAGCGGCTTCGGGGCGCCGAAGCCAGCGTTTCCGGCGCCGCGCGCCGAGCCAATCATGTCCGACGAGGACCTTGATCGCGCGCTCGAGGGACCGCTTCCGTTTCTCCCGGTTCCATTGTTGGACCACGCGATCGCTCTCCGCGACGGCGAGCGTGCCATCTCTGAGCCGAGCCTCGACAACCTCGGCGCACTCCTTGGCTCAATCGCGGGCGCTGCGCTACCTGCGCTGCCTGCCATCGGACCATGGATTCGCAATTGGAAGCCGTTCGGCGGCTTGGATGCCCTGAAGGGGATTCCGGGCGTCGACCTCTCGGCGATGTTCCGCTTCAGCTTCACGCGTGCGGGGGCCGACGCTGCGATGACGGGTATGGCAAATCAAGGCGGACATGCTATCCGGCACTTCATCAAAGACGGTTTTATCAAGGACCAGGGAAGTCTTGCGTCGAAAGTGCGTCGGTTTCAGACCTTGCTCGCCCAATCCTCCAGAACCAGACCACATCGCCCCATGGCGCATGGGCGGGGCCGACGGACTCGCTTACATTGGCGAAATCGACGGTACGACCGTCGCGATCGTCGTGGCGATGGAAGGCAAGTATGCTGGCAAGGTGCACGAGGCAATCAAGCCGGGTTCCCAGCAACTGGGAACGATGCTGTCGAGGTGACTTTGGAGACGATAGTCGACTGGCTCCGAGCCGATGGAACCTCACGTTATGAGATCCTTATGCACGCCTACTTTCGCAGTGCAGATGCGAAAGGCGACGCGAAGCAGAACGTGCAGGCGATGTTTGGGAACGAGTTCCACGCGGTTTACGACTACGAAGAAGGGGTGCATTCGCTTTTGACCGAGTTTCGAACACACGCCCGAGAGGAGGTCGGTGCGCTCATTCTTCGTGCTCTACGTTCCATCTGCGCGATGCCGGAAGTTATCGGAGCATTCTGTGTTCTCGACGGCCAGTATGGCGGGCTGGCGGAGTCGTTTGTCGACGACAAGTGGGCGCCGCATGGTCTTTACGCGTTCTGCCTTGCGGACGACGAGCCCGTCCTGACCTTAAGTGTGAGCACGTTTCGCGGTCCGGGCTGGAAAGAGTTGATCTTGGGCGACCTCAGAACCGGGATGGACTTCAGGCCGCGGTAGGCCGGCGGATCTCGGCCCTGATCGCTGCGATTGACGACCAGGTTGAGAGCGCTATCTGTGACACGCGGCGGGGAGCTGCGGACAGATCTCGGCGCGCAGCTCGTCGGGGGTCTTCATGCCGAACTCCTGGGCGTGCCGCGCGTGGTCGAACACGAGCATGCATCCGTACACGTCGCCGCCACGGCACGCCTCGCCGGCGAGGCTTGCACTGCGCACGTACAGTGGGGCGACGGCATGGACCCCGGTGGCTTCCTGGCAAGCCGAGACCGATCCGGCGTCTCGGCAGGCGTCTTCGAACCGATGCTGGGCGTCTGCCTCGATGCGCAGGAATGGCTCCGCGCCCAGGTCGAATGCCAGGATGTGGGCCCAGGTGATGCACGCCTCCCC
>JBFIHF010000745.1:0-1823 GCA_041601915.1 Bradymonadaceae bacterium
AGCAGGCAGTCGTCCGCCGCGATGGCGGGCACCGGTAGCTCACAGAGTTGGTCGAGCGTCATCACGTTGTACTTGTGCACGGCGCCGCGCTTGCCGGCGTTCGCGCTGTCGCGGTACTGCCACGGCGGGTCCGCGTAGATGAGGTCGTATTTTTTCGTGAGGTCGAGCACGGGGTCCGCTCCTAAAACGGACGCCGGCAGACGGTCAAAGGGTAACCCGTCTGCCGGCGTCAATGGCGCCGTCAGGGGGTTCTTACGCGGCGTTGCCGAGGAAGTCGTCCTCGTCGTCCTCGTCGTCATCTTCGACAGCGACGCCGCTTTCATCGTCCGACAGGTCATCGAACGCGTCCGCCGGCGCGGGTTGCCCGCCACCGAACGCCTCACCGTCCGCCCGGAACTGGATGCCCGCGAGGCTCGCGTTGATGCGCTTGCCGTACTGGTTGTCCTGCGCCCAGAAGTCCACGACCACATCGACATAGCACCCGGCATACGGGCGGCCGTCGGACTCGGTGAGCGGCGTCCGATCGCGGTCCACCACCGTCGGGCGGTTCGCGTTCGTGGAGTTGAAGAAGACCACGTCCTCACCGAACCCGGCACCGTCCTTCTCGCTGCCGTCGCGGACGCAGATCTTGATCTTCTTCAGCAGCGCCTTGTCCTTCAGCGCGTCGTCCCCCCACTTCGCCGTCAGGACCGACTTGATCTTCGCGTTCAGGTCCTTGTACTGTGGGTGGTTCTTCGGCACGATCAGCATCGCTGAATACTTCGGCGTTGCGTTCGCGTCGAACTGCGACGGGCGGAAGATGTTGGGGAACGAGAGTCGTACGTTTTTCAGTTTCATGCTGCTTCTCCTACGTTGTCATCGAGGTCTTCGAATTGATCCGACGGCGTAACCGACGGTCGTTTGTCGGCCGCCGGCGCGAGCGTCGGCTTGCCTTTGGGTTTCTCTACCTGGTCCGCGAACTTCTTATTGAACATGTCCTTGCCGACCAGCTTTTCGAGTTGCGGCGCGGTGACGAGCTTGCGGGGCGCGTAGTCATCGGCCTTGAGCTTGCGGTTGCCCTTCAACGCTTCGAGCACCGCGTCCTCGTCGCGCCAGCGGCGGTTCGCGCGGCCTTCCACGATCTTCCAGTCCGCCAGTTGCAGCGTGCCGTCGAGCAGGCCCGCGGTGGCCCGCTCTTCGAGCGCCGTGGCGAACGCGCGCATCATCGGCAGGCGCGACAGCAGGACGTTGACTGTGTCCGGGGGCAGGGTGTTGGGATCGGCGATCTCGAAGTCGGTCAGGTCCTCGAACTGCGACGCGACCGTTTGCACCGCGTACTCCGCGAACGCCCGGCAGTCGGCGCGCGCAGCGCAGAACCGGCAGTGGTCGCCGGCGACGTGCTCCGGGTTCTCGGCGCGCGTTGCTGCGACGCCTTTCCTCAGCACGTCGCGGAACGCGAGCACGTCATCGATCGACACCACCCAGGTATCGATGTGGTCGAGCCGCGGCTGGACGATGTTGAGTTCGAACCGCTGGAACTCGCCCATCCACTCGTAGCTCTCCACGGCGCCGACGGCGTACGTCAGCAACTGTGGGTTGTCCTCCGCATCGACGCGCACGCCCGATCCGTACTTCAGGTCGTTGATGTAGATCGTCTCGGTGTCGTAATCGAGCCGAATGGCGTCACCGGTGCCGTCGTTCGGGAGGACGCCGCTCAGGTCCAGTTTCTGCTCGACCAGCAGGTCGCCGGGCTGCTCGTTCACGTAGTCGAGATACCGCTGCACCGCGTGCACCATCTCGGTCGTGACCTTGTGCCCGTTGAACTCCTCACCGAGATAGTCCAC
>JBFIHF010000746.1:0-1820 GCA_041601915.1 Bradymonadaceae bacterium
CCCGGCGCGAAGCGCCCCTCCCCCGGCGCGAAGCGCCGCCCCCCGCCTTCCCTGCGCGGCGCGAAGCGCCCGCGCTCGCCACTTGCGCGCGGCGCGAAGCGCCAAGCGCTCGCCACCTGCGCGCGGCGCGAAGCGCCAAGCGCTCCCACCCACGCGCGCGGCGCGAAGCGCCAAGCGCTCTCACCGTGGTTTAAACCGGTTTGAAAAAACCGGGTTTAAACCACTTCTTCGAGGGATTCGTCGACGGCTTCGGAGACGCGTTCGATTTCGACGGTGATGATCTTCTTTTCGTCGGCTTCGACGATGCGGAAGAACATGGCCTGCCATTGGAACTCGTCACCGGCGGCAGGGACACTGCCCATCTCGGAGAGGATGAAGCCGCCCAACGACTCGTAGTCGACGTCGTCGGGGAAGCGGACGCCGAAGTACTTCTCGATGTCCTCGATCGGCACACGTGCGTCCGCCCGAAGGATGTCGTGGGCGATCTCCTGGATTTGATCCGGCTCGGCGTCGTACTCGTCTTGGATGTCACCGAAGATCTCTTCGATGATGTCTTCGAGCGTGATGATGCCGGCGGTTCCACCAAACTCATCCACAACGATCGCGATGTGCATGCGATTGCCCTGGAACTCGGTGAGTAGATCGGCGATGCGCTTGGTCTGTGGCACGAAGAACGACGGTCGCAGGTACTTCTTGATGTCGAACGTCTCCGCCGCGTTTCGGTCGGACAGCAGCGGGATCAGGTCTTTGGCGTAGAAGATGCCGACGACGTCGTCGATGTTGTCGTTGAAGACCGGGATGCGGCTGTGCCCGCATTCGGCGAGCAGGGCGAGCAACTGATCGAGCGTCAGGCCGAGGGGGGTCGCGGTCATGTCGGTCCGCGGGACCATGATCTCTTTGACGAGGGTCTCCGGAAAGTCGACGACGCTACGAAGCAGCCGCTCCTTATCTTCGGAGAATGTGCCCTCACGGGCGCCCAGGGCGATCAGATACTCGATCTCTTCATAGGTGACATACGGCGAGCGATCGTCAGGGTCGTTGCCGATCCTCCGCATGATCGCGCGGGTGAAGCTGACGAACATCCGCGTCACGTAGGTGTAGTGAAACAGGTAGTACATCGGCCGCAGGATGCGGATCGACCAGGATGCGACCTGCACATGCAGGCGTTTCGCGATCGCCTTCGGCGTGATCTCGCCGAACGTCAGGAGCAGGAACGTCATCATTCCGATCGCGGCCGGAATGGCGAGGCTCTTGTGGGCGGTGCCGTCGAGCGCCTGGTGGGCGAGGTCCGTCGCGAGCGCCGAAGCGGCAACGTTGACGATGTTGTTGCCGATCAGAATCGTCGTCAGAACCGGGATCGGACGGTCAAGCCAGAGCTTCAGCCATGGCTTGCCATCTTCCTCGACCAGCTGGCGAGTTTTTGACGAGCTGAGGGAAGTAAGGGCGGTTTCGGAGCCGGAGAAGTACGCCGACAACACGAGGCAACCGAAAATGCCGAGTACTTCCCAAAATAGGGGATCATCCAAAGTCTTCGATACCTGCCAGAGACGTCGTCCTCACCAGTGTAAAGACTACCACTGGCGCCGAAACGGGGCGAATTCTCGCTCCGCGAAACTCACTCGTCAAGCGCGCCACTGTTCGTCAAGGCGCGGCGCTTGTCAACGATTGTTACGGCGATTGCGTCGTCAATCCTCACGATCGTCGGTGCGATGCCACCACCACACGAGCGCCAGCAACACCAAGGCTCCCGAGGCCCAGAACGGGGCGTCCGGATGCAGGTAGAAGAACACCGCGCCGCCCACAGCGGGACCCACGATGCG
>JBFIHF010000747.1:0-1818 GCA_041601915.1 Bradymonadaceae bacterium
CCGATGGCGTCGAGGACTTCAAGGGCACCTACGACGAGTTCCTGTCGTGGTCCTCGTCGGCCGACCACCTCGAGCGCAAGCAGGGACGCCGCTGACGTCCGTCAGGGCTTCGGGATTCGGATCGTCGAAATCATCAGGCTGCCGCTGACCGCGTAGACGAGCGAGACGGGGTGCAGCACCCACCCGAGGATGAGCGTCTCACTGCCCCACAGCGCGGCGTGGACGGCATCGGTCCCAAACGCCCAGCCGAGCAACCCGACCAGCAACAAGGACGTCGGAATCGGGGTGCCTTCGAAGTACTTCACCTTGCCCGTCGCCTCGTCGGCCAGCGCCGATGCGGTGACGTTGTAACGCGCCAACCGGCTGATCCCGCAGATCACGAAGTACACGAGAATGATCATGTCCCAGCCGCCACGCATGCCCAGCGTGTAGGCGAGCGCGGCCGGCGCCACGCCGAACGAGACGACGTCGGCCAGCGAGTCCATGTCCGCGCCGATCGCCGACCAGCTCTGCCGCTTGCGCGCGACCCAACCGTCGAAGCCGTCCAGAACGAACGCGCAGGGCAACAGCACGAACACCATCCAGAGGAACCTCTTTTCGTCCTCCGCGAGGTACTGCAGACAGAGGAAGATCGCCACGGTGCCGCACGCCGCGTTTCCAATCGTGAAGAGGTCGGCGAGTGTGTACTCGCGGACCATCGAAAATCGCTTCGGGCGGGGCTGTTCGGCAGACACTCAGTGGACCTCAACGAGTTCGGGCATCACAAAATCCAGCTCGACGTGTGAGCCTTCGAGTTCACGGGCCAGGCGCGCATCGAAGTCATCGAGATCGGCTGTAGCGAGTGACTTCTCCTCCTCATCGGAGGAGAAGACGGTCTGCCCGAACACGACCTGTCCGATGGACGCTGCACGCGCGCGCACGCCGGCCTCGAGTTGCTCCTTCAGCGAACGGAACACATAGAACGTCTGCCCGCTGCCGTCGACGATCGGTTCGCCGTCGAACGCCGCGGCGAGCTCTTTCTCCAGCTTCGGATCGAGGCGCACCGGCTCGGGCTGTGCGCCAGCCACCGAGGCGTAGATCTTTTGGATCTCCTGGCGGCGGCGGGTTTCCTTCTCGGCGTTCGCGGTGGCGCGAAGGTGGCTGAGATATCGCAGCGCCGGCACCGCGAAGAACATGATGCTGAAAACCAAGGGCACGATCCCGAGCCCCACGAGGATCGCGGGATCGACGGTGATCCCCTGCGACGCGGCGTCGCCGGCGAAACCGAGCACACCGAACGACATGAACAGGTTGAACGCGTTGAAGATCGTGATCCAAACGTTAGTGCCGGACGGGTTTCCCGTGAACGAGGGCAGCTTCGCCCGCGCGCTCCAGATCTTGTCCGGTCCAACGCGACGCGTGCCCTGGCCGGCGGTGACCATCAGCTCATCAAATCGATAGATGAGCTGACCGTCCTCGGTGACGTCGACATCGCCGTGGAAGCGCACGATCGCGGCGGTCAGCGCCTGGTCGGCGCTCTCCAGCGACTGCCCCGTGCGCGCAGACCAGTCCGCGGCCGTCACGCGCCCGCCGTGCTCCTGGGCGAACGCCGTGAACGCGCTCTGTGCCCGCAGCGGGTCGACCTTGCGTTCGGGGCCGAGCACGTAGTCGAAGACCTTCTGGTAGAAGGCTTTCTCCGGTTTCTTCGCCCGCTTGCGATGAGCGCGTCGCCGCCCGCCGCGCCGGCCGCGACTGGAGCTCGAGTCGTCAAACAGGCTGATCCAGAACAGCCACTCCAACGTGCGCGCGAGCAGGTAGAACGGCAGCTCGATGAACCCG
>JBFIHF010000748.1:0-1810 GCA_041601915.1 Bradymonadaceae bacterium
CCGGCGCGGCGCGCGGCTTCGAGCAGTCGAGCCGTCCCCGTCACATTGATGTCGTAGTACAGCGCCGGCTGTTCGATCGACGGGCGAACGCCAGCCACCGCGGCGAAGTGCACGATGGCGTCGAACGACGCGCCCCCGAAGAGCCGCTGCAACGCGGCCGTGTCGCGAACGTCCCCTTCGACCAGCGACACGCCGCCCGGTTCTGATGCCCACGCAAGGTTGCGCTCTTTGATGTCCCGCCGGTACAGGAGCGGCTCGAAACTGTCGAAGACGACACATTCGTGGCCCTGCTCAGCGAGGCTCCGCACCGTCGACGACCCGATGAAGCCCGCTCCTCCTGTCACGAGGATCCTCATGTCGGCCTCTGTAGCACGGTGCTCGCGGTGATGCGACCGATCGCTGAGAAATGGGACCTCGACTCCAGACACGCTAGGATGCACCTGTGAGCGAATCGTCCCCAACTTACGGCGCCCATCTGCGCGCAGCCCTGCTCGTCGGCGCGGCAGTCGTGTTCGCGCTCGCCGGC
The DNA here is from genome assembly GCA_041601915.1 of Bradymonadaceae bacterium. Lineage (GTDB taxonomy): Bacteria > Myxococcota_A > Bradymonadia > Bradymonadales > Bradymonadaceae > JBFIHF01. Next base: position 527 of record JBFIHF010000748.1, read on the forward strand.
ATCGAAGCCCTCGCGACGTCGCATGCCCTCACTGCGGCAGACATGTTCGCGGTGTTCGTCTACCTGACCGGGTTCTACGGCCTCGCGCTCGCGCCCGGCGCCGTGCTCCTCGGGCTCGCCACCTCACTCGTTCCCGCACGCGGACTCGGTTCGCCGAGCGCGTGGGTTGCGGGTTGCGGCGTCGTCGCAAGCCTCGTCACCGTGACCTACCAGGCCGTGCTGACGACCCGTCCGCTGTTCAGCAACGTCGAGCTCGGCGCGCTGCTCGTCGCCGTCATCACGGGCGGCGCCGCGGTAGTGCTCGCGATCGCTGCCCATCTCTCCCTGCGGGCGGCCCGCACGCCGCGTATCCAGTGGGTCGTCGCACTGACGTGGGGCGCGATCGCCGTGTCGACCTCGGGCGCGCTGATCCGGTGGAACCTCTCCGGGTTCCAGCAGCTGTCGGGTTGGCTGCTGCCGATGCCCATCGCGCTGGCCGGCATCGGGATCCTCGCGTTGGCCACCCGCAACCGCCTGCTCGCTGCCCCGTCGGGCGTGCTCGCGGCACCGGCCCTCGTGCTGCTCGCGATCGGCGCCGGCGCGGCGATGGAATACCAACGCATGGACGCCCCTCAAAACGCGGCGACGCAGGCCCCGCTGCTCCGCTGGATCGCGCCCGCCGTTCACGCCGCGACGGACTTTGATGATGACGGCTTCAGCGGCCTCATGGGCGGCGGCGACTGCGCGCCGCGGGACCCGACGATCGCGCCGGGCAAACTCGACGTGCCCGGCGATGGCATCGACAACAACTGCCTCGGCGGCGACGCATCCGGCGATGTGGCGCTCGCCAAGCCGATCTGGTCGACGCCGCCCAAGCCCGCACCAGAACTCGACGTCCTCATCGTCACGGTCGAAACGCTGCGCGCCGACCATGTCGGTTTCATGGGATACCACCGCAAGACGACCCCGAACCTCGACGCCATCGCCAGCTCGTCCGCGGTCTTCGAGCACTTCTATGCGTCGTCCACCTTCACGCGCCTGTCGCTTCCGAGCCTGCTCACCTCTCGAACACCGTCCCGCATCGCCTGGCAGAAGCAACCGAAGACGAAGTTCCCCCGCATCGCGGACTCCAACCCGTGGCTCCCCGAGGCGTTCAAGAATTCTGGCTACAAGACGGCGTCCTTCACGGCTGACTTCCCCGCGTTCACCGCAACCGACTCCATCGGGTTCGACCGCGCGTTCGGCGAGTACGATGCATCGACGGCGCTGCGCTACAAGGGCGGCACGATGCGCGGGTTCCCTTCG
>JBFIHF010000749.1:0-1803 GCA_041601915.1 Bradymonadaceae bacterium
CAATGAGAAGAAGAAGCCCTTTCGCTGGACCAAGACCGCCGACGAAATCCTCGACAAGATTCGGGAGTTCGGCGAACGAACGATCCAACTTCATGGGAACTGAAGACTTTTACCGGTTAACGCTGATCCATCTGACTAGCAGCAGTTGGTAGGTAGGATCTTAAGGCGTACTCAACACACAGTGGGCTGGTCCGCTGGTCCGCTGGTCCGCTGGTCTGCTGGTCTGCTGGTCAGTTTCAAACTAAGACGCACACACCAACTAGAAACCACCACGCGAAGCGCCCGAGGCACTCGCGCTTCACGGGGGAGGCCGGTTCACCAGCAAGCGCGAGGTTGCTCGACGCTTCGCGTGGTGGCTCCATGAACCGAGTGTGGGTCTTAGTTTGAATTTGACCGGCGACCAGCGGACCAGCGGACCAGCGGACCAGCGGACCAGCGAGCAGACCAGCGGATTCGTTGGCACCTTAAGTGATCGCCTCTGAGCAGCAGTTAGGCTTCCGGCTCGCCGAAGAGCTTCGCGTCGAGGCTGAATCGTCCCGGTCCCGTCAGGAACAGCGCCGTGAACATGATCGCTGCCTCGGCGGCGTGCGACCACTTGCCGAACGCGTCGCCACCGGCGACGTGTTTCAGCGTCGCGACGATCATCGTGATGACCAGTAGAGCCAGTGCTCCGCGGCTCATGAAGCCGACGGCGAGCAGCAAGCCGCCGCCGAACTCCGCGAATGCGGCCATGAAACCCCAGAACACGGGCGCGAAATCGATCCCGAACGTCGACATCGCCCCGCCAAGCTTCTCCCACTTCTCGGGACCGCCCGTAATCTTGGGCCAGCCGTGAAGCATGAACATCACGCCGAGGCCGACCCGCGCGAGCAGAAGGCCGTGATCCTTGAATCGGTCGAGTTTCATCAGGGCGAGACGTTGCACGACAACTCCGTGTGACAAATGCGCAATGTGATCTACAACAGACCCATGGCACGCGTGAGATTCACGAGACACCTGAAACGGTTCTTTCCCGACCTCGATCAACTCGAGATCGACGCGCCGACGGTCGCCGATCTGCTGGTCGCGCTGGATCTGCAGCACGAAGGTCTACGCGACTACGTTGTCGATGACGCCGGCCGGTTGCGCAAGCACGTCAATGTGTTCGTGGACGGCACCCTGGTCAGCGACCGCGTGAGTCTGTCCGACATCATCGACGCCAACAGCGAAGTTTTCATCATGCAGGCTCTCTCGGGAGGTTGAGATGCAACGGTTGATACTAGGGACCCGCAAGGGTCTGCTCATCTACGGGCGGCACGGCGACGAGTGGATGTTCGAATCGGCGAGTTTCCACGGGGTGCCGATCCAGTTCGTGCTCTACGACGCGCGTCACGGCGTCATCTGGGCGAGCCTCGAGCACGGGCACTGGGGTGCGAAGCTCGCGAAATCGGAGGACGGCGGCGCGACGTGGATCGACGTCGACGCCCCCAAGTATCCCGACGATGCGCACGTGAAGGACGGCGAACCGGCGACGACGAAGCTCGTGTGGGCGATCGCGGGCGGGGGCGTCGATCACCCCGATCGCCTGTGGTTCGGTACGGAGCCGGGCGGACTCTTTGTCACCGAAGACTACGGTCAGAGTTTTCAGTTGGTCCGCGGCCTGTGGGACCAACCAACCCGACCGACGCACTGGTTCGGCGGCGGCCGCGATCAGCCCGCGATTCACTCCATCCTCGTCGACCCGCGAGATTCGGAGCGCGTGCTGGTCGGGATCAGTTGCGCGGGCGTGTTCGAGACCCTCGACGGGGGCGCGACGTGGAAGCC
>JBFIHF010000750.1:0-1800 GCA_041601915.1 Bradymonadaceae bacterium
AGCATCACCTGCATCACGCATCGATCACGACAACCGCCCGATACGCACGCGTGACGCCGAAACGGGCACACGAGGCGGCGGCCCGCATGGAGCGGGCGCTGCTCGAGGACGACGACGAATGACCCGTACCCCGCAGGATCTACTGATGGAATGTCGATACTGCTGCATTGAGGCCGATCGGTCAAAGGATCCGGTTGCCCGCGCGACGCTGCTCGCACACCGCGACGTATTGCTGGCACAGGTCGAGACGCATCGCCGCCGTGTTTTCGCGATCGGCAAACTCGGCCCGGCGTTCTCGATTATGCGAGGTGGCCAGTGATCGTCACCTACGCCGATCTCTCGCGGCCGCTGACCGAGCACGACGCGTCGGACTTCAGTCCGCGATTGCGCGCTGCTCTCCGCGGTAACCGCCGCGACATCGCGATCCGTGCGTGTGCGGCAGCGTCGAAGGGCGAGTACGAACGGGCCGCCTGCCTGGCGCTCGACGCGATGGCCGGCGCGACCGGGGAGCACCGGGCGGAGTTGCTCGGGGCCGCTGCGCGATGGTTTGCGCGGGGTGACCAATGAACGAAGTAATGATCGCGCTCGCCGATCTGTCGAATGCGCAGCTCGACGTTGCGGCACTCCTGACCCGTTGTCTGCGGGACTACTGTCCGTCCGATGTCATGCACCGGGCAGGATGGGACATCGGCCACAACGGCGCAGGCAACGGCGCAGGCCACAGCGCGCACGGGTCGATCACGATCGTTCGTCGTGCCGCAGAGATCGGTTATGGCGATTCGCCGGACTTTCTGATCATTGAGATCGGGATCACGGTCTCGCTCGACTTCGAGTACTCGCCAACGATCGAGCGTGTCGTACTTGTTCGCGACAAGCATGAGGCGGTCACGTTCGAGAACGTTTCGCCGCCGCTGACGCCGGCGGAGGTCGAGCACGTCGAAGACTATACGCGCCAGGGCCGGTCGTGGCTCGAGACGCAGGGGGGCGCATGAACGCAGAGATCCAACCCTGGTCGCCTAGCGAGTATCACGACGCGCACGGGTTCGTTTCACGCGGCGCTATCGTCGAAGCGACGCGATCGTGGAAACTGTACGCGGGGAAATACGTTACCGCGACGCTCGACGCCGAGCCGGCCAACGCAGCGATGAAGCTGGGCGTGATCGAGCACGCCGCAACGCTACAGCCGGACTACTTCGAGTCCCACTATGTTGTAGAGCCGTCCTGGGACTATCCCGAGGATCGCCCGCGCGACGAATGGGACGACCAGATCACCATGCGCCCGGAGTTCCGCGGCAAGGGAGCGAAGGCGGCCCGCGACGACTGGGAAGCGACACAAGCCGCCGCCGGGAACCTGACCGCGTCGCGGACGGAGTACCCGAAGATCAAGCGCGAGTTATGGCGCAGTCAGCACGCCGGACAGGAGTCCATTACGCCGCGGGAGCAGTTGCTGTGCCTCGGAGTCCAGACCGCCGTCTATGCGCACCCCGTCGCGCATCGTCTCGTCTCCGGCGATAACGAGCAGGCGCTTACCTGGCGCGACGACGAGACGGGCCTGTATTGCAAGACGCTGCGCGACGCACGGCCCGCGCCCGGCTTCCTCGTCGACCTTAAGACGACGTTTGATCCGTCGCCCGACGCGTTCGCCCGGACCGCCGCGAAGGGCCTGCTCCACATCCAAGACGCCTTTTACACGCTGGGCGAGGCGGTGCTGCTCGGCGTTCCGTGGCACGAGGTCGCGCCGATGACGTTCGTTGTCGTCCGCTCGGTCCCACCGCACGAGGTCGCCCTGTACACCCTGCC
>JBFIHF010000751.1:0-1793 GCA_041601915.1 Bradymonadaceae bacterium
AAGTCGCCGACGAGAAGGGTCTGGTCGGTGTTGTCGCCGCTGTCGAGCTGCGTCGAGTAGCGGATCGGGTAGTTGAAGAGCTGGTTGAGCGGAGCGTCGCCCGCGTTGACGAAGATCGGCAGAGCGCGGTCGTCCTGGACCTGCGGGAAGGCGAAGTAGCCGTTGGTGTCCGTCGCCCAGCCGAGGCGCCCACCGTTGAAGGGAAGCGCGTTCTGGTCCGCGATCGCCTTGAGTTGCAGGCGAAGCTCGTTCGTCACGGTCTGACGGTTCGTGGCGTCACCGAAGCGGACCGTCGCCGTCCAGGTGTGGGTATTGACCCCGCTGTGGTTCAGCAGGCCGAGCGGCTCTTGCGCGCCCGTACCGTTGAAGAGGACGTTGTCCTCCTTGAGCGCGAACTGGCGGCCGATCCGCTCCATGAGCCAGGTGTCGATCGCGCGCGCCGGCTGGTGCTGCATGCCCCACGAGAGCGGGACGGCAGCCGCGAGGACGCGCGGACGCATCTCGATGTTCGAGAACGTGTTGACGCTCTCCGTGACCGACTCTTCGCCCTCGGTGTCGACGTAGTACGCGACGGGCACGCCTTCGTCGACGACCCACGACACGTTGCCAACGAGCCCGTTGATGACGGTGACGCCGAGGTCAATGCCGATCTCCTGCGACTCGAGGTACGGGACCAGCGTGGACTGGACCTCGTGCGGGATGTAGAAGAACCCGCCGGCCGAGTCCGTGCCGGTGTTGATGGCGGTCTTAAAGGTGGTGTAGTCGTCCCCGGGCTTATCCAGGGCCTTTTCCGCCTCCCGGTTCACCTCCATCTCGTACCCGTACTCCGGGTCGTCCCCGCTGGCGGTGCCGCACAGCAGCTTCGCCATGCGGCCGAAGGAGAATTTGCGGCCGGCGGTGTTCTTCTCGCCGGGAGCCGCGACCTCGACGCCCGGAACCGAAGGCCGGCTCGTCGCCGCTTCGGTCAGGCCCTTGATCTGCTTCTTGATGTCCTCGAGTTCGGTCTCGATCTGCTTGCGCTCGGATTCCTCCGCGCTCTGCCAAGCGGACTGAGCCTCCTCGAACTTGTCTGCGAGCTTGGCGATCGAAGCCTCGATCACAGCTACAGCGTCGAATTCTGCCATGTGAGTTAGCCCTCTCCGGGCTCGTTACGGCGTTTGATGCGGCCTTTCAGCCGCGTTTCCACATCCGCGCTGAGCCCCGCGAGGAGCACAGACACGGCCGCCGCTTGCGCCAACTCACCATCAGCATCGGAGCCGTCGGCCTTGTCGGAGGCGTCACCGGAATCGTCCGCGTGACCCTCGGCCTGCTCGCTGCTGGTTTGCTTCTCTGCAAGCGAAGAGACGCGCGCGAGAAGTTCGCGCATGGTCGCCTCTTGTTCTTTGTCCCGCTGCTCGATCCGCTCGAGCGCGGCGAGGACTTCCGCGAGTAGCGGGTCGTCCTTCGTCTCGACGGCCGGCTCGGCGTCGTCACCATCGGAGGAATCGGGGGCCTCGGCTTCCTCCTTCGCCTGGCGCTCCCCCAGGATCTTCGCGACCTCGGGCACCCACTCGACGCGGACGTAATCGCGGAGCAGGCCGAGCGCCTTGGTTGTCTCCTCGTACTCCTCGGGCAAGAGCGCGGCCGAGAGGATGTCGTCGGCGCCGGCCTTCGATACGAGGCCCTTCGTCAGCATCTCGTCGACCGAGCGGCGCAGCGCGTCCTGGTGCATCGGCACGCTGACGAGGCTGATCTCCATGAGCGCGTGCTTGGTCGAGAGGACGCCGTAGCGCCCGAGCCCGAGCGCGTCCCGC
>JBFIHF010000752.1:0-1793 GCA_041601915.1 Bradymonadaceae bacterium
GGCTTCGAGGCCGGGCGCCAAAAACGGCCGATGAGCCGCGTGCTGGGGTGGACCGCGGTCGAGACGCGGCCCTACACGCCAGCCGACGTCCTGCTGAGTTTCCGCATGTTGTGCTTCTTCGGGCTGACGTCGTTCCAGCAGATCGCGGAGATGCTGGTCGGCGAGATCGCCCAGCACGGCGGGGACACCGCGCTCATTGAGCTCTTGCTGGGGCCCGCCGCGGCGCACGGGATCGACCTCGACGCGATCCGCGGGATGTCGCTACCGGCAGACCTCTCGCTGCTCAAGGCGCCGCTAGGTGGCTCGAACGCCATCGCCGTCTCGGGCGAGCGCTCCGCGACCGGCGGTGCGCTGCTCATCGCCGATCCGCATCTCGAGATCGGCCGGTTCCCGCCCGTCCTGTACATCTTCCACGAGGACTACGCCGATGGCTCGTACCTGCAGGGGCTCGGCGTCCCGGGAATCCCGTGGCTGATGATGGGCCGGACGCGCGACGTCGGCATCTCGTACACGTACGGCCATGCCGACAACATCGATGTGCTCATCGAACGGTGCGAGAACGGCCGCTGTTTGCGCCCCGACGGCTGGCAGACGATGCGCCGACGCACCGAACGCGTGAAGATCCGCGGCGCCGAAGACGAGCTGTGGACCTACTGGGACAACGACTTCGGCACGATCGCGGCCGAAGCGGCCGACGGCGATCTGCCCTGCGTACGCTGGGCGGGGCTGCACGAGTCGACGGCCCGCGATGTGAACGCGATCCTGAACCATCCGACCTGCCGCACGGTCGACGAGCTGATCGCGGGGCATCGCCAGATGCAGATGATCTCGCTCGGCGCGGTCATCGCGGACCGCCACGGTGATATCGGCTGGGTCCACACCGGGCGAGTCGATGCGCGGGGCGGAGACTGGACGGGCGCGTATCCGCAGCCCGGTTGGACGTTCGACGGGCAGCTCGAACCGTTGCCCGAGAGCGCGCGACCGGTGCTGACCCATCCGCCGGACGGCGTGATCGCGGCCGCCAACGAGAGCGTCGACGGCATGAACGGTGAGCGCTGGGTCAACTTCGCGGAACCGCCGTACCGGCTGAATCGGCTGCGCGAGCGCATGGCCGCGTGCGAGGCGCCGGTGCTGCGCGACCTCGTCGCCGCGTGCCTCGATGAGCACGACGGCATGGCGGAGCGACTCGCCCCGATCTGGTCGCCGTTGCTGGCGCAGCGGAAGTTCGACGACGTCGCGAAGTGGGCCGCGTCCCAACCCATGCCACCCGACGCCAAGAGTCGCGCCAGCCTCGGGCTGTTTCACGCCCTGCATCACGAGGTCGTGCGCGCACTGCTCGAACGCAAGCTGACCGGCGCCAGCGCCGCGCGGATCCTCGACGAGCTGGGCGGCATGCTGTGCTTTCAGGCCCAGCTCGACGACGCCCTCGCGCTGGAGCGCCCGGACGCACTGTCGCGAAAGGACCTCCAGGCCTTACTCGGCATCGCATGGCCGCGAGCCCTGGCGCTCGTCGACAATGGCTGGGCGATCCCCGTCACCACTCGCTTCAAGAGCATCTTCACCGCCGGCAAGCTGCCCGCCGTCTTGGGGTTCGACAGCGACGTCATCGAGTTCCCCGGCGGGCCCACGTCCCCATTTCAGTCCCGCATCATGCCGTTCGAAGGCGAGGCGGTCGTCGGCGGGCCGGCGGGCCGGTTCTGCTGCGACATGAGCGACGACGGCGGCTGGTACCACGTGCCGGGCGGCGCATCGGAGCTTCCGTGGGGACCGGGCTACGGCACCGGGCTGCGCGA
>JBFIHF010000753.1:0-1793 GCA_041601915.1 Bradymonadaceae bacterium
CGGGACCCGCTCCGCTCATTACTCGGCGACGAAACGCGGCCATGGGCCGCGTCTCGTGGCCTCCTGATTCGCTTTGCGGGACCCCGGCACCGCCGGCTCCCGCTCGTGTTGCGCCTGGCACGCCGCCATGGTGGACGCGGCATCCGGCCACCAGTCACCGATCAGTGAAAGTCGCGGCTGCGGGTCTTGGGCGGGGCGACGTCCAGGTTCGGGACCCACAGCCGATCGGCGACGATGTGGGTGACGTTGTGCTGGTTTTGTAGTGTGCCAGACACCCCGAGGAAGGTGCGCGTCTTCGCGATGATGCGGAACTGGGCGAACACCTTGGGCCACACGATGACGTTCACGAATCCCGCTTCGTCTTCCATGGTCATGAAGATCACGCCCTTGGCCGTTCCAGGGCGTTGGCGGCAGATCACCATCCCCGCGTAGTTGACCTGACTTCCATCGCGCGCGGCTCGGATTCCGTTGGAGTCCGGCAAGCCGCGCTCTTGGAGGTCTGCTCGAATCGTCTGCATCGGATGACCGCGCGCGGAGTGGAACGACGTCAGGTAGTCCCACGCGATCGCCTCGAACGGCGTGAGGTCCGCGAACTCGAGGTTCTCGGGTTCCGTGTCGAACGGCAAGGGCAGGGTGCCGGCGGCGAACTCTTGGACGGCCCAGAGCGCATGGCGCCGCGATAGTCCGAAACAATCGAGGGCGCCGGCCTGGGCGAGGCGGTCGAGGGTTCGGGCGCTGAGCTTGGTGCGCACGACGAAGTCTCGCACCGACTCGTACGGCTTACAGGCGCGTTCGGCGATGATGCGGAGCGCTTCGTCCTCGCGCAGTCCTTTGACGTAGCGAAAGCCCATGCGGATCGCCCAGTCTGTGGCCTTCGAGTTTGCGACAGGCCCGTCCCAGGGTTCGAGCACGCAATCCCAGTCCGAGGACTCGAGATCGATGGGGTTGAAGATCACGCCCTCGCGCTTGGCCTCGTCGACGATCGTGGCCGGTGTGTAGAACCCCATCGGCTGGGAGTTGAGCAGCGAGCACGCAAACTCGGTGGGGTAGTGGCACTTCATGAACGAGGTCGCGTAGGTGATGAGCGCGAAGCTCGCCGAGTGACTCTCGGGGAAGCCATACTCGCCGAACCCCTGAATCTGGGCGTAGACGCGCTCGGCGAACTCGCGCTCGATGCCCTTCTTGAGCATCCGCGAGATGAGCTTTTCGCGGTGTTCCTCGAGCTTGCCGCGGCTGCGCCACGCGGCCATGTCCCGGCGCAGTCGGTCGGCCTCGCCGGGGGTGTAGTCCGCGGCGACGACGGCGAGCTTCATGACCTGCTCCTGAAACAGGGGGATGCCGAGGGTGCGCTTCAGGACGGGTTCGAGGCTCGGGTGTGGATACGTGACCGCTTCGACCCCATCGCGGCGCCGCAGGTAGGGGTGCACCATGTCGCCGGTGATCGGCCCCGGCCGGACGATGCCGACCTCGATGACGAGGTCGTAGAACTTCCGCGGTCGCAGCCGCGGGAGCATCGACATCTGGGCGCGGCTCTCAATCTGGAAGACGCCGACCGTCTTGGCCTCGCAGATCATGTCGTAGGTCTCGACGTCGTCGATCGGGATCGTCGCCATATCGAGCTCGAATCCCCGATGTTCGCGGATGAGGTGGAAGCCCTTGTCGAGCTGCGTCAGTGCACCCAGCCCGAGCAGGTCGACTTTGAACAGCTCGAGGTCTTCGACATCGTATTTGTCCCACTGGATGACGGTGCGGTTCTCCATCGTGGCGTTCTCGATCGGCACGAGATCGTGCAC
>JBFIHF010000754.1:0-1792 GCA_041601915.1 Bradymonadaceae bacterium
GAAGCCGTCGCCGTCGGCGTCGGCGCCGGTGCCGATCCCGGAGTACACGCGCAGGAAGAGCTCGTCGTTGTAGACGACTTCGGCACGGCCATCGCCCTCGAAGTCGAACACGGAGCTGCCGGTCTGGGCGCTGGAGAAGTCTTGTGTCTTGTGGGCCCACACCACGCTGCCGTCGCTCTCGTAGACGAGGTAGTGCCAGCGCCCGGCGATGCCGATCTCGGGTTGGCCGTCGCCGTCGAAGTCCGCGATCGTGGGCGGGCCGCCCCCGGGATGGCAGGCCTTGTTGGGGATACAGGCGTTGCGCCAACAGGTGCCGCCCCCGCAGTCCGCCGTCACGGCGCATGCGCCAGTGGGGGTACAGTCCGTGATGCCGTACAGCGCGGTGATGCGCGGCATGTCGAGCGGCAGATCGAACCGCCAACGCTCGGCGCCATCGTGTTCGAGCATCACCAGTGCGCCGTCTTGGGCGAGCACGATCTCGGGGTTCGGGTCGTCGTCGAGGTTGGCGATCGCGGGCCAGCCGGCGACGCCGGCGCTGTAGGCCGAGCAGCCCGTGCCGTCGGTCGCGGTGGCGTCGACGAGGTTGTAGATCGCGGAGCCCATCACGATCTCTTGCTGGCCATCGAGGTCGAGGTCCGCGATCGCCGGGACCAGCGTCGTTTCGACGAAGTCGCAGATCCGCGCGCCGTCGGCGCCGAGCACGTGTCTCGACGTGACGATTTCGGGCGGGCCGACCCCGTCGATGTTCGCGATGCTGGGTCCGCCGTGGCGGTTTCCGGTGACGCCGGCGACGTGCCACTTGATCGAGCCGTCATGCTCCAGGGCGTAGACGCCGGCGACCGACGATCCCTCGATCACGATCTCGGGCAGTCCATCGCCGTCGATGTCGGCGACGGCCGGAATCGCGGAGCCGTGCACGTCGAACGGCACGGGCAGCGAGAGTGACGAGAAGTGCTCGCGGCCGTCGTCCCCGCTGATGGCGCGCAGCACGCCGGCCCCGGTGTAGGCCGATCCCGCAAACGTGGTGAACAGGATATCGGGGATGTCCTGCTCGTTGATCAGCCCGTCGCCGTTGTCATCGGTGAGATTCGCAACGACCGGCATCATCATCACCTGGTCGTACGTTGGGCTATCCGGCGAGCCGCTCCAGCCGAACGCTTCGATGGGGTTGAACTCGCCCACGGGGGGTTGAAAGATGCAGGCGTTGGGGTCCTCGGAGACGTCGATGCAGCGCCCGACGGTCGGCTCACAGAACTGCGTGAACGGGCAGGGTGCCGCCTCGTCGCACACCGCTCCCAGCGCGACGCATTTCTCGAAGAAACAGCCGGCGTCGGGGGCGCAGCACTCGAATCCGTCCGGCGTCGGACAGTGGTTCGGCGTGGCCTGTGGACAGGCCGATACGCAGCTCGTGCCATCGCAGATGGTGCCCGGCTCGCACGCCCCACAGCCTTCGTCGATGCCGCAGACCCCACCGTCGAGGCACTCGTCGGCGGACCCGCAGTAGATGTTGCCGCATCGAGGGCCACCGGGCACATCCACACAGACCGACACCTCGCAGGCATTCGACACGCAATCGGCATTGGCGCCACAAGCGGCCCCATCCGGCCGCAGCTCGCCGGGGGTCGTGCCGTTGTTCGTCGCGTTGTTGCTCGCCGGTGTGGTGTTGTTCGTCGGCAGATCATCCGTGCAGCCGCCGCAGGAGGTGAGCAGAAGCAGCGCCGCAAACAGACCGAGTTTCGGAGTCATGGTGTTTTCAACCCAGGTAACGTGTGCCTTGGTGCACGATACAGAA
>JBFIHF010000755.1:0-1780 GCA_041601915.1 Bradymonadaceae bacterium
ACTCGAGATCGACCGGTACACCGACGGCGTCATCGACGAGATTCGCACCTACGAGTGGGCGGACAACCGCATGATGCGGGAGACGTGGGACCAGGACGCCGACGGCGAAGTCGACGTCGATATCGCCTACGAACACGACGAACGCGACCGACGGGTGCGCGGCTACGGGCAGACTGACGACGACGAGGACGTCGAGATCGTGTTCCGCTTCGAGTGGGAGGGCGACACGCTCGGCGCGCTCTACATCGACGGCTTCAACCGCCCGGCGGACGGCAAGTTCGACCGCGTCATCTTCTACACCTACGACGAGGTCGGCAACCTGGTGCAGGCGTTCCTCGACTTCGACGGCAACGGTGTCGTCGATATGGTGGTGACCTACGCCTACGACTGCTGGATGTGACGCTGCACCATCGCCACGAACCGGCCCACCGCGACCTCCGAGTACTTGAAGAACAGGGACGGCTCAATGAGCTCGAGCTCCGCGATCATCGGCCGGCCGTTGTCGTCGGTGACCATGTCCACCCGCGCGTAGTCCAGATCGACCCCGACATGCTCGAGGACCCGCGCGACCAGAGCGCGTTCGGCGTCCGAAGGCTCGAACGGCCCCGTGACCGACTCCGTCCCGCCCTCAAACCGCGGGTTCTTCCGCACCACGTGCGTCAGCTCGCCGTCGATCACGATCGCGCAACGCTCGCCGGTGGTCTCGACGGATGCCACGAACGGCTGCACCAACATGTCGCGTTCGGCCACGAGCCCTCGCCACAGCTCCTCGGCGTCCTCGTCGGCGCCCAGCGCATAGGTGTGCCAGGAACCGGCCGAGACCGCCGGTTTGATCACGACGCGCCCCCAGCGACGCTGCGACCGCACGTCGTCGAGCCCCACCGTGGCGCCCGTCGCCACGACGCACGTCGGCACGCACCGGATGCCTGCTTCGGCCAGCTCCAACATGTACCGCTTGTCGACGTTCCAGCGGATCACGGCGGCGGGATTGCGCAGCGTCGTGACGGCGTCGACGGCCTCGACCCATCGCAGAAAGCCGGGCAAATCGCGGAAGTAGTCCCAGGTGACGCGCGGATAGACGACCGAGGCGGCCGACCAGTCCACGCCGGGGTCGTTCCACGCCGGCCAGCCAGCAGCGACGCCGGCGCGCAGCAACGCCGCGTCCGTCGGAACGCGGTCGGGATCGGGGTCCGTTGCCCCGGTACAAGTCGCGAGAAAGACGTCGTGGGGCACGCGGCGCTCCGTTTACTGAGACTCCGCTCGCGCCTTGAGGCCCGCCGCAAACTCCGCGAACGGTCCCGTCATGTCCGGCAGCGAGCCTTTGATCATGCCCAGCATCGGCCCGCTGAACTCCTCGCGCAAGGCGAAGTCGACCCCGCCCTCGGCGGCCGGCGACAGCGTGAAGCTGCGCACGCCTTTGAACAGTCCGAACGGCATCCCCCCGCTCCACTCCATCCGCGTGTTCTCGTTCAACTCCGTGACCTTGACCCCGAACGCGCGCCCCGGCGCCAGCGTCGAATACGCCTTGAGCTTGGCCCCCGGCGCCACGGAACCCTCGATCCGCACGCAGTACGGGTCGAACTCCGGGTACTTCGCCACATCGGTGAGGATCGCCCACACCGTGGCCGCATCCGCGTCGATTCGCGCTTTCGCCTCAAAAACGAGCATCGCTACCTCCTGTCAGGCTGATTCGATCAGGTAATCCGCAAAGACGTCTAAGACATCGTCCCATGATTTCTCAAAGATCTTCACGCGTTCGGTCCACTGCTCGCCAAGCCGG
>JBFIHF010000756.1:0-1771 GCA_041601915.1 Bradymonadaceae bacterium
GCCGGGACCCGCTCCGCTCATTACTCGGCGACGAAACGCGGCCAGGGCCGCGTCTCGTCGCCTCCTGATTCGCTCCGCGGGACCCCGGCCCCGCCGGCTCTCGCTCGCGCTGCGGCACGGCGCCGTTGGCGCCGCTGCGCCTGGCACGCCGCCATGGGCGAACCTGGGCGCCGTGCCCGGCATCTTCCGGGATCGTCCGAGTTACCTGACAGGGATCGGATATCCGGGCACCGCGCTCGGCGAGAACACCACCAGTGGTGCCGCCGATGCGGCGGCGGCGGTGGATAGCTACATCGGCTTGGACGGAACGTGCGCGATCCTAATGAACGACCAGGCCATCGAGATGGGCGCCGCGCGAGCGACTGACGGTGCCGCACCCCCTTCTGGTCGCAAGTTTTCGGATTCCAGTGACCGGCGTCGCTGGAGGGTCGCGTCCGATTCTGCTAGCACTTTCCTCCTAGCCCGGAGAGCGGATGCTTAAGCAAACGATCGTGATCTTGTCCGCGCTGGCAGGGCTCGCAGGCTGCACCGCCGATGACAAGACGCCGGCGAGCACCAACAACACGTCGAACGACGTCACCCAGAACACGACCGCGGAAGGCGCCAAGCCGGGAAACAACGGCAAAGCCGACTCGCTGAACTCGAACGTCGAGCCGAGCGGCGACACGACTCCGCGCCGCGCCGAACCCTACATCGCGTTTTTCACGTACCAGCGGCCGGCCCGCGCCGGGCTCACGTTCGCCAGCGACGGGACATTGAGCACCGGGCGCGTGGGCTCCCTGGGAGACCGTCAGCAGCTGCCCCCCGACATCGCGGCGGAGTTCGAGGCGCTGTACATGGGCCCCGACACGATCGATAGGATGCGCGCCGGTTGGGGCTGCCGTGAAGTGGCCGACACGGATGCCGATCACGCGTTCAAGGCGCGTATCGTCGAGGGCGAAATGGGCCTCGAATACCAGAAGGTCACCGGGTGCGTGCTCGACGACGACCCCAACGTCCAGCGCATCATCAAAGCGTTGGAGCGCTTGGAGACGATCTACCTGTAGGGCGGTCCGCGTCTCGGAGAGAGGAACGATGCGACAGGTTACGGCCAGAATTTCAGGACGCGTCCAAGGCGTTTTCTACCGCGCGTCGGCGCAGAAAGAGGCGCTCAGCCTCGGCCTCACCGGCTGGGTCCGCAACCTCGCCAGTGGCGACGTCGAGCTGCTCGCCGAAGGCGGCGAAGAAGCGCTGAATGCGCTGCTGGACTGGTGTCGCCGCGGCCCGTCGCAGGCGCGCGTCGACGATGTCACGGTCACCTGGGCCGAGGCGACCGCCGACTTCACGTCTTTCGAGATCCGCGGGTAACGCGGGCCCAAAGTGGGAATCAAACCCGTTGACACCCATGTTGGGCATAACTATACACAGCACCCTCAGGCGGCGCCCCAAAGCGTCACCTGGCCCGACATCGGGGTGTAGCGCAGCCTGGTAGCGCGCTTGCTTCGGGAGCAAGAGGTCCGGGGTTCAAATCCCCGCACCCCGACTAGACTTAGCCCACCTTTCGAGGTGGGCTTTGTTTTTCAGTCCGGGGGGCTAAACATCGTGGACCTCGTCGCCGAACGGCTCACGACGCCCGCTAACACATAAAAACACTCAAGAGTCCCAGAACACCGGCCCGTTGGCCTCTTCGAATGCGGCGGCGTAGCTGCGTGACCGGAACCGGATGTGCAGCTGTGCCTCGTCGTAGCGAAACTCGAGCTCCGCGGCGTCGGAGCCGTGTTCAGGGCACACC
>JBFIHF010000757.1:0-1764 GCA_041601915.1 Bradymonadaceae bacterium
GGGGTCGAGATCGAGGCTGGGTCGCTCGAGCCTGAGCTCGTCGCAGGCGTCGAGGACGGTGTGGTCGTCGACGAAGCGGAGGTCGCGGTCGTGGGCGAGCATGAGAGAAGCTCGGAGCAGGCGGCTTGCGATGCGGGGGATGCCCTGGCTGATGCGCCAGATGACCTCGAGCGCGGGCTCGGAGAACAACTTGGCGGTGGCGCCCGCGGCCTTGAGGCCGTGCTCGAGCATCGCGAAGAAGGTGTCGCGGTCGCGGGGCGCGAGGACGTTGGGCGAGACGATGCGGGTGCGAAGGGCGGCGTGCTGACGCATGGCCAGGCGCTGCGCGAGCGGGGGCAGGCCGACGAGCCAGACGGTGAGCAAGTCGCGAGTGTCGAAGGCGTAGTTGAGGAAGCTGGCGAGGTCGATGAAGAAATCGTCCTGAAGGTGTTGCGCCTCGTCGATGACGAGCACGGGCACGACGGACTGGACGTCGACGAGATGGACTATGGTGTCCTTGAGTTGTCGCCACAATGCGTCGCGGCTGCGCCTCGGCGCGAGGCCCAGCGATGCGGCGAGATTTCGGTACACGGCGGCGGGCCGCACCGCGGTGTCGCACAGGTACAGCACGCGGTACTCCGGCGTGGCCAGTCCTGCACACAAGTTGCGGATCGCGGCAGTCTTTCCCACGCCGGCTTCGCCGGTGAGCAGACCGAGTCCAGGCTCGTCAGCCAGCCAGCGAAACACTCGACCCAGGCGGATGTAGGCGTC
Organism: Bradymonadaceae bacterium; assembly: GCA_041601915.1. Taxonomy (GTDB): domain Bacteria; phylum Myxococcota_A; class Bradymonadia; order Bradymonadales; family Bradymonadaceae; genus JBFIHF01. The sequence continues at coordinate 751 of JBFIHF010000757.1, forward strand.
GTCCTTGTCGTAGTAGGTGTTGCCCTCCGCGTCGCGTGGCAGGGGATGATCGGTCAGGCCGAAGCGCTTGCGGTACATTAGTCCTCGTCGTTGGATTCGTCGCGGAAGCGGTAGTGCTCGCGTTCGAGGTCGCCGAGCGGATTGATCCCGGTAGGCTCGAGCGCAGGCTCGGGCTGCGCTCGGCGACGACGTCGCGTGGCGTTGCGGTGCAGATCGAGGGGGATGGCCTCGCCGATGAATTCGCTGTCGACGAACACGCGCGGCCGCAGCTCGGGATTCGCCGAATGGGTGCGCAGCTCGACCCACTGACCCGGCAGGTGGAATGCGACCTCGAAGACGCGGCCGTGGAGCTGCACGGTGCCGTCGGCCCGCACCTTGCGTCGCTCACGACGAAGAAACAGGTCGGCGACGTCGAGGTCGCGGGGCAACGGGCGATGGTGGGCCACCTCGGCCAGCAAGTGTTCGAATGGTGCGCGGCGGGTCGTCGAGTGCAGTCGTGCGTGATACTCGGCGCTCAGCCAGGCCCAGTGCTTGGCGTTGAGCTCCTCGAGCGTCAGCGGCTCGGTGGGCAGCTCGTCGCCGACTTCTTCGCGCCACGTGCGATGCCAGCGTTCGATGGCGCCCTTGGCCTGGCAGTCGCGCGGCTCGGTGTGCAAGAGGTGTATGCCGAGCTGGGCGCAGCCCAGCGCCAGCGACTCGGCCATGTACGCTGCCCCACGATCGACATAGTACGTGCGAGGCCGGCCGTACACGCGCAGTGCCTCGATCAGAAGACGCTCGTGCTCCACCGCGCCCTCCCCGAGGAAGAACTCGCTGCGCACGATGGCCCGCGTCGCCGCGTCCATGATGCTCACCAAGTAGCTCTTGCGCGGCCCCGATGGCGTGCGCACGCGGGGTCCGTGAAGGGCGTCGCCCATCCACAGGTCACCGCCGTGCTCGACGAGGAACGAGCGCCGCTCCTTGGTCTGCGCCCGCGAGGGTCGTCCCGCCAAGCCCGAGCGCGTCAGCATCCGA
>JBFIHF010000758.1:0-1764 GCA_041601915.1 Bradymonadaceae bacterium
GTTACAGACGGCGACACCTTCTATACGCCTACGGTGTCGCAGAACGGGGCGCCGCAGACCCTCACGCCGAGCCTGTTTGTCGACTCGGATACGTTTTACGCGCCCACGGTTGCCGCCGGGGCGGTCACTCTCGCGCCCAGCCTGCACGCCGACGCTGACACGTTCTACACGGCCACCGTCAGCGCCACGTATTCGCTGGTGCCAGCCCTGTACACCGATGGGGAGACGTTCTTTGCGCCCACGGTGACGCCGGGGGCGGTATCGCTGACCCCTGGGTTGGTGACCGACGCCGATACGTTTTATTCGGCCACGGCGGGCGCGACGTATCAGCTCACGCCGACGACGCTTGTTAACGGCGCGACCTTTTATTCGGCCACCGTCCTGCCAGGCGCAGTTTCTGTGCTGCCGGGGCTGGTCGTGGACGTGGATACGTTTTACGCAGCCGTGGTAGCGGGCGGCGTCATTGTCCTGAATCCGAATGCTGCCGCGCTGTCGACCGGCGGCGGGGCCGCTGCGCTTTCGACCGGCGGCGGGGGTGCTGCGCTCAGTAACTCTGGCGGCGGCTTGACTCACACGAACAAAGGGGCGGCGGCATGACCACTGAAGCATTCGACATTGGCGACACGCGCTATCTGATCGCTACGTTTACCGACAGTGCTGGCGACGCGTCTGATCCGACCGAGATCACCTTCACGCTACGCAAGCCGGACGGCACGTCGGTTAGCTATGCCTATTCGGACTCGCCGTCGTCGATTACCAAAACCGCCACCGGCGTTTATCGCGTGGACTTCGCCATCACGATTCCCGGCCGGCATGTTTTCCGCTGGGCGGGCACGGGCGCGTCGGCGGTGGTCGAAGCTGGTGAGTTTTACGCCCGCAGAAACGAGGCCGCCTGATGTCGCTGAAACTGATTACGGCGCCGACCGTCGAGCCGATCACGCTGCAAGAAACGAAGGATCATTTGCGGGTTGATGGCACAACCGATGACGCGCTGATCAGCGCGCTTATCTTGGCCGCGCGCCAGCACCTGGATGGTCGCGACGGCTGGCTGGGCCGGGCGTTGATGGCGCAGACCTGGGACTACACGCTAGACGAATTTCCGCCTGGCGATTTCATCCGGTTGCCGCTGGCGCCGGTGCAGTCGGTGACCTCGATCAGCTACACCGACACCGACGGCGCGTCGCAGACGTTCAGCTCTGCGAGCTACGCCCTGGGCGCGGATTTGGACTGGCAGCCGCGCGTCAACCTGGGATACGGCCTGACGTGGGCATCTACCCGCGGCGTGCCGGACGCGGTAACGGTGCGGTTCGTGGCCGGCTATGCCAACGCCAACGCGGTGCCGGCGCCGATCAAGGCCGCGCTGCTGCTGACCGTTGGGCATCTGTACGAAAACCGGGAGGCCATCGCCGAAACGGGCCGTGGCGTGACCCTGACGGAACTGCCGATGGGCGTTGATTCCTTGCTGTTTCCTTACCGCAGGGCATGGGCGTGAGGGCTGGCGATTTGCGGCAGCGGGTCAGCATTCAGTCCGCGTCGGTTGCCAAGAATTCCTACGGCGAGTCGATCCAAACCTGGACCGAGACGGCCGAGGTGTGGGCGGCGGTTGAGCCGCTTGAGGGGCGGGAGTATTTCCAGGCGCAGCAGGTCCAGGCCGAAACATCCATCCGCGTGCGCGTGCGCTACCTGTCCGGCGTGGTGCCGACCATGCGCATCATCTATGGCGCGCGGACGCTGGAAGTGCTGGCCGTGATTGACCGGGACGAA
>JBFIHF010000759.1:0-1761 GCA_041601915.1 Bradymonadaceae bacterium
ACCTTCGGTCGCGTCACCGCTGGTGGCGGTAATGACGACATCGGCGGTCGGCGGCGGGTTGAGCGAGACCGTGAAGGTCGCGGTCGTTCCGGTTTCGTTGGTCGTCAGGACCTGCGGCATCACGGCGACGGTCGGGACATCGTTGTCCACGACGGTCACGGAGACGTCGGTGAGGTCGACGCCGTCGTAGCCGCCGCCAGTGGCAGCGCCAACGATGACGGACAGGGTCTGACCCGGCTCGACTTCGGTGTCGTCGATCGCGTCGATCGTGACCGTCTGCGCCATGGCGAAGTTGGCCGCGGTGAACGTGAGCTCCGTGACGTCCGCGGTGATCTCGGTGTCGTCAGACACGCTGATCGGGATCGTGACGGGGCCTGAAGGCATCGCACTGAGGACCACGGTGAAGGTGGCGCCCGCGCCGCCTTCGAAGACCGTGATACCGGTCGGCGAGACGTCGCCACCGGCCATATCATCATCGGTCACGTTCGCGATCACGTCGGCAGCGTCGACGCCGGCGTAGTTGCCGGTACCGACGACGGTCGTCGTGATGGTGACCATCTGGGTTCCGTCGAGATCGGAGTCATCGACACCGGTGACGGTCACGGTCTGAGCGGCACCGGCCGCGCTGAACGTGAGCTGTGCCGGCGAAACCGTCGCTTCAGACTCGTCCATGCTGGCGAGATTGATGACGACGTCCGACTCGGGCTCCTCGTCGAGCGTGATGGAGAACGTTCCCGTTCCGCCATTCTCGCTGAACGTCAGCATCGTCGGCGACACCGTAATCGAGCCGGGAAGCGGCGCGATCGTGTTGTTCGTCGGCGAGGTGACGTTGTTCGTCGTGGTTTGATTGTTGGTATTCGTCGTGTTGTTCGGCGTGGTGGGGGGGTCCTCACCGCAGCCGCCACACGCGACGGTACCCGCGAGGGTTGCGAGTACGAAAACCCGCCCGGCTGTGCGCAATAATGATGCCCCGTAGAACGATCGTTCCATGGAATTTCTCCTCCGATTGAAACCAGTTGTGTTGAACCAGTTGAAACAGTGAACTGAGTGGGGTGAAGTAACCCCCACATAAGGATTCTGTGTACTTTTAAGTGCCCCGGTCTTTGCAGATTTTTTGGTGCAATGCAAGTGAGTATTTTGCGGGAGGCGCGATTCTCAGTGGTCGCGAGGGCTGCGCGAACTCTGCGACAGACTCCGAACAGCGTTCGGTTCGAAGCGATCATGCGGATTTGATGCGGTCCGGAGGGCTTGTGCTTCATGGACCGCGTCAGGGGCGGTCGAGCACCCTGCGGACCTCCACCAACAGCTCGCGGGCGGAGAACGGCTTCTTGAGCAGGTTGGCGCCTCGACTCATCCCATGTTGGGCGAGGTCGCTCGCCCCATAGCCGGTGATATAGAGCACGCGCATTTGCGGCTGCCGCTCGCCGAGCGATTCCGTCAGTTCGCGCCCGCTCATCTTGGGCATCACCACGTCGGTCAGCAGCAGGTCGGCCTGGCTGTCGGCGAGCAGTTCGAGCGCATGTGCGCCGTCGGCCGCGCTGAGCACGGTGTACCCGGCTTTCCTCAGCACTCGCTCGAGGAGTCCCCGCAGGGCGTGGTCGTCCTCGGCAACCAAGATCGTCTCGTCGGGCGTGGTTGGACTGCTGATGTCGGGATCCGGGACGGGCGCCGGCGAGGTCTGCCGCGTGAGGGCGAGCAGCTCCGCGCTCAATGCCGCCGCCTGCTGGCCCGCCTCGAGCACTTCGCGGAGAAACCGTTCGT
>JBFIHF010000760.1:0-1758 GCA_041601915.1 Bradymonadaceae bacterium
CGCATCTGGCCGACGTACCACGCCGCCCAGAACTACATCACGATCGAATCGAGCGCCGGCCCGTTCCCGCTGGAGACGATCCGCGAGTTCGTGGGCAAGATTCGGCAGAAGGGCGTCCACGACATCCGACTCGCCCTACCCGTCAATCACGACGCCGCGTTCCTCGAGCTGCGCGAGTTCGGATTCGAGGCCGTCGCGTATCTGCCGGGCTGGCACACGCGCGGGGCGCATCGCTTCGACTGCATCGAGCTGGTCTCGGGGGCGCCGCGCATCCCGCGGCAGCGCGACACATTCATGGAGCGCGCCGTCGGGAAAGTCACTGATGGCCTGAACATCAAATGACACAACTCCCGCGAAGTAGCGGCGTGCTGCTGCATCCGACGTCGTTGTGTGGCGGACACGGGGTCGGCGACCTCGGCCCCAGCGCGCGGCTGTTCGTCGATCGTCTCGCGCTGGCACGTCAAAGGTGGTGGCAAGTTCTGCCGCTCAACCCGTCGGACTACCTCGGTTCGCCCTACTCGGCCACCTCGGCGATGGCGATGAGTCCGATCCTCTGCGATCTCGGCGACCTCGTGGAGCGGGGGTGGCTGAAAGCATCGGAGCTGCCCGATGACGTGCCGGGACGTGTCGCTTTCGATCGCGTGACGAGCACGAAGGACGCCGCGATGCGACTCGCCTTCGGGCGCACGCCACCGGTACTCAAGGGATTCGGCGAGTTCCGCGAACGACAGACGGCGTGGCTGAGCAACTGGGCGCTGTTTTCGGCCCTGCGTGTGCGTCACGGCGGCGACTGGCGTCAGTGGCCAGCCGAGATCGTGCGGCGCGATGAGGCCGCACTTCAAGCCGCGCGGTCGGACCTCGCCGACGAGATTCGGTTCGCGGAGTTCAGCCAGTGGATTCTCCACGCGCAGTGGACCGCCCTTCGACAGTACGCACGGTCGCAGGGCGTGGGCATCATCGGCGACATGCCAATCTTTGTCGCCATGGACTCGGCGGATGTGTGGTCCGAACGCGAGATCTTCAAAGTCGACGAGCACGGGAACGCGAGCGTGGTCGCGGGGGTGCCGCCCGACTACTTCAGCCCGACGGGCCAGAAGTGGGGAAATCCGGTCTATCGCTGGGATGTCCTCGCGTCGAAAGACTACAGCTTTTGGCGAGACCGAATCGGCGCGGTGCGCGAGTGCTGTGACCTCGTCCGCATCGACCACTTCCGCGGCTTCGAGGCCTACTGGGAGGTGCCGGCCGAGGCTCCGACCGCGGAGATCGGCGTGTGGCGGCCCGGTCCAGGCGTCGAATTCTTCAAATGGGTGGAGCGCGCGTTTGGCGAGGTCCCGTTCATCGCCGAAGACCTCGGCATGATCACGGACGCGGTCCATCGCTTGCGGGACCGCTGCCACTTGCCGGGCATGAAAGTGATGCAGTTCGGGTTCGACGGCGATCCGAACCACCCGTTCTTGCCCCATCGCTACCCGGAGCACTGCGTCGCGTACACCGGTACCCACGACAACGACACCACGCTGGGCTGGTTCCGCAGCGCAGGCGAGGACGTGCAGCGTAACGTGCGGGAGTACCTGATGGCGGCCGACGGCGGCATTGTTTGGCCACTGATCGAAGCCCTGCTCGCTTCGGCCGCGGCGCTCACCATCGTGCCGTTCCAAGATCTGTATGAACTCGGCAACGACGCGCGTCTGAACTTGCCCGGCACGTCGTCGCTGCAGAACTGGTCGTGGCGAATGACGCCCGATCAGCTCGGGGACG
>JBFIHF010000761.1:0-1756 GCA_041601915.1 Bradymonadaceae bacterium
ACCGCTACCTCGCGGCGAGCCCACCGGGCCCCGGCGACGCCGCGCTCGTCGTCCGCGCGAAGCGGGCCGACGCGCTGCGATACCTCGGCGGAGCGGACGCCGCTCGGGCCGAAGCGACCGCGATCCTCGCCGCCAGTCACGCGCAGGGTTCGCACCGCGGGCGCGCCGAGGGGCTGCGCGTGCTGGCAGGACTCGAGCACGGATTCAGCGACTTCGCCCGGGGTATCGCGCGATACTCCGATGCGATCACCGCGTACGAACACGTCGGCGATAGCCTCGGGGTCGCCAAATGCGCGCATGGTCGGGGGTGGCTGTACCTGAACTCCGCCCGTTTTGGGGCCGCGCGCGCCGATTTCGCGATGGGCGCGGAGTTGGCCCAATCCGTCGACTCCCCGCTGGACGTCGCGTGGAGTCTGCAAGGCCTCGCCGAAGCGCTGACGCAGTTGGGAGAACTGCCGGCCGCCGAGGCCGCGGCCCGCGACGCCATCATCGACTTCGACCGCGCCGGGTCCCGCAGCGGACACGGCATGGCGCTCGCGACGTTGGCGAATTTGCTGCGTGATCGCGGCGACTTCGCCGCTGCGCGAACGACCTACAAGACATCGATCGACCTGCTGGGGAGTTTTCGATCCCAGCTCGTCGGGTTCCCGATGCTGCATCTCGTGGTTCTGGAACTGCTGCACGGTACGACGGCTGCGCTGGATCAGGCGCTCGATCGCGTCAATCGCCTGCCGCAGCCGGTCGCGTTTCGAATCGTCTTGCGGCTCGTCGAGCTCGCGCGAACCACAGACGTCGACGCGACGCTGAACGAGGTGAGCGAGCTGCTCGCCTTACCGGACGCCTCGCTGCTCCCCGTGGTGTCTCGCGTTCTCGGACGGCTCGATGAGGTCTTGGCGCGGCCCGATTTCGAACGACTCCACGCGATCCTCGAAGCGTTCAGAGCCCGACCCGCCTGAGCAGAGGCTATGGGCCGCTCATAGGTGGTCACTTAAGTGCCAACGAATCCGCTGGTCCGCTGGTCCGCTGGTCCGCTGGTCCGCTGGTCGCCGGTCAGATTCAAACTAAGACCCACACTCGGTTCATGGAGCCACCACGCGAAGCGTCGAGCAACCTCGCGCCTGCTGGTGAACCGGCGGCCTCCCCCGTGAAGCGCGAGTGCCTCGGGCGCTTCGCGTGTTGGGTCTCTAGTTGGTGTGTGCGTCTTAGTTTGAAACCGACCAGCGGACCAGCGGACCAGCGGACCAGCGGAGCGGACCACTTGTGTGAGTACGCCTTAAGATCCTATGAGAGGCGGCTAGGGGCCCGCCTGTGGTTTGCTCGCCGCCTCGAACTGGGCGCTCATCGTTTCGCAGTTGTCCGGGTCGAGTTCACACGCCTGCCGCAGCGCAGCTTTGCCCGACTCGAGGTCACCGAGGCGTGCGTGCACGTTCGCGCGCAGCGCACAGCCGATCGCCGACGCAGCAGCGCACGATGCGTCGAGCATCGCGACGCCCTTCGCAGGGTCCGAGGCCGTGTCGTCGGACCACAACAACCATCCGAAATAGCCGCAGCCATTGGGGTCGGACAACTTCGCGACGCACGCGGTCTCGAAGAGCACGCGCGCGACCGGCAGGTCCTTGATTCTCCACGCTTCGAGTCCGAGGCGCGTGCACGACTCGCCGTCGCCCTGGTCGCAAGCGCTCTTGCGCAGCGTATGCGCGCGCTCGAGGTCGACCTCGGTGCCGCGGCCAGCCGCCACGAGATTGGCGAGTTCGCC
>JBFIHF010000762.1:0-1754 GCA_041601915.1 Bradymonadaceae bacterium
GCCGAACTCGGGGCTCGACGCGATGGCGCGCGCACTTCGCGCCACCTACATCCTACCGTTCGTGGCCGAGATCGATGGTGTACCGACCGCTGCCGCACCGTTCGGCGGCAACATCGTGCACGACATGGTCAGCTACTCCGTCCTCGGCCGGCAATACTCACCGACCGACTACGACGGCCACTTCGTGGTGTTCCAAAACGCCCAAACCCAAGCCGACGTCGCATCGTTCCTCGGTACCGCCGTGACTCTGGGCGTTCCCGAAGTCCGCTAGGTGACGCGACATCGTCGACATGCTGTACTGGCAGCACGATGCCACCGCTCTCGACACCAACGCTGATCCGTCAGCTACGACAACTCGTCGCGCACACCGTGGTCACGTGCGCCGCGCTGACCGCACTCGTGTCGAGCGCGGCCGCCCAAGACGACGGGCGACGCGTCGCCGGCAGCGTCCGGGCTGGTGCGGAGTACGACGACAACGTGTTTCGACTCGAGGGCGATGGCCGCGAGGGTGGGTTTCTGTCCCGGTACTTCGCGGCGCTGGACCTCGCGACGCGCGCCACCGCGCAATCGTCGGTCTCGGCGAGCCTCTCCCACGGCGGCAAGTTCTTCTTCGACAACGAGCAGGGCGCCGCGGACACGCTCCTCAGTCAGGTCGCGCTGGGGTATCGACACCGGCTCACCGAGCCCCTCGGCCTGTGGGTCCAGGCCGATCTGCGGGACCGAACCGAGCGTGTGCTCAAGCGGGACTACGCCACCGGCGGCGCGAGCGGAGGGGTCGAGGCGTTTCTCGGTCCACTGTCGTTACGGGTCGGCGGCGGAGGACGCTTCTTCGCGTTCAAGCCCAACCCCGAAGCCTCCAGCTCCAACGCCGAGGGACTCGCCAACGCCTCGGTGGACGTGGGCCACGGGTTGTCGCTCTCCCTCGGCTACAGCGCCGCGAGACGCGCGTTCGACACCGATCGATTCCGACGCGAGGACGAGGATGTCATCCCCGTCGACGGCGAGCTGCGGCGCGACGTCTTTCATGTCGGCCAGATCGGCGCCGGATATCGGTCGAAGCGAGTCGTCGCCGAGCTCGCGTACGCCTACTCACTCAACACCTCGAACTCCTTTGGTCAAGGGCTGCGGCGCCATGCGCTCAACCTCACCGTCACGGCGCCCCTGCCCTGGCGACTGTTCGCGTCGTTGCACGCCGAGCTCCAGCGAACGACCTACGACGATCCCGTGCGCATCGACGCGACGTTCCTCGTCGACGAGGACAATCGAAACGCCGGCGTCCTGTCGCTGGTGCGCGCGATCGGCGAGCACTGGGAGATCGAGGGCCGCTACAGCCTGTACTTGCAGGAGTTCGGCGTGGGCGGGAACTACAGCCGCCAGACTTTCTTCCTCGCCGCGGCATACGTGTTCGAGTGACTTTGGTAGGGTGCAGCCATGCGAATACTCGTCCTCCTCGCCCTCCTCCTCACTGCCTGCAAAACCGCGCCCGCCGTGGTCGGTGGCTCGGACCGCGCGCTGTTCACCGAGGACCCGTTGGTCGCGGACTGGCAACAGTGGACGCCGAAGCTTCAGCCCAGCACCCCAGCCGCACTGACCACCGAGGCGACCGCGTTCGACTACTGGCAAGTGACCGACGTCGCGCAACGTGAAGAGGTCTGGGCCGCGATCTTCGGGCTCCTCGGCGAAGTGCGCCGCGTCGCGCCACGCGACTACGAGGCGACATTTCGGATGCTGATGACGGTGCTCGAACCGGACCA
>JBFIHF010000763.1:0-1749 GCA_041601915.1 Bradymonadaceae bacterium
GCAGACGGCCGTCAGGACCACGGCCGCCGAGGATCCGGAGGTCCTCCGGACGGCGCGCCTCGACACGTCGGCGGGCGTGCGTTGGGACACGCGCTTCGGCACAAGCCTCGCGCTGCGCGCGGCGACGACGCCCTGGTACTCGAACTTCGCGCCGACCCCGCTGACCTCGGTAGAGGCATCGCTGAATCAGTCCCTGTTGCGCGGTGGCTGGCGCAGCGGAACGCTGCTGGACGTCGCCGACCTCGACATCGAGCTGCAGCGCCAGCTGTTCATCGCGCAGCTCAACGACCTGTTGAGCCGCGTCGACGCCGCGTACTGGGACCTCGCGTACGCGCAGGCCGACGTCGAGATCAAGATGAAGTCGCGCGACCGCGCGAAGTCGCAGTACGACGACACGACCGAAAACATCAGCCGCGGATTGCTTGCGCCCGGCGACATCTACGTCGTCGAGGAGAACCTCGTGATCTTCGACGAGCAGCTGCTGCGGTCCGAAGAATCAGTGGCGCTTGCGCAGCTGAGGCTCGCGCGGCTGCTGCAACTGGAGTCCGGCGCCGACGCGCTCGTCGCGGCGGACTCCATCGATGCGCCGCCCGGCGACATTCCGAGCGTGCAGGATGCGATCGGCGTCGCCCTTCGAGAGAGCCCCCGCATCACGGCCCAGCGCATCGCCGTGCGTCAGGCCAACGCGACCCTCGCGTTCGATCGAAACCAATCGCGTCCCGTGCTCGACTTCACCGCCGCCGTGGGCGTGAACGGCCTGAGTGAAGACTTCGGCGAGTCGTGGGGTGAGGCGTTGAGCGCCGACAACCCGTCGCTGCGCGTGGGTCTCTACTTCGAGATCCCGCTCGTCAGCGCCCCGTACCGCGCGCGAATCAAGCGGTCGGAGCTGCAACACGAGCAAGAGGAGATCCAGCTGCGTCAGCTCGAATCCGACGTGAGCTACGAGGTGCGCACCGCCCTCACGCAGCTCGAGACCGGCACGCGCGCACTCGACCTCGCGCGCCGTCGCATCGAGCTCGCCGACAACAAGCTGCAGACCGAGCAAGACAAGTATGCGCGCGGCCTGTCGACGCTGACGGACCTCGTGCGATTTCAGCGCGATGTCGACGCGGCCCAGATCGCCGATCGACGCGCGCGCGTCGACGTGATCGCGCTGCGCGCGCGGCTGTCCAACATCCAGGGTGTCCTGCACACCGCGGTGGGGGTCGACGTGCAATGATTATCGACCTCGCCGACATCAAGAAGACGTACCAGACCGGCGATGTCGCGGTCGACGTGCTGCGCGGCATCGATCTGCAGGTCGGCCGCGGCGAGTACGTCGCGCTGGTCGGTCGCAGCGGGGCGGGGAAATCGACGCTGATGAACATCATCGGCTGCCTCGACCAGCCGACATCCGGCGCCTACGTGCTCGACGGCCAGGACGTCTCGAAGCTCGACGACGACCGACTGTCGTCGGTGCGCGGCAGCACGGTCGGCTTTGTCTTCCAGTCGTTCCATCTGCTCGCGAACCGCGACATCGCAGAAAACGTCGAGCTGCCGATGGAGTACGAAGGCGTACCCAGCGGCGAGCGCCGCGCCCGCGCCGAGGAGCTACTGGGGCGCGTCGGCCTGTCGCACCGTCTGGGCCACTACCCGCGGCAGCTGTCCGGCGGCGAACGGCAGCGCGTCGCGATCGCACGCGCACTGGCCAACAGACCGCGCCTGTTGCTGGCGGACGAACCGACCGGAAACCTCGATTCGGCCGCGCGA
>JBFIHF010000764.1:0-1747 GCA_041601915.1 Bradymonadaceae bacterium
CGCGACGATCTCATCGCCGTCCTCCTCGACGATGCCGGAGCATCGCCTGCGTCGGACTGCTTCGACCTCGTCGCGCCGCCCTCGCCGAGGGTGGGGCGGGACTTCTGGGCAGGTGCACTAGAGCTCGTCTTCGGTCCCGTCGAAGATCGAGACGGGCGCCGCGGCGATCGGGGTCTCGTCGTCGCCGATGTCGTTCATGTGGCCGAGGCCGAGCTGACCGTACTTGTTGTACCCCCAGCAGCGCAGCGTATCGCCGTCGAGGATCGCGCAGTTGTGGTAGCTGCCGACGTAGAGCGCCAGTGCGGGCGCGCCGAGCTCCACGGCGCCGACGGAGGCGGGGGAGGTGACGGGCTCCTTGTGGCCGTAGCCGAGCTGGCCGAACTTGTTGTCGCCCCAGCATTTGATCTGGCCGTCGACGAGGAGTGCACAACTGTGGTTGGCCCCGAGGCCAACCGATTTGACGGGGCCGCCCACGTCCACGCTGCCGACCGTGGCCGGGGTCTCGTCGTCGCCGATGTTGTCGGTGTGGCCGTATCCGAGCTGCGCGTTCTTGTTCCAGCCCCAGCACTTCAGGCTGCCGTCCTCCAAAATCGCGCAGGTGTGCGCACGACCGGCGCCCAGCGTCGCGACGCGACCACCGACGTCGATGACGCCGGCCGCCGATGGGAGCTCATCGTCGCCGATGTTGTCGGTATGGCCGTACCCCAGCTGGCCCTCCACGTTGTAGCCCCAGCAGGTGACGTCGCCGCTGTTGAGCACCGCGCACGTGTGCTGCTTGCCGGCCACGATGTTCGTCGTGGTGCCACCGACGTCGACCGGGTCGCTCTTCGCGGGCTGTTCGTCGTCGCCGATGTTCTTGGTGTGGCCCAGCCCCAGCTGGCCGAACTTGTTGCCGCCCCAGCAGCGTACGGAATGGTCCACGAGCAGGGCGCAGGCGTGGGAGCCGTACTGCGCGCCCCCCACCGTGACATCGGTGGCCACCGCGCCGAGCTGCACGCTTCCGTGGCCGGGCCCGCCGACGCGGTTGCGTCCACCGATGCTGGCCGTGTGGCCGAATCCGAGCTGCCCGAAACTGTTCGACCCCCAGCAGCGCACGTCGCCAGCGGCCGACAGCACGCAGTTGAACGATGAGCCACGGTCGCCGGCGCTCTCGATCTGGGTGACGCCATTGACGAACTGGATCCAGGGTTCCTTCGTCGGCATCTCATCATCGCCGATCGCGGCCTTGTGCCCCAGTCCGAGCTCGCCGTCGAAGTTCGCGCCCCAGCAGCGCACTTTGCCGTCGCGGAGCGCCAGACACGAGTGAAACTTGCCGGCCGTCACGGCGGCGATGCGGCCCAGCGGAGGGCCGACGTCGAGGTGCGCGGCAGCATCGACCGCGACGTCGGCGACCCCGACGTCGATCGGCGTCGCCACGGCGAGGTCCGGAGTGGGTGCGGGCAGGGCGACGACGACCGGCACCGGCGCAGCCGGAACGGGCGCCGGCGTGGAGCGGTTCGAGTACAGGACGAGTCCGCCCATCGCCGCGGTCAGCACGACCAGGAGCCCGAACACCATCGGCGCCGTCCGCCGCGTCGGCTCGGGCATCTCGAACGACGGCTCGTCCGGGACGCCGGCGGCCTCGGAGATCGCATCGAGCTCGGCCTCGATGTCCGTGGCCCCCAGCGGCAGTCCTTCCGGTGCGCCGACCCGCGTGGGTACTTCGTCTTCGCCCATCACGACGATGTCGTTCGCATCGAGCAACGAC
>JBFIHF010000765.1:0-1744 GCA_041601915.1 Bradymonadaceae bacterium
GATGACGACGAAGTAGTCGCCGTCGGCCGTGACGACCCAGTCCGGCTGCTCCGTCAGCTTGTAGGCCGCCGCGCACGTCGCGGTATCTCCGCACATCTGCATGATGAACACCGCATTGACGTTGCTGTCGTTGGTCTGCGCATCGACGGCGACGACCTGGCCGGCGATCAAGCCCGGCAGATAGAAGATGACCTCGAAGCCGGGGGTCGCGATGGCGGACCCCGGATCGCCCAGGTCGGTGCAGTTCACGTTGCTCTGGAAGTTCAGGGCGCTGGTATAGGCGCGGCCGTCGCCGGAATACGTGCCGCCGCCGCCCAACAGAATCGCGTCCGTGCACCGATCGCCGACGCACGCGCCATTCGTGCATGTCTCGGCACAGGTTACCGTCTCCGGGGCTTGAACGCTGGGACAGATCTGGAGCGCGTCGCCCGCGCACACGTTCGTCCCCAGCGTGCAGCGGGCGGCACGGGCGACGAGCGTGACCTCAAAGGCCCCCGCATTGCCGAGCACCTGATCGAGCACCAGCGAGTACCGACCGGGGGCGACCTGAAACTGGCCGGCCTCCGCGTCAAAGCAACCCACCGCGCTCTGCACGTCGTCGCAATCGCTGCGCAGCTCGATCACGCCGTCGTACTGGCCGTTCCACGACACGCTGTAATCAATCGTCGACTCCACCTCGACTTCGAACGCGATGACCCGATCGCGCAAGCTCGCCGGATTCGCACAGCTCGCCTCGAGATCGGCCACGCCCTCGGTGACGAGGGAGCCGGTCACCGTTTGCGGCGCGTTCAATGGAAGGATGCCGAGGTCGAGCGCCGATCCACAGGAGCTCGTCAAGGTGCAGACGTCATTGCGGCATTCTTCGCCGGGACCGCACGGGTTGCCGTTGCACGGGACCTCGACCATGTCCGGCGGAAGGTCCGGTACATCGGGCGGGCCCAGATCGGCCGCGGCGAGGTCCGCCCCCGCGTCGGTGCGGTCCGCGTCAGCGCCCGCATCATCTGCCGCGGCGGAATCGCGCTCGAACGTGATGTCTGGACCTTCGCTCTTCCCACACCCAGACAGCGCAAACAGCGCAGATACGAAAACAACGCGCGTAAACAGATGCGGCATCGCGGGCCCCCACAGACTTTCCAAGAGTCCCACCCAGTATAGCGCGAGCTGGTGTGGATACAAGCGTCGACCGCTACCTGTGCGCTTTACCGTGCCGGTCCGGGTCCCGTGATCGAGAACGTTGAACGGAGCACCGTCCCCGTCTAACCTCGGGTCATCCTGCGTACGGTGTCATCATGAAAGGTTGGAGTCTCGTTGTGAGCGTGCTGCTGTCGGTATGCTCTTGCTCGAAGGACCCGCAGGGCACCCCGGGTACCGCGGACAGCGGCGACGACATGGCCACGGACAGTGGCGGCCAGAGTGACGGGTCGACCGACGATGTCCGGGGCGCGGACGCCGGTTCCGATTCGGGCACCCGTGACACCGGCACGGACGTCGGTGGGGATGGGGGAGCGGATGCCGCCGACGCCGCGCCCGCGGTCGCGATGGAGCCGTGCCTCATCACATCGGACTCCGATAACGATGGGACGATCGACAGGTCGATCCGGCAGGAGTTCGACGAGCAGGGCAACATTGTCCGCCGGGAGCAGGATGACGGCGCCGATGGAACTGTGGAGGTCGTGCAGACGTGGGTGCGCACCACGAACGAGGTGACGCGGCTCGACGACAACGACAACGACGGGACCCCTGA
>JBFIHF010000766.1:0-1739 GCA_041601915.1 Bradymonadaceae bacterium
CAGGCCGTTCGAGACCTGTGCGGACACTGAGGTCTCATCACCCGCCGGGCAAAAGTAGCGGCTCCGTCGCCCGGACGACGATCCCGTGCTAGCGTGGGTTGGGCCGCGGCCACGGCGGAGGACCTCCATTCTGCGAGGGCTCTCGTTTCGAGCTGCAAGCGTCTCGTCATCCGCGAATCGGCAGTGCCGGACGACGTCGATGTATTCCGCCCGCGCGGATTGACATCGAAGACCCTGCTCTCGACAGCGCTCGCTCGAAGTCTGCAGCGCGAGGGGTTCACGGGCCTTCGATTCATTCTCCCGTGGTTCTTCGATGGGACGTCTGGACGCGCGCTGGCTATCGAAGACTAGTGCACCTGCCCAGAAGTCTCGCCCCACCCTCGCCGGTTCCTCGCGACGATCTCATCGCCGTCCTCCTCGACGATGCCGGAGCGCCGGGCCGCCCGCGGGTGGTGGCATTGGGTCGATCGTGCTCTGAGGGAGCCTTGTGGAGCCGACGCGCTTATGGCGCGAGGAACTTCCTGAGCTCCTCCATGGACCCCGGCAGGCCGAAGCCGCTCATCGTCAGGCTGAAATTCCCGAACGTAGTGTCCCCGAGGAACCATGGGGCGCGGACTTCGGAAAGCAGCGCGAGAAACCGGCGTTGTGCCGGGTCCAGTGAAGCCGCCGAATCGTCGAAGCGGTCCGGGAACAATAGCCCCAGCACCGTGCCGGCCGCCGCGGCGGCATGGAGCGTCTGCATCCCGGGCAGCGCGTCGCTGACGGCGTTGACGATACGTGCCGGGTCGTCGGCGCACACCAACGTCAATACGGCACTCGCGTGGGCACCGTAGTCCCCATCGCACCACGCGATGCACCAGTCTTCGCCCTCTTCTGCGACATCGGACCCCGACCGCGCGATGGCATCGAGCAGCACCTGCACGACCGCGTCCGGCACCGTCTTCGGATTCCACGTTCCAAGTGCCACGGCGGCCCCGAACCGAACGACCGGTTCGGCACCGGCGAGCATCTCCTCGGTGGCTTCGACGTACTCCTCGAACGTCTCGTCGCCGCTGGCGATGGCGAGGGCGATCAGGGCGTTTGCTCGCACAGTGTCGCTCTCGTCGTTGGAAGCGACCTCCCAGAGAGCCGGCGCAAACGTCTCGAGGTCCTCGGGTAGCCAGGACAGCATGTACGCTGCAGCCATCCGGACGTACTCGTCGTCGGAACCCAGGAGTTGCACGAAGCGCGGCACCCCTTTGCGCGCTTCGTCGGTGATGTCGACCATCCAGCGCAGCCAGTCCTCGTTTGTGCCCCAACCGAGGCCATCCTTCGGGTCGTTCGCTCGCACTTCGGCGGGCCGGGCCTGGAGTTCGGCGAGCTCCTTTCGCATCCCGCGGATCTGATAGCCGACCCCCAGTGGAATCCAGCTCTCGCTGTAGCCCATCACGAGGTGGGTCAGCAGGTGTAGCAAGGCGGCCTGGCCGGGGTAGTCCGGTTGCGCGAGGATCTCGAGCAAGAACGGAACCGTCGGGGCCGTCGCTTCGTACCGCGAGCCCTGGTGGAAGATGTTCCCATAGGCGGCATGGAGTGCTCTGTCGCGGACCTCCGCGTCATCGGAGGCGAGGTTTCGAATCAGCTTGGGCACATCGGCGGCACTTCCGTACGCATGGTTCATCGAGGCCCAGTCGACCTCGTCGAGTTGCTCGAACATCGCATGCTCCTGCCTGTGGGGACCCTGCAGGTTATCCCCGCTCTGG
>JBFIHF010000767.1:0-1735 GCA_041601915.1 Bradymonadaceae bacterium
ACTCCGGCGCCGGCCGTCCACTCCGTCGCCGCGATGTACTCGCCCGTGCGGTTGAGCCGAAACAGTCGATCATATCGACCATGCAGGAAAATCGGGCCCCAGATGATGAACCTCGCCTCGGAGGCGACGAGGGTTCCATCCAGTTTGAACAGATCGTCTAGCTCGGTGTTGAGATGCGCCCAGTACACGCCGATCGAAAACGGCCCCGGCGGCGTGACGGAGAGCCGCAGCCACGCCGAGGTGTCCGTGTCGCCGGAGTGTTCGGCGCCGGCGACGCTGAGCGTGACCAGTTCACGCCATGACACGCCGAGCTGCGCGTACCCACCGTACGCGAGTTCGTCGCGACTCGCGGCCACCCGCGCTTTGGGGGCCGGCGACGAGGCGCCCCAGCCGGACAGCCGGTAGCGCTCGACCTGGTACATCGGTCCGAAGTAGTCCGGCACGTACTTGGACCCGAGGAGCCGTCCTTCCGCCCGCAGGCTCGTCGTCCAGTCCTCCCCGAGGGCCAGGCGCAGCGTGGCGCCCAGGTGTGCTCCGACTCCCAACGCGAAGTTCACGTCGGTGTACGCGACGAGCTCTACGGTCTCGTCATCCACGGCCGTCAGTTCGACGTCGAGCCCTGCAACGGTGAATGGCGTGGTCTCCGTGACGACCGGCGCACCGCGCACGGGGTCGCCGGATTCGACGACCAACGGAGCGTTGAAGTCGCTGACACTCGACACCCCGAACGCGAGCCGGTGGAGGAAGCCGCCGTCGCCGAATCCCCACGGTCGAATGTGGCCGCGCAGCCCGAGCACGCTCGGTGCCGTGAAGTCGTTCAGGAACGCATGAATCCCGCCGTAGGTCGTGTTGACGACCGCCTCGATGCCGGGGTTGAAGTCGCCGGTGGTGATGGTGTTCAGGTAGCCGTTCGCGATGGTGCCGTGGCCGAGGACGATCGATCCGAGCTCGCCGAGGCGCGCATACAGCGGCTGGTACTTCTCCCCGTATTGCAGGAAGCGGATGATGCGCAGGAAGTCGCCGGGGTCGTCCCAGTCTTCGGTTCGCACAATCTCGTCGTCGCGCGGCTCTTCGTCGATGACCTCGAAGCGCAAGGGCAGGCCGAGCGCTGCTCGAACGGGCGCGATGCAGCGCGCGTCGCCGCGGTCTGCGCGACAGCCGACGGCGTCGACCTCGTCAAACCAGAGCAAGCCCAGGCGAGTGGTCAGTAGCCAGTCTTCGTCGAGCTGGCCGAACCCTGCTTCGGCTTCGAACTGGCGACCGGTTTCGGCCTGCGCGGGCAGCGCGGCGAAGATGAGGAGGAGGGTTGTGAAGAAGGTCGTCCGTGACCGCATGCTTCACCTTGTGGTGAAGCGCGCGTGGGGACAAGAAAACGGGTCGGCTACTTGCCGTACGACGATTCCGCGGGGGCGTAATCATCGGCGGGGGCGTCGGACTTCTGCTTCGCCCGCTTCGATGGCTTGCGCACGTTCTTGCGCTGGATCTCTTTGCGCGCGCGGTCGATCTCGCCGGAGCTGAACGTCGGGTAGTTCTTCTGAATCGCCTCGTAGATGCGATCGGCCTCGGTGTACTTGCCCTGCTTCTCCAGCGACTGCGCTTTGACGAACATCGCGCTCGCCCGTTCGGACTCCGAGGCGCTCTTGTTGGTCTCCAGGAACGTGTCGGCGGCGCGAATCGTCCCGCCGTAGTCGCCATTACGGAAGTACTCGTTCACCTGCGAGATCGAGTTGGCCGG
>JBFIHF010000768.1:0-1734 GCA_041601915.1 Bradymonadaceae bacterium
CACTCGCACCTCCTTGCCATCCTCACGGCTGTTTCCTCAGGTTCTCTAGCCACATAGGCGGTGCGAGATCGAAGTCGGTCGAGTCGAGGCGATGCTGTAGTATCGTCGAACGAGAGCGACAAAGAGCTCGTGCCGCCTATGTGGCTAGACGCATCATGCAAAAAACACCAGTCACCTAGGACAGAAAACAGCGCAGGAGGTCTTCGGCGACCTCTCGTGCGGCATCGGGGCGCCCGAGCTGCTTGGACCGCGCCGCCAGATTGGCGAGCGACTGCGGATTCTGCATCACGCCGCTGATGAGTCGGCTGGCGCGTTCGCCGGAGATCTCGTCGTCGGTGACCATCATGCCGCCTCCGGCCTCGACGATCTCGCGCGCGTTGTCGGCCTGGTGGCCGTCGCCCAGTGACAGCGGAACGTAGAGCGCCGGTAAGCCCATCACGGTGACTTCGGCGATCGTCGACATCCCGGCACGACAGATGAGCAGGTCGAGCCGCTGGTAGGCGCTGGCCATGTCGTCGATGAACTCGGTGACCTCGGTGCGGCCGCCAAATCCGGTGTAGTCGACTTCACCGGTCCGGTCCCGCCCCGCCTGATGCACGACCTCGATACGGGCCTGCAGTTCCGGCGCGAGCCCGCGCAGCGCGGACGGCACGCCGGCGTTGAGGCTGCCGGCTCCGCCGCTGCCCCCCAGCACGAGGATGTGAAACGGACCGTCCGCGGTCGGTTGCTCGTACACGAAGCCTCGCCGGTCGCCGATGCTGGAGCGGACCGGATTGCCCACGACGAGGGATTCGACGTTGAAGTGTTTCTGAGTGGACTCGAACGAGACGTAGGCCTTGCGCACCACGCGGGCGAGGGCGCCGTTCGTCATCCCCGGCACCGCGTTCTGCTCCATGAGCACCGTCGGGACGCCGCGCGCCGCGGCGGTCATCGTGAACGGCCCGGCGGCATAGCCGCCCACGGCGACGACGAGATCGGGTTTGAGTTTGCCGACCAGTGAAAACGTCTTCGCGCCGGCGGAGGGCAGCTTGGCGAGGCCTTTGAGCAGGCCGCCCAGGCCGCCCGCCTTGAGCGGTGCGACGTCGACCGTATGCAGGTCATAGCCAAGCTCGGGGATCTTGCGCGCCTCGATGCCGCGGTCCGAGCCGACGAACGAGAATCGGACCCCCTCGCCCATCAGCTCTTCGAGGGCCTCGACGACCGCGACTCCGGGGAACAGGTGCCCACCGGTGCCGCCGCCTGCGACGACTACGTGTTTTGCGTGACTCACAGTGCTCCAGAACGTGGTGACGCGGGATTCTTCTTCCGAACGCGTCGACGAATTTGTTACTCTCCTGACCAACTTGCACGCAACCCCGAGGTCGTCATGCACCGTCTACTGCCCCTTCTGTGCGCCGCGCTGCTCGTGCCTGCCGGTTTCGGCTGCAAGGACCGTTCGTCCAAGGCCGATCCCGCGAAGATGCGTCAGTGCAAGAACATGCCCGAGGCGGGGAAGCAAGATCCCGAACGCGACTGCAAGCGCTGCTGCAAGGACGCCAACTCGTTCAGCTACTCGTACTCCGTCAACGTGGGCTGCACCTGCAGCTGAGGCGTTGCGCTACAGCACGTCCTCGTACTTGCGCGCGAGGTCCGTGCGCCGTTTGAGGATGTTCTGCCGCTTTCGCTCCCACTTCTTCTCGTGCTTCGTCTTCTCGCGATCGGGGCGTGCCGTCTCCCAGCGATCCGGTTCGTTCA
>JBFIHF010000769.1:0-1733 GCA_041601915.1 Bradymonadaceae bacterium
CAACGGCAGCATCGCATCCACACCCGCGCACGCTCCGTCCGGGTCCGCCGTTCCGTCGCAGGTCCCGCACTCGCCCGTCGTTCCGCAGAACGGCGCCCCTGCGTTCGTGCACTCCTCGTCGCTCACGCACGGCATCGGTGCCGTCGTGCTGCTCTCGCTTCCGCTGTCGCTGCTGCTGCTGTTCTCGCTCGTCGCGGTGCTGTCGACCGTGGCCTCCGTCGTCGTCGGCGTGGTGGTCGAGCTCCCGGTCGCGTCGGTCTCCATCGACGACGGGCCGTCGTCGGAGCACGCGGCCAGCGGGAGCAGGAGGACGAGGGTGAGCGCAGGAGCGGTGTTCGGCATTGGGGTTCCTTCGTGACGCGGTGGCGCGCCGCGTAGCCGGTACGCAATGCGCGTGCCAGTACGAGGACGGTAGGTCCCGCGGGGTTGCCCGCGGGATCGCTGGAATGCGCACTGCTGGGTGCCACCTCGAGGTGCTCACCCAGCCGGTACGTAGGCGCCCGCGTAGTCGGGCGATCCGTCGATGTCAGGACGAGCGTCGCCGTGGATATCGGTCCGTGGGTCTCCCGTGTTCCAGCGCGCGACATCGGCGAAAGTTGTTTCACCTGTTGCTGAGAGCGAAAAATCTCCTGTGCCGACACCAACGAACCACGGCGACATGTCGACGAAGGGCCCTACGTTGGTGTTGGCAGTGCCAGGGAGGACTTCCTCGGACGCGCTGTGATCGAACGTCGCGTCGTCGCAGCTGACAGCTGGATTGGCCGACTCCACCAGCACGATACTGTTCGTTACCGTGACCGTCGATCCGACAGAGCAGCTCAGCCCTACCGCAGCGCCTCCGAGGCCACCAATCACCGTCGTGTAGCCTATCGTAGCGACCCCTCCGTTCACCTGAAGCGCAGTAACATTGTTGTTGCTCCCACCGACGAAGCAGTTCCTCACCGTCAGCTCCGCACCGTTCTGCGCCAGGATGCCCCCAGCGTTGTTCTGTACGATGCGGCTGCGGTCCACCCACGCGCTCCCGCCATCCACACGCAGACCCAAGTCGTCCGGGTTGCTCGACATCCGTAGTCCGTCGATGAGCACCGTGCTCCCCGTGTTCACGGTGAGTTGCGGGGCACCGCCGGCTCCGTAGATCCACCTCGGGGGCTGAACGACGTCATCCGCCGCCAAGAACGCTATCACCCGCCCACCACCGACGACGACCGGCTCACTGTACTCCGGCATGCCCGCGTGCACGATGATGGTGCCCTCGGCCCCTGCTGCCGCGAAGCTGGCCACTGCATCGGTCAAGTTCGCGAAGTCCTGCTTGGGCCCGCCCACGTGCACCACCGCGTCCCCCGGGAGGCAGGCGCCCGTGTAGAAGTTGCACGCTGCCTCGCCGCATTGGGCGTGCTCCGTGCACGGCACGCATGTATTCGTCGCGTCGTCGCACACTGGCGTCTTGCCGCTGCACGCCACCGCGTTCGCCTCCGTACACGCCACGCACGTATCCCCCACGCACAACGGCAGCATCGCATCCACTCCCGCGCACGCTCCGTCCGGGTCCGCCGTTCCGTCGCAGGTCCCGCACTCGCCCGTCGTTCCGCAGAACGGCGCCCCTGCGTTCGTGCACTCCTCGTCGCTCACGCACGGCATCGGTGCGGTCGTGCTGCTCTCGCTTCCACTGTCGCTGCTGCTGCTGTTCTCGCTCGTTGCGGTGCTGTCGAGCGTGGCCTCCGTCGTCGTCGGCG
>JBFIHF010000770.1:0-1732 GCA_041601915.1 Bradymonadaceae bacterium
CCGCCCAGAAAACCTGACGAATCGAGCCGCGTGGAGGACGAGGAGGCGTGACGACGCGATGCTTCAGCATCGTGGAGGAGCGACGACGAAGTCATCGTCGCGGCTCGTTCGTCAGGCGCCGCGCGAGTTTTCCCGCAGTGTGCTCGGAGGCGGTGCAAGATCTCCTACGAGGTCCATCCCTCACCGGCGGGCCATGAACGTCATCGGCTTGACTTCGGATCTCCAGCGCAACAGTATCCGCTTATTCACCTATTCGGAATGGGGCGCCTTCGATGTCACAACACCGGATGCTCGGCACACTCGTGTTCGTCGCGTTTTTTGGATGTGTGGCGCGCGAGCCCGACCTCGCCCCCGAGCTTGGCCGATTCGATCTCTTCCCCGGCGACCGCATCGCGCGGACGACGACCATCAGTCTGGCGACGTTGCTCGACCCGCCCGCGGAGGCTCCAGCGGACTGCGCGGCGCTCGAAACAGCTATTCACTCGCCAGATCGGCAGCCGGAGAATCAGACGGAGCCCTATCGAGCGGAGGTGACGGCCGGGTACCTCACCGCATCTTTGGTGATCCAGTATTCTAGTGACGTCGACGAGGCGATGGCCGCAGAGGAGTTCGAGAGCCTCGAGCCGACGTTGTTTCTCGTGACCCAACCGGAAGTGGAACCGTCCGTGGGACTCACCTGCGTCGACGAATGGGGCACCCACCAGTCCGGTGACCCGTACCTGAACCTCCCCGGAGGCGAGCAATCCGCCGGGATGATCACGTGGGGCAACATCGCCCGGACATGGGCGGAAGGACTTGCTCCCGGGTCTTACGATGTAGGCGTCACGCTGCGGACGGCGACGCGAACCGACACGACGCTCGCGTACGAGGAGCATCCCCTCTGGACCATCATCGTCACGGAATAGGAGCCCACGTGAACAGATACGTCGCAAACCTCATCGTCATCGTGTCGTTGGGCGGGCCGCTCACCAGCGGCTGTACGGCGGATGATGAGCCGCGCTGGCGCGTCCACATCGAAGAAGCCGTAGTCCTCGAGGGAGAGAACGCGTGGGTCTGCGTGCTCGTTGATCCCGGAGGGTCCTACAAGCAGGACTGGGGGTGTCGCCTTTCGACGCATGAAGACGTGGACCTGAGGGAATCCCTCCTCCCGGACGCGATTGTCGAGCTCCGGTTGAGCAATGACGGCGCCGTCCTCCTGAGCGTCGAGCTCGACACCGATGAGAGCCAGGAATACGCGGCGTCGGCAGATGGGCGGACGCTGCGGGTCTCGGTAACGGACCTCGGCCCCTGAACAGCTCAGCATTCAAGCGAGCCCACAACCCCGGGTCGCCGTTCTCGATCGATGAAGGGCATCCCCGCAAGACGAGCCGCGTCGGGATCAGGACGGCGATCCTCGGGCTGGAAGTGTGAGGCTCGAACGCGAACGCCGCATTGGCGAAGAAGGGCGTGGAGTTCACGTGGTTCGAGGGCGTGGCGAGTTGCCGGCCGAGCATCACCACGTTACTGGCGATTCTCGAGCCACGACGTGTGGACGCGTCCCGCGACAAATTTCGGGTCGCGAAGCACGTCGGTGTGCATCGCCAGATTGGTGGTGAGGCCGCCGATCGTGGTGTGACTGAGCGCGTCGATCATGCGGTGGCGCGCGTCGTCGCGCGTGGACCCCCACGCCGCGATCTTCGCAATGAGCGGGTCGTAGAACGGCGTGACCGCCCAGTCCGCACGCACGCCGGAA
>JBFIHF010000771.1:0-1725 GCA_041601915.1 Bradymonadaceae bacterium
GTAACCGTCCGACAGACCACGTTCTTGAGCGCTTGATCAGCGCGTCGTAGCTCTTCGCCTCCCAGCATGCGCAATGGAGGCGTGATGAGCAAACGACGATCAAAGTGGATGGGTAGGTCCTGGTGGGCGGCGCAGATCGAGGCGCAAGAGCGCAGCGGACAATCGCAACGGGTGTTCTGCGAGGCGCGTGGGCTGAGCATCTCGTCGTTGGCTCGCTGGCGGCGACGGCTGCGAGTGGAGTCGACGGCATTGGCGGTGCGGGAATCGCCGCAGTTCGTCGAGGTTGAGTTGCCGGTCGCTTCCGGACCGCTGGTGCGGGTGATCGTTGGGACGGTGACGGTCGACTTCGAGACGTTGCCACCTCCGGGCTGGGTGTCGCAGCTTGCGGCGCTGGGGGCCCAGCGATGCTGACGATGCCGGCCTCGGTCCGCATCATGCTCGCGACCGAGCCCGCGGACATGCGTAAGGGCATCGATGGGCTGTGCCGGATCGTGGAGGCCGAGCTCGGCGGCGACATCTATAGCGGTGCGCTGTACGTGTTCGTGTCGCGCAGTCGTGACCGACTCAAAGTCCTGACCTGGGACGCGGGTGGTTTCGTGGTCTACTACAAGCGCCTCGAGGCGGGGCGTTTCAAGATGCCGCGCTTCGATGCGGCGGGCCGGGCCGTGAAACTCGATGGCGCGCAGCTCGCGATGCTGCTGCGCGGGATCGACCTGAGCGGCGTACGCAAGCCGATCCTCTGGGAGCCCGCGCCGGTCAGCTGAAAAGGGATCGACACGATCGAGCGTTTATGATCAAAGCTGCTCGATGGAAGACTCGATCGACATCCCCGAGCTCGACGACGTGCAGGACCTCGCGACCGCGAAGTTTGTGCTCAAGTACGTCATTCAGGCGCTCGAGGCACAGACTCGCACGATCGAAGCACTCACCCATGAGATTTCGGATCTCAAGCGCGCGCTCTTCGGCCAGAAGAGCGAACGCGTGGTCCCGGTCGACCGCGAGATCGCGAAGAAGAAACGCACCGAGGAGACGCCTGAGCTGACTGCGGCGCGCATGGAGAAGACCCGCGCGCGTCGTGAGGCTGCGCGTGAGCAGCGTCGCGACACGTCGGTGACCGTGGTCATCGATCACCTCGCGTCCGATGTCTGCGACAGCTGCGGACTAGCACTCGACGATGCCGACGAGCTCTCCGACGAGGTCAGCGAAGAGTACGAGTATGTGCCGCCGCGCGTCGTCCGGCGTG
Organism: Bradymonadaceae bacterium; assembly: GCA_041601915.1. GTDB lineage: Bacteria > Myxococcota_A > Bradymonadia > Bradymonadales > Bradymonadaceae > JBFIHF01. The sequence goes on from JBFIHF010000771.1 coordinate 1,244, forward strand.
AGCATCGGCGCGAGCGCAAGGTGTGCACCTGCGGCTGCTTCGCGATCGGTGCGGCGCCGGTGCGGGTCGTCGAGGGCGGTCTGTACGGCCCGGGTCTTCATGCCCACGTGGCGGTCGCGAAGTGCGGCGACTCGATCCCGCTCGACCGGCAAGCTCGGGGATTCAAGCGCGCCGGCGTGCCGATGTCGAAGAGCACACTCTGCGATCTCTTTCACCGAGGTGCGATGCTGCTGTCGCCGCTCGCGGCCCGGATCCTCGAGCTGGCCGCCGCCGCATCGCACATCAATGCCGACGAGACGTCGCTCAAGGTGCAGGACACGGACGTCTGTCGACGCGCCTACGTCTGGGACTTCATCGCGACCGACGATGCCGGCCACACCATGGTCGCCTACCGCTTCAGCGCCGACCGCAGCGGGCAGACGCCGATCGAAGTGCTCGGCGAATCGACCGGTGTGCTGCAGGTCGACGGATTCACGGGCTAC
>JBFIHF010000772.1:0-1709 GCA_041601915.1 Bradymonadaceae bacterium
GAGCCGTGGTACACCGATCACGCGTCGCTCACGCGCGTTCATCTCGTGACCGGCGCCCTGCTCACGACGCTCGGCTTTCTCCAATTCGTGCCCCGGATCCGCACGAAGTTCCCCGCTGTCCACCGCTGGACCGGTCGCGCCGTCGTTGGCGTTGCCGCCGCGGCCGCGTTCACGGGCATCTGGATGAACCTCGTGTTTCCATACGGGGGCTTTTTCAAGCATCTCGGTGGGTACTTCTTCGGCGTCGTGGTGCTGGCCAGCGCGGTGCTCGGCGTGCGAGCGATTCGGCGCGGCGACGTCTTTGGGCATCGCGCATGGATGTCGCGCGCGTTCGCGATCGCGATCGCCGCGGGCGTTCAGCGACTGCTGATGTCCACGTGGATGAGGCTGACCGGGAGTCTGGACGACACCATGGTCGGGGTGTGCCTGTGGACCGCGGCTGCGATCGCACTGTCGATCAACGAACTCCTCCTACGCCGCGCGCGAAACGCCTGACGCGGCGTAGGAGGGTCGGATCATCGTCGTCGGCGAGCGAGGCCGACCACGGCGGCCAGCGCCAACAGCAGTGCCGGTGCATCCGAGGTATCGGAGCTCACGACGGCACAACAGCCACCGTCGTTGTTCTTGTCGACGGTTCCCGGACCTGAACCGCCGGTGTCTTCTGGAGTGCCCATGTCGTCACCCGGCGTGTTGTTCGTGCCGTTGTTGTTGTTGCTCGGCCCGCCCATGTCCGGCGTGCTGCCCATGTCGTCGGTCGTGCCGCCCATGTCCGGTGGACCGCCCATATCCGGCGGACCGCCCATGTCGGTCGTCCCACCCGTATCGGGCATCCCCATGTCCATCGAGGGCGGGCAGTTCGGGACCGCAGCGCCACCGCAGGTGCCCGCGGCGCACGCGTCGTTCTCGGTGCAGACGTCTCCGTCGTCGCATGTCGTGCCATCGGCACCGGCGGCATCGAACACGCAGCCGCTCGCCGAGTCACACGAGTCCGCGGTGCAGAGGTCATTGTCATCGCACGCGAGCGGCGTCCCTGCGCCGCAGGCACCCGTGGCATCGCAGGTGTCGTTCTCGGTGCAGGCGTCGCCGTCGTCGCAAGTGGCGGTGGTGTCCGGCGTTCCGGCGCATCCACCGGCTGTGCAGACGTCCGTGGCGGTGCAGCCATTGCCGTCGTCACACGTCGTGCCGTCGGCGGCGACGTTACCAGCGCATCCGCCCTGGTTGTCGCAGGTATCGTCGACGGTGCAAGCATTGCCGTCGTCGCAGGTGGTGCCGGTGCCGAGCAGCACGCCACGACATGCGCCAGCGGTGCAGATTTCGCCGGTCGTGCAGCCATTGCCGTCGTCGCAGGCGAGCCCTTCCATCGCCGGGGTCCCGGTGCAGATGCCGGCCTGGCACGAGTCGGCCGCCGTGCAGGTCGTGCCGTCGTCGCATCCCGTGCCGTCGGTGACGGGCGTATTCACGCATCCGAGCAGTACATCGCAGGAATCGGCCGTACAGGGGTTGTTGTCGTCGCAGTTCGGAGTGCCCGTCGAGGCGCACATGCCAGCCTGGCAACTGTCGCCCGTCGTACACGCGTCAGCGTCCGAGCACGTCGAACCATCCGTGACCGGCATCGCGAGGCAACCCACGGCGGGGTCGCAACCGGTCGATGTGCAGTTGTTCCCGTCGTCGCAGTCGCGCGGGGCTCCGACACAGGCGCCGGCTCCATC
>JBFIHF010000773.1:0-1707 GCA_041601915.1 Bradymonadaceae bacterium
CTTAAGCACACATCGTGTGTAAACAGGAGAACAGGAGCATGACGAAGCACGAAGCGGAAGAGTTGGTCGCACGGATCAACGACAGCGGCGAAGCCCGCGCCATTCTCGAAAAGGTGGGTGCGGCATGAGCGAAAGCGCACGAACACGCGGCGTGTCACAAGCGTCGATCGAAATCTCACTACAGACCCGCATCGAAAAACTCGAAGCAGACCGAATTGAACTGGTGGCGGCGCTGCGAGACGTGACGAATGAACTCGCCGCTTTCGACTACGACGAAGAAAACGACGCCGCCGCAGAACCGATACGGCGCGCTCGCACCATTCTCGAAAAGGTGGCGTCATGAAATACGAAATCAAACACCGCTACATGGGCGACGTGCTTTTTGCGCTGGAATGCGGATCGCTGAAACTGTGCGTTGAGGCGGCGGTAAGTGCGCAAGCGAACCTCGGTGGCGCGGACCTCCGTGACGCGAACCTCGGTGGCGCGTACCTCCGTGGCGCGGACCTCCGTGGCGCGCACCTCGGTGACGCGAACCTCCGTGACGCGTACCTCCGTGGCGCGGACCTCGGTGACGCGTACCTCGGTGACGCGGACCTCGGTGACGCGGACCTCCGTGGCGCGTACCTCCGTGACGCGGACCTCCGCGACGCGGACCTCCGTGGCGCGGACCTCGGTGGCGCGTACCTCGGTGACGCGGACCTCGGTGGCGCGGACCTGATCGACGGCGGACAAGACGCGCGCGGCTATCGTTTCTGGGCATGGCGTCATAAAGACGGTCACGTCATCTATCGCGGCGGCTGCCGCGAATGGAAATCATACGAATCCGCTATTGCCCATTACGGCGACGCCTACCGCAGTGACGGCGACGAGGCGGAATGTCTTGCGCGTATCGAATTAATGCAGGCTATCGCGGTAAAGCGGTGGCCTGCTAAGGAGGCCGCATGACCGACTACGCCCAGACCATCCGCCGTCAGTGGTTGCGCGCGATGTCGCGCGACGCCGACCTCGAAGCCCTTTCCTACTACATATCCGAACGCCTCGCGCTGGTCGTCATCGCGGTCTTCGTATGGGGCGTACTGGAGGTGCTGCTGTGAAGCTTTACATCGACCCCTCGGTAGTCAGCATCGACATCCCCGACGACGTGCCGGCGATCCTGGTGCTGCGCTGGCTTGCGTCGCAGGGCCTGCGCCTGACCGCCGCCGGTGACGGCCAGATTTCACTGAAAGTGGTGCGCGACGATCGCGCCGCCCCCGACCATCAACAAGGAGACCTGCATTGAGTCTTGAAGAACTGATCACGAACCTCACCGCGACGGTCGCCGACCTGACCGCGGTGAACCGGCAGTTGCTCGAACGACTGTCGGAAACCGAACCGACCCCGCAACCGGAGAAGGCGAAGCCCGCGAAGGCGGCCAAACCCGCGACGAAGCCGAAAGCCGAGCCAGCACCGGAGCCTGAAGCACCCGCGGTGACGATGGAGTCGGTGCGCGAGGTGCTCTCGATGCTGCCGCGCGAGCAGGCGAAGAAACTCGTCACTTCGTACGCGCCGATGCTGCCGCAGATCGATCCGGCGGACCTCCCTGAACTGTACGAGAAGGCGCAGGCGCTGCTTGCAAAGAAGGAGGCAGCATGAGGTCCCCAGACGCGTTCCTGCGCCCGTCAGGCGCGTACCGGTGGCTGAACTGCCCCGCATCGCCCTCGCGCGAAG
>JBFIHF010000774.1:0-1706 GCA_041601915.1 Bradymonadaceae bacterium
CGCGGTCTTCTTCAGCACCAGCGTCAACGGACCGGGCCAGAAGGTGTCCACCAGGCGCTGAGCGGCGTCCGGCCAGTGTGAGACCAGCTCACGAGCCTGTTCGACGCGCGCCACGTGCAGGATCAGCGGGTTCGTCGCCGGGCGACCCTTGGCGTCGTAGATCTTCTGCACCGCCTCGGGGTCCAGGCCGTTGGCGCCGAGGCCGTAGACCGTCTCCGTCGGAAACGCCACGATCCCGCCGCTGGCCAGAATCGACGCGGCTTCCTCGATCGCGGCGGGGTCCGGAGCAGCGGCGTCTACAGGGACAATACGAATCGTCACGGGCCCTCCAACTCGAGTGCTGCTTGCGGTTGCACGGCCCAGTTCAGTCGGGCCGCGGCTTCACCAGCGATCGCGTCGCCGCGATCGATGAGGACGGACAGCGACTGCGCCCACTCCATCATGCTCAGGTCGGTCTCGGAGTCGCCAAACACAATCGCGGGGCGGACGCCGATCTCGCGCTCGATCGCGGCGACCTTGCCTTCCCGGAACAGCGCCGGCCATGCCAACTCGTCGGTCAACACGCCGTCCCGGACCACGGACTGGTTGCCGACCGCGAACGCCGGGTCATGTCCGAACATCAGGCGCGCCGCCACGCCGACCGTCCAGACGTTCGTCGCCGATACGATCCAGACCTCGAACCCGTTGGCCCGCAACCAGTGGTGGATCTCGCGAATCGCGGCGATGCGACGCATGCCGACTTCGAACTCGATGCGCTCGTCGCGTGACGTGGTCAGCACTTCGTTCCCCAGCGGCCGCGCCCACTCGGCGCGAACGCAGCGCTCGGAGTACTCCACCATCTGGCGCTCGGTCAGTCCGACGTGCAGCAGGACCGCCCATGCGTACGCGACCGACTTGCCCTCGCGAGCCACGAGCCGGGGGTAGATGGCCGTCATCTCCGCGCGGTACTGCGCGAACAACGCGGCGCGTGCCGGGTCGTCGGCACCGATGCCCCGCAGCGCATCGGCCAGTCGGCGCGCTTCGTCGCGACCGTCCCGCGGGTCGATGACATCCCAGAACGCGTCGAGATCCGTCCGATACAGCGCCTCGTCGACCAGATACTGCGCGTACAACTCGCCGATGTCGCCACGGATGCAGGTGTTGTCGTAGTCGAACACCGCGACCGCGCGGCCGCTGGGTCGCTCGGCCACCGCGAGACGCAGTCGCTCGCGGACCGCGTCATCAAAGCCTTTGGGGACGTCGGTGATCATGGGTTCAGCCATGGTGCGCTCAGGATCGGGGGACGTTCGTTCGACTTTTGTGTGCGCTGCAGCTCCAGCTCCGTGGTCAACAACGCTGGCGCGACGGTGGACACCGGCACGTAGCCCGTCTCCGCGCCGCAGTAGCCGTTGAAGACACCGGTTTCGACGCTCGCCGCCACGATCTTGTTGATGCCCGTCAGCGGCGTACCGACCAGCTCCGCACCGCGGACCAGCGTTTCTGCGCCCGTCTGGGGGTCGACCTTGTAGATCAAGCGCGGCGACCCCTTGAAGGCCTGGTAGCCGTAGCCCGAGGTGTTCGTCGAACCGCCGGTGATGTCTTTGATGATCAACCCGTACGGCTTCTTCTGTCGCGTCACTTCGGCCAGCAACATCGCCTTGAGTTCGGTGTACGGCACACTCTTCGCGGCGCTCGCCGTCACGATCGTGTTCGCCATGCGCGCCATC
>JBFIHF010000775.1:0-1705 GCA_041601915.1 Bradymonadaceae bacterium
TTCGACCACCTCGTGGACTGCGGCTACCTCCCCGCCGCCGGAACGGTCTTCGGCGGGCGGTCGCCCGACGCGGACCCGTCCGCTGGCTTCTTCCAGACGATGCTTCGAGCACACTTCGACGACGCAAACCTCACGCTCCTCGCCGCTACCCCACTGGGTTGGCTCTCAGGGTCGCCAGCGGAGCATGGCATCATCGGCGAGCTGGCGTCTTGGCGGCATGGACAGGCGGCCGGCCTGAGTCGCGTGGCGCTGAGCTTCACCCGCGGCGACGGGGCCACCGATAAACTGACCGTGGTCACCAAGGCGCAAATCCCGGACAGCCAGACGCTCGATGTCGGCGCGGAGGTCGCGAGGCTTTGCAGTCCCGCGCTCGGCGAAGCCTGGCAGGTGCATCGTGCGCGCAGCGAGGTGTGTCTGAGTCACGTGCGCGAGGCCGCGATCTACGCCCTCGAAGACGCTCCGCTGGGGCTGCACCGACCGGTGCTCTATGGCGCAGCGCCGGGCCTGCTGGTCCTGGAAGACCTCACCGGCATGTCGGGGCTCAACAGCGCCGGCAACGCCTGGAGCGACGCGCAGATCGCCGCGGCGATCGAAGGGATCGGAGCCGTGCATGCCCACTGGTTCGGCGCGCCGCCGACCGCGCCATGGCTTCCGCCACCCCGCGAATGCCCCGACCAGCGGTCCCTCTGGAACGCGCTCGCCGAAGTCGCACTCGAGCAGTCGTTCCGGGACAGCATGGGTGACGCGGGAGCCGCACGGTATGAGTACCTGGTCGGCGAAGTCGCCCGCTGGTCCGCCGTGGAAGCGACGATGCCCCAGACGTTGATCCACAACGACTTCAACCCGCGAAACGTCGCCCTCCGACCCGACGGACGGCTCTGCGCGTACGACTGGGAGCTCGCGCGCGTCGGCCTTCCCCAACGCGACCTCGCCGAGTTTTTGTGCTTCACTCTGGACCCCGACGTGACCGAACATTCTCTAAGCCACTGGGTGAACCTCCACCGAGAGATTCTGCAACAGGCTACGGGACAGTCCGTCGACCACGACGCATGGCGCCTCGGGTTTGGGGCGGCCTTGGCCGACTTTGTGGTCACGCGTCTTCCGCTGTACGCGATGATCAGCAGGTTCCACCGGCAGCCGTTTCTGAACCGCGTCGTCCAGACCTGGGTCAGCATCGATCGCCTCATGGGATTCGACAACGGGAGCGCGCAATGACCGCCGAGAACCACCTCGCGTCGCCGGCTGAACTGACGCACTTGAAGCCTCGAAACAGTACCGGCGCGTTGTACACGCTGCTGTGTCTGGCGCTCACCACGTTGGGCATCGGACTGACGCAGCTCGGCGGCCTTCTTCCAGAACTAGCCCAATGGGCTCATGCCGTGACGTGGCTTCTCGGCCACGTGATCCTCGCGTTCGCCCTGCTCCAGTGGTTCGTGCTGCTGCACGAATGCGGGCACGGCGTGTTGTTCAAGAGTCGTTCGCTGAACACCTACGTCGGTCATCTCGCCGGGTTCTTCTGCATGATCCCGTTCCGATCGTGGACGGCGATTCACGCGATGCACCACAAGTGGACGGGTTGGCAGGACCTCGACCCGACGACGGCCACGCTGGTGCCGCGGGAGCTCGGGCGCGGAGAACGGATGCTCATGAACTTCTGCTGGAAGTTCTGGGTCCCCGCGTTCTCGGTGCTCTACCGGGTCTCCAA
>JBFIHF010000776.1:0-1694 GCA_041601915.1 Bradymonadaceae bacterium
CGCGCCGGGGGCGCTTCGCGCCGGGGGCGCTTCGCGCCGGGGGCGCTTCGCGCCGGGGGCGCTTCGCGCCGGGGGCGCTTCGCGCCGGGGGCGCTTCGCGCCGGGGGCGCTTCGCGCCGGGGGGCGCCCTATTGGCAGAACATGTCGTAGCGGTCGGAGAACATCGCCGTGCACGACTCGTAGGCTTCGTAGGGGGTTTGGAACTCGGCGCCGATGCAGCGCGAGGCGGCCGCGTAGCACTCTTGCTGGGCGGAGACGGCGGCGACGCAGTCTGCGCCGTACGACTCGTAGCCGGCGAGTGATTCGTCGATGTAGCCTTGGGTCTTGGTGACGCACTCGTCCACCGAGGCGTAGCTCTCTTGGAAGTAGGTCGTGTCGCACTCGCTCCACGCCTGGCAAAACTCCTGGAGCTCGGCCATCGAGATCGTGCCGTCGATCGTGAACATCAAGGGCTCGCCGGTGATGGCACCGAGGTCTGGATCACCGCCGAGGTCGGGATCGGGGGTACCGAGGTCGGGATTGGGTCCGCCGGTATCCGGTTGAGGCGTGCCCATGTCCGGCGTCGTGTTCGACATGTCCGGCGTCGTGTTGTTCGACGTCGTGTTCATGTCGTTGCCGGGCCCCGTCTTGGGGTCTTCCTCCGGCGTGCACGCCGCGAACGTCAGCGATGCCGCGGCGATGGTGGGGATCAGGCGGCGAACGAAACTATTGGGGGCGCTCGCGGTCGACCGCGGGGCGCCTAGATCGTGCTTCATCTTGGATATCCGACTTCGGGGAGCATTGAGGATAGGAAAGGTCCGGATCGGGCGCAACCGCATTCGCCGTCAGCCCTCATCGTCGCCATGGATCAGGGATTGGAGGGTGTCGGGATGCAGCGGGTCCGGCATCGCCGGCGGCTTGGCGCGGCGTCGCCGATCGTCGACGACGGCCTGGATGCTGGCTTCGATCGCTGGCACCAGTCCTTCGTGGGTCGCGTTGACGCGCTCCAAAAAGTCGTTCGTGATCGGCTGGCGGCGCGACACGGTGTCGTAGATCTCATCGAACATCGGCCCAAACTCGTGTTCGCGCTCGATACGGTCCCGGTCCTGGGTCCGCGCTTCGGGTGAGACGGCCGCCACGCCGGCCGCGATGTCCTTCGCGCCCAGCCAGGTCAGGATCGGCGGCAGCACCCGTTCAGGGTCCTCGATCACGTTTTCGTACGTCACGAGGTGGGCCGGATACTTGCGCGTGACGATGTCGCGGATCAGAGCGAAATTTTCCAGCCACCACTCCAGCACCGGGTCGAGGACCTTGGCTTCCTCGACGCCCGCGCCTTTGGCCTTGAGTGCTTCGGTCTCCATCGTGCGCAGACGCTCCACCGACGCGACGTACTCCCGCCAGTGCCGCATCGTGCCGATGACCTTCCCCACGAAGGCGAGGTCCGTCCGGCATAGTCCGGGAACGAAGACCTTCACGGCGACCGACGCTGACGCTTCAGGTCGCAGGTACACGCCGGTTCGCGGGTCCGGATTGGTGGCGAAGAACACCCCCTGGCGCAGCGGCGACTCGTAGAAGCCATGGGGGTTCGCGGCCTCGATCGTCTCCTTCCAATTCTTGGGAAAGGCCTCGCCGATGAGCGGAATGCCGGACGCGGCGAGGATCTGCATCCACATCGACGTGCCGGAGCGCTTGGTGCCCGTCACAATGATCATGAC
>JBFIHF010000777.1:0-1694 GCA_041601915.1 Bradymonadaceae bacterium
CTTCTCGAACATCCTGTGGCCGGAGAAGTTCAGCGAGGAGCGCCTGCGGGGCATCCGACAGGAGTTCGTGGAAGACGGTGCGCCGGAACTGTACTCGCAAGAGTACCTGAACGATCCGTTCGACCACAGCGCGAACTTCTTCAACCGGGGGGATTTCCTCGAGTTGGACGACAGCGACCGGTCACCGGTCGTGTACTACGCCGGTGCCGACTTCGCCATCTCGCAGCGTGAACGGGCGGACTACACCGCGCTCAAGGTGGTGTCTGTCAACAATCAGGGCCGCAAGCGCGTGGTGTGGTCCGAGAAGGGCCGGTGGGATTCGCTGGAGATCATGGAACGCATGTTCGGGATCCAGCAGAACTTCAGCCCGGAACTCTTCTTTGTCGAGTCCGACAAGATCGAGAAAGCGATCGGGCCGTTCCTGTATCGCGAGATGCGCCAGCGCAATACCTACATCAATCTCGAAAAGATCACACCGTCGAAGGACAAGCGCACCCGCGCACGCCCGCTGCAGAAAGAGATGCGGGCGCACAACGTCGAGTTCGACACGAAGGCAGAGTGGTTCCCCGGCGTGCGGGACGAGCTACTGCGGTTCGACAAGGGCGTACACGACGACGATGTCGATTCGCTGGGCGTCATCTTTCTCGGGCTGGACCAGTTGCAGGACGCGCCCGATCAGGAAGACCTGGATGACGACGAGTACTACGACGAGTTCGGTGAACTAGACACTGGAAGGAACGCTGTTTGTGGCTATTGATCTCAACACCATACTGGACACGACGAACCTCGCCGAGGTACTGGACGACGACGAGCTTGCCTCGATAGGGCAGCAGGCCGTTCAGGACTTCGAACAGGACGTTGCGTCGCGTGGGCAGTGGGAAGAGAAGATGGCGAGCGCGATGGACCTCGCGCTGCAGGTGGCGGAAACCAAGGACTTCCCGTGGCCGAACGCGAGCAACGTCAAGTTCCCGCTGATCACCATCGCTGCGCTGCAGTTCTCCGCACGCGCATACCCCGCGCTGATCTCCGACACCAACGTCGTCAAGGTCCGCATCTACGGTCAGTCCTCGCCGGAGAAGACGGAGCGCGCCCGCCGTGTGCAGGAGCACATGAGCTACCAGTTGTACGAAGAGGACGAAGAGTGGGAGGAGGAGATGGACCGTCTCCTCATCACGGTGCCCATCGTCGGCTGCAGTTTCAAGAAGACATACTTCGACGCTGCGCTGAAGCGCAACCGGTCAGTGCACGTTCTCGCCAGCGACTTCGTGGTCGATTACTGGACGAAGAGCCTGAGCACCTGCGGCCGCGCAACGCACCGGTACTGGTTACGCCCGAACATCGTGGTCGAGCACCAGCGCTCTGGGTTCTACCGTGACGTGCCGCTGGGCGAAGCACAGCGCCACACGAGCATCGCGCAGCAGCACAAGGACCAGTCGCAGGGCCTGGTGCCGCCGACGACGCAGAAGGTCGACCGCGAGATCCTCGAACAGCACGGCTACCTGGACCTCGATGACGACGGGTATGAAGAGCCGTACATCGTGACGGTAGATCGCAGTTCCGCGAAGGTGCTGCGCATCGTCAAGCGCTTCGAGCCGGAAGCGGTTCAGATCACGAACGACCGGGTCTCGCGCATCGTCGCGAACGAGCACTTCACGAAGTACGGGTTCATCCCGTCACCGGACGGTGGGTTCTAC
>JBFIHF010000778.1:0-1694 GCA_041601915.1 Bradymonadaceae bacterium
CGACCTGCTCGCCGGCGTTCCGTCGCTGCGAGCCAATGATCCGGTCGCGGCCGTCGCGCACCTCGCGGCCTTCATCGGGGTTCGTGCGGGCCGAGGCAGCTCCGCGCAGCGCGAGTTGGCGAACGCGACGGCGATTGTGGCCGAACTCGGCGCGGCCGTGACGCCGGCGAACGATCTGCTCGCGATCGCCCGCGCATTCGCTCACCTGTGCGACGCCAATCGCGGCGCTGCTCAACACCGCGCGGCGCCGCGAGCACTCGCGGCCGGCGAGCTGGATGCGCTGGGAACCCCGACCGAGTTCTACGCTCGCTTGCTGATCGGCCAAGCACGCGCGCTTCTCGAGCGCCTCGACGCGGCCCTCGTCGAGCTACCTCCAGGGTTTCGGCACGACGTCGAGTTTCATGCCAACTGTCACTGGGTCATCATCGATGGCGCGGAGCCCATCGATTTGAGCTCTCGCAAACAGCTTCGGGTGATCGTCAAAGCGCTCGCCCGACAGCACTTCATCGACGCGGCGGTTCTGTTGTCCGTGGAGGAGCTGCTGGAGGTCGGCTGGCCCGGCGAGACGATGACGACGACCTCGGGACGCAGCCGGATCTACACCGCGATCCGCGACCTCCGCAAGATGGGGCTCGACGCGCTGATCGTCACCGACGACGGCGGGTATCGGCTGGCCAGCGATGTCCGTTTTCGAGTCGCGGCGTCCACCGGGATCCTCGCCCACTGACCGCGGTCATCGTTTGGGCTGGGGCGTCGCGCCGGCGGCGTGCGCGTCCGCGAAGAAGCTCCACACGCGCTGCGCGGCGGGGAAGTCGGCCCCTGCGCTGTCGCAGTTCGCGGGCGACGGCGGCATGTTTGGCCAGGCGTCACCGCCGTCGAGATCACACGACTCAAACGGCCGCTCACACGACCAGCTCGAGCAGCTCCCGTTCGGATGACTGAACGTCTCGCGGGCCCCTTCGCGACACCGCATCTTCGTGAGCCAGAGGGCCAGCGCCTTCCGATGGGAGGTCTTGGTCGCGGTAAACACGCGCGACAGGGTGTGATCGACGCACGATGGGCCGCCGTTCCATGGCAGTCGGGGAGACTTCATCGGGTCGAGCCAGATGGTGGGCGCGTAGGATCTGCATGCGGCGGGGGTCGACCACGTTCGAACTCCGCTGATCGCGATGCCCGTCACCCAGTCCTCGCAGCTCAGCACGTGCGCGAGCGAGGCGCCGGCGGCGTGCCCGACGAGGTACACTCGGCACTCGCCTTCGCACAGCGTCGCCTTCACGTGCTCCACGATGTCCACGACGCGATTGCCGTCGTCGGAGTCGACCCAGGGGTTCGTAACGATACTCTCGCTGTCCTCGGGCGCGATGACGACGAAGCCCGCCTCATCGGCGATCTCGGTGAAGCCCGACCCCATCAGGAACGCCTCCGCGGTCTCACCTTTTGCGCGTAGCAAGACGACGATCGGTGGGTTGGCGGCCAGTTTGCGCGGGACATAGCCGTGCCACCGGGCGCCGTTGCGACTGTCCGCCCACAGCGTGGGGACGGGCGGCTCTGGACGCTTGTCGGTGTCCGCGAGGGGGCGCGGATCGGAGGGCGGGGTTTGCGCCGGAGCCGATGCGCGCGACCAGACCACGGGCCGAGGCGCGATGTCGGCGGGCGGGCCGGCGTTGCGCGGCGCAAACGCGGCAAACACGGCG
>JBFIHF010000779.1:0-1692 GCA_041601915.1 Bradymonadaceae bacterium
GCGCCAAACGGCCCGGACGGCACGGTCCCGCGCAGCAGCTCACGGTGAAAGAGCGCCGCGTAGCGCTCCTCCAGCGTGGTCGGGGTCAACGGCGTCGACTCGTCCAGCAGCGCCTCGACGAACGCGCGTTGCATGAGCACCGTGCGTTGCACGACGGCGCTCTCGAACACTTCGTCCTCGACGCCGTAGGGGTCCTCGAAGTCGTCCTCGCGCATCCCGAGATGGAACAGCGCTGTCCCCTGGGTCGGCGCCTCGAGGAACTTGCGAATCTGCCGGATCGACACCGTGACAGTTTGGTCATCGCTGGGTGTCAGCTCCTCGTCGGGCGGCTCGACCAGCCCGAGTCGGGCTTGCAGGGAGTCGCGGACGTCCGGCGGCACGTCGGCAAAGAGCGTCTGCCGATCGGGATACGGCATCTGAGCTTCGGCGCAGAACTGCTCCATCGAACGCCGCGCCTCGAGCGTCGACGCCTCGCGGTGTGCATCGGGCTGAAAGCTCGCCAGGTCGGGCTCCGGGCCGAAGTAGCGATCGTCCCAGCGCCGCAGCGGGTGGGCGATCCAGCGCTGTTGCAGGTTCTCGGGCGTCGCGTAGTTCTGCTCCAGCATGAACCAGAGCAGCCGCACGACCGACGACGGCTCGAGCGATTCGCCGGTCTGGCCGTCGCGCGCCACGTACGACATGTAGAAGCGCTCGCGCGTCGAGATCAGCGTCTCCAGGAACATGTACTCGTCCTGGGCTCGGGCGCTGACCACATCGCCGCGCACCGGTTCGAGCTCCGGGGCCCAGCGCAGATCGAGCGGGCTGCGGACGTCCGAGCGCGGGAAGAACCGCTCGCCGAGCCCCGTGACGAAGACGACCTTGAACGGGATCGGGCGCATGGGCAGAAACGACGAGACGACCACACCTTCAGACAAGTACTGCCCGCGGCTGATCTCCAGCGTCGCGAGGCTCGCGCGGATGAACTCGTGGGCGACGCGAAACGGCACCGGCGCCGAAGACAGGTCGCGATCGGCGAGCTCGGTCAGGAATCGCGCCACGCGGAGGCGATCGAACTCGTCGTCGTCGTCGACGGTCTCGAGGTAGCTCTGCAGGAGTTCGCCGATGAGCCCCATCCACTCCCTAAGCGGCACCTGGGCGCGCGCGAGCCAGCGCGCGTCGGCGATCAGCGCGCGGGCGAGGCTCACGAATTGTGCGGCCGAGCCGACCTCTTGTGGGGACAACTCCAGCGGCAGGTACTCGTCGTCGCCGAGCTGGATCACGCGTTCGTCGCCGGCGATGCCCCCAGTCATGAACGAGCCGAGCACGAGTCGCTTGAGCCCCTGATCCCAGTGGTAGAGGCTCTTGTCGATGTAGGTGCCCTCGTGGTCAGCGTCGTCGGCCCCGTGCAGGATGTTGAGTTCCTGACACCAACGCTCCCAGGTCGCCGGATCGACGCCCTCGCAGCCCGCCACCACGTTGTCGTGGGTGAGCAGTCGCAACAGTTCTCGCCGCGTGAAGCGCCCAAACGGCAGCGCGATCAACAGTTCGACCGCCTCGACGTACCGGCGATGCGCCGAGGCCGTGATGTCGATGATGTTATGCGGGATGTCGTGAGTGGCCTGAAACACGGACCGAATCCGCGCCTGGTACGCGTCGCGCTCCGCGTCGTTGACGATGACCGCGACGTCGTGAAAGTCGAGGCGCTCGCCGGCA
>JBFIHF010000780.1:0-1679 GCA_041601915.1 Bradymonadaceae bacterium
CAGCCATCCCCTCAAATCGCCGAAACCGGAGCCGACGAGGGCGTCCCAGACGGCCTGATGGTCCGGATGTGCGGTGCCGCCCGCGATCCGCGGGTCTTGCGCACCCGCGGTGCCCTTGAGGCTCAATCCGCCGGGGTCGTGAGCGATCCACCATGACACCCGCTGCCCGACTTCGGCGGCGGTCAGGTTGCCGTCGCCGAAATCGGAGATCTTGATCCCCGTCACCCCCAGCGATGCCATGGCCTGCTTGAACTCCGCAATCCGCGCGTCGCCAATCTGGTCCGGCGTGAGCGTGTACGTATGCGCGCCGGGGTGCCAGGGATCGGAGCCGCCGTCGCCAAGCGTGGTGCGCACTCCCGTCGCGCGACCATGCGTCATGAGCTCCACGAACACGCTGCGGCCCGCGGCGACGTGGTCGAAGATCGTCGCGGCATAGCCGATCGTCTCGTCGTCGGGGTGGGGCGCGAAGAACACCGCGGGGGTCGAGTACGGAGGACAGATGTAGTCATCGCTGACGATATCGACCGGATACCCGACGTCCTCGCCCTGGCACACATTGGCGCTCCACGTGCAGTCGTTGGCGCACTCGCGCGTCTGAGTTCCACTGTTGCACGCGCCACAGGCGACGGTCTCGACCGCACCGGGGATGCAGTCGCACGCCCCGGCGTCGGCCGCACTGTCACGTTGGGTCAGGTCGGCCGAGTCGGGGCTCGTGTCGAACATCCTCGACCCATCCGCCTCGCGGGTCTGCGCGTCACTACCGTGGTCGGCCGCGTTCCCGTCGTCGGAGCGATCGCTGGAGAGCAAGACATTGCCCGACTGTGAACACCCAGCCCCAGCCACAGCCATCAGGGTCATCAAGAATCGCCAAACCATTGGACGAGTCTCACGAGCGGGGATACGGAAAGCGAGCGGCCGCGCGCCAATAGGCGGCACTCTGATCGCGCGAACCAATTCGATGACCGCGGTCATTGAGACACGTCGAGAAAGGTCGTGAGGGCGGAGATGTACGGGTCCCATGCCTCGACTTGAGGGATGTGGCCGATCCCCTCGAGTTCGACGAGCTGGCTGTTCGGGATCGCTTCGTGCGTGCGTTTGCCGAGCTGTTCGTAGAGTCCCATCTTGGCGGCGACTTCGGGGGCGACGAGGTTCTTGCCCAGTGCGGTGCGGTCACGCTGCCCGATGATGAGGAGCGTCGGAGCGGTCAGCTGACCGAACTCGTACAGCACCGGCTGAGTGAAGATCATGTCGTAGGTCAGCGCGGACACCCAGGCGAGCTGCTCGCGATCGGGGCTCTCGGTCCACCCCATCTGAATCGCGGCGAGCTCGTCGTAGCCGGGCTTCCACTCCCCATCGAAGTAGCTCGCCTGCATGTAGGCTCGCACACCGTCCGGCGTCTTCTTCAGCTCGTTCTGGTACCACGTCTGAACGTCAGCGTAGGGCGCGACGAGCTTCCAGTCCTCGAGGCCGATCGGGTTCACGAGCACGAGGCGTTCGGTGAGATTCGGGAACATGAGGGCGAAGCGCGTCGCCACCATGCCGCCCATCGAATGACCGACCACGGCGACACTGTCGACGCTCAGCGCGTCGAGCAACTGGCGCGTGTTCGCGGCGAGGGCCTGGAACGTGAACTGGTAGTGCTCGGGTTTCGACGACTTTCCGAATCCGATCTGGTCCGG
>JBFIHF010000781.1:0-1670 GCA_041601915.1 Bradymonadaceae bacterium
AAGCGGGCCGCGGTGCTGAGGCGACTCATGAGGAGAGCGAGGTTCACGACGACAACTCCGCGAGGCGTGTTCGCTAAGTGTAGCGTCCTGCTCCGCAATTTTCAGCGTAATCGACGTCTGTCGGGCACGAGTTGAGCGTCTTTCAGGATCTTTCAGTCGAACGACGCGCGGCGGCTGGATAGCTTCCAGTCAGAACATGACGCCGGAGCCGATGATGGACACCACCTTGATCGCCGCAGCTTTCTCCATGACGACCGTCCTCGGCGGGAGTCTCGTCCTGCTGGTCTTCGCCCTGGTCGTGATTCGACCGGCCACGGCCCGGCGCGCACGCGTCGCGGCGCCAGCCGCCGACGTGGCGTTGCCCGTCGAGATGCTCGGATCCTTCGACACGTTCGAGCCGTTCGACACGCTGGATCCGCTCGACGCGTTCGAGCCGATCGACTCGGAGGTCCTCGTCGGCGATCCGCCGGATACGGTGCTCATCGAGGAGCAGTACGAAATCGAGGCGCAGCCGGAACGAAGCCGCGTTTTCGACACGCCCGCGGCGATGCCCGCGGTCCGGGTCGGGAGCTCGGTGCTCGTCAGCGCGGACTCCTTCGAAGGGTTCTTCGACCTGCCCCCGGCGCTGCCGCCGGTCCGCAGTCGGCCGCGAACCGAGGCCGCGCAGTGCGACGGACGGCTCTCCAAGCGTCTCGAGCGGCTGACGCGCTCTCGGCCCGTCGCCACGCTGCCGATGCCGGTCGCGCCGGCCGGGGTCGAGCCGATCCCGGAGCTCGAGCCGACCGAGATCATGAGCCACCGTCCGGAGTGGGCCGCCGACTGGCCGTGAACCGTGTGGATTCGCAGCTGCGGTGGCACTAGACTGCTCGGATGCGACACACGATCCCGATCCTTGCCCTCGCCGCACTGACACTACCGGGATGCTTGTTCAGCAGCTCCAGCGGAGCCCCCGTCAACTCGGACACCGCGGGTGGGTCGAACAACACCGTCGGCGGATCGAACAACACGCCGAACAACGGAACCGCGAACGGTACCCCCAACAACACCTCGAACAACACGACCGGGAACACCGTCGTCCCCGACTCCTGCGGCAACGGCACGCTGGATCTCGGCGAGACGTGCGACCCCTGCGAGGGCGACTACCGCTGTCCCAGCGGTGGATGCGCACTGTGGGTGCAGACGGGCTCCAAGGAGACGTGCGACATCGCTTGCGCGCGAAACGGCCAACAAACGACCTGTGTCGACGGCGACGGATGTTGCCCCGATGCGTGTACGTCCGCCAATGACGACGACTGCTCGGACAGCTGCCCCAACGGGGTCATCGACGAGGGCGAAACCTGCGATCCGTGTCCGGAGAGCTGCGACGACTCGGTTTGCGCACCGGCGGCCCAGAGCGGCGACGCCTCGACCTGCACACTCGCCTGCACGCCGGGACCGGTGCCCGAGGAGTGCTGCGGCGGCCAGCTCTGCCCCAGCAACCAGAGCTGCGAGGCGGGAGTCTGCACTGACATCCCCACCGGTTGTTCTCAACAGCCGACGCCGGACCTGTACTGCGCACAACTGATGGGGCCTGGGTCGACCTGTGTCGGCGACCGGTGCGTCCCGGGGCAAGGATCGTGCACGGATGATACGGACTGCTTGCCGTGGGAGTCGTGCTCCAACGCGTCGTG
>JBFIHF010000782.1:0-1663 GCA_041601915.1 Bradymonadaceae bacterium
GATCGTCATCGTCGTCGATGCCGGTCGCCTCGTCGGTATCATCACGAAGATCGACTTCATCGACTTCGTGAGCCGGCGCATGACCTGATCTGGATCGCCCATGACCCGACGCCTCGTAGCCCTGCTCCTCGTGCTTGTTCTCGCAGGCGTCGCTTTGCCCGCCTTCGCCGGCGGTCGAGTGGTCTATCGGCTCGCGCTGCAGCCGCCGCCGGAGGTGCTAGCCGCCGATAGCAAGGCGGCGAAGAACTCGTTCGCCGATATCGCGACCGAGCGGCTGCGCAAGCGCTTCGAAGCCGCGTCGGTCAAGGAGTTCGAGTTCCGGATGTCGACACCGAACACCCTCGTGATCGAGACCGGTTGGAATCACGAACGCGGCTGGCTCGAGGCGCTCATGACCGCGCCGGGCAAGGTCGAAATACGTCGCGTGACCCCGGAAAAGCCAAACTGGCTGACGCTGGCGGCGCAGATCCCCGCGGGCGTCGAACTACGCGGCGATGACCCGCCCTACCTCTGGTCGGCCCAGCGCAGCGCCCTCGCCGCGTTTCTCGCGCGCATCACGCTTCCGAACGGACGGCTGACCGTGTTCCCCGACCCCGGTGGGTTCCGCAGCGTGAGTTTGGGCGAAATCGTCGCCACCGAACGCCAGATCAAGGCCGTTCAGGCGCTCCGTTCCTCGACCGGAACGTCGTTCATCTCGATCGACTTTGAGACCGCGGTCGGCGCGAGCCTTGCCGCGTTGCACGTTTCCGAGGTAGAACAGGTCGCGATCATGCTCGACGGTGAGCTCGTCGCCTTCGTCCCGGCGAAGTCGTTCCTGGAACACTCACCGGTACGAGTTTCGGTACCCGAGGGTGCGGTCCCCGACGACCGAGTACAACACGACCTGTGGATTCGTCAGGTCGCCGGTCGACTCGCGGCCCCACTTCCGATCGCCATTGCCGTGCTCAAGGAGTGAACCATGGCCGAGCGGCCGCCCCCCGAGTCTATCCGCGGTTCCTGGTACTACCTCCCATCCAGCCTCGACCCGCACAACATGGGGGAGAAGCCGCCGCAGGTGTTGCGGTTCCGGCTCGACGGCAGCTTTACCCGCTACATCGCGCGCGACGACGGCTGGATCGAGAAAGAGAAAGGCGACTACACGTTCGACGGCGCGTTCCTGATCGTGCGCGGGCGCAACACGGACACGTTCCGGGTGCGCACCGAGGCGTTCTGGCGCTGGACGCTCGAGGGCAAGAAGGAAGAACAGGTCCTGCTGCGCGGCCTTGTGACGGCCGACAACTTCATCACGCTCGGGGCCGATGATCAGAAGGAGATTCGGATCCTGCCGATTCGCGTCGGCGTTCAAGCCCGCGCAGATACTGACGATGCCGTGTTCGACCTCGTCTATCGCGGCGAGCAAGGCGAGGTCCTCGTCGCCTCGTTCTTCGTCGAACGCGAGGAGCACAAACTGTGGGTCGGCGTCTCGCCGTTCGTGCAGGGGATCGAGGGAAAAACGTGGGAACGCATCGTCCGGGAGTCCTACCTGGACATCTTCCGGAGCAAGCCCCGCGACCTGCAGGTCGTGACGGTGCGCATGCTCGACAGCGGCGAGAGCCGCGTCTTCAACTACTCGATCTAAGACCCCGCAACAGCTACGGGATCGTCCCGACGACGTCCGCGCCGA
>JBFIHF010000783.1:0-1663 GCA_041601915.1 Bradymonadaceae bacterium
CGATTCTCGCTGTTCGACGTGTTCGAGGACATCGCGATGCCCGGCGGGATCCATCTCAATGGGTTCACCCGCAACTGGGGCCGCTTCAACGACGCGTTGGACCGCAACCGGTTCGACGATGTCCTGAAGCTGATCTTTCATTTGAGTTCGGAAGCGCGTGCGCAGCTGGCCGCCTCGGACTACGGGACTCGAGGCGACCGCATCGGGTCTCATCTGCTGAACTATCACCGTCCGGTGACCCGGGTCATCGAGAGTTTCGTGCGCGGCGTGGCGGCGACGGATGACGACCCCGCTGGACACCGGCTTGCGGCGCATCTCGGGTCGCGCGAGCCGGCGCTGGACGTGCACGAGGCTGGAAACCGCATGACGTTCCGAGACGATCGCGGGCTCAGCGACACGGACCCCGAGCTGAGCGTCGACGACTTCAGTCCTCATGCGATGCTGGGTGCGCTGCCGTCATCGCTGCCCGTCTATCATTACACCGGATGGATGGACGGCGCGTATCAGCGCGCCGCGATGAAGCGGTTCGCCTCGCTGGATGACCCGGGTCAACGGATGATCATCGGCCCGTGGGAGCATGGGGGCCGGCAAGATATCAGCCCCTGGAATGGGCGCCGCGATAGCGACTTCGACCACGAAGCGGAGCTGCTGCGCTTCTTCGATGCCCACCTGCGGGACGACGCCGACGCGCGGGCCGACTGGTACGCCAGCCCGCGCGTGCGGTACTTCACGATGGGCGCGGAACGCTGGTCGACCGCCGACCGCTGGCCTCCGGCCGGTTTCGTCCCGCGCCGGTACCACCTGGGCGCCGGCACGCTGGGCGCCGGGAGCCCCGGGCAAGGGGTGTTGCCGGTGACGGGGCAGCATGGCACCGGCGAGGCGTCTCGCTGGCGCAGCCTGCTGCCGATGTTGACGCTGACCCACTATCCGCCGCGACGCGGTGAGGTGCTGACGTTTGACACGGCGAGCCTCGAGCGAGATCTCGAAGTGACCGGCCATCCGTTGGTCCACATCGAGCTCCGGTCGACGACGTCCGACCCGCGCCTGTTTGCGTACCTCGAAGACGTCGAGCCCGCGGGCACCGCCCACTACGTGACGGAGGGGCAGTTTCGCGCCGTGCATCGGCGCAAGAAGCGGAGCGTGCCGGCATCGCACGCGGCGCTGCCGTTCCGGTCGTTCCGGCGTCGCGATGGCCAGACGGTCGAGGCCGGATCCACCGTCGTGTTCGAGTTCGACCTCCTGCCGACATCCTTCGTGTTTCGCCGCGGACATCGGCTGCGACTCGTGCTCGCCGGTGCCGATGCGGACAATTTCGATGTCGGCCCTCACGGCGTGCACACCGTCGACTACGGGAATTCGTGGATCGAAGTGCCCGTTCCGCAGACCTGACAACGGAGGCGGGATGAAAATCGAAGTATGGTCGGATGTGGTGTGCCCGTGGTGTTACATCGGCAAGCGCCGTTTGGAACGCGCCGTGGTGCAGTTCGACGAGCCCGTGGAGGTCGAGTGGCGCAGCTTCGAGCTCGACCCGAACGCGAAGGCGTCGCCCGACGCACCGCTCGTGGAGCTGCTCGCCCGCAAGTATCGTGTCTCCGTCGACCAGGCGCACGCGATGATGGAACGGGTGGTCTCGGCCGGTCAGCAGGAGGGCATCGAGTTCGAC
>JBFIHF010000784.1:0-1658 GCA_041601915.1 Bradymonadaceae bacterium
GCTGAAGAAGATGTCCGCGATGTTGACGGTCGTCGAGAAGTCGAACTGGCCCGACTGCGCGTCGCCTTCGTACGGCAGCACGAAGAAGAAGTCGCCGTCCGGGATCGTGTCGTTGGGATCCTGCGGATTGGACCCTGCGACGCGCTCGATGAGGTCCGGGGTGCCGTCGCCGTCGGTGTCGGCCTTCAGCGGATCGCTCTCGCAGGGCGTCGAGGTACACGGATCGACGCTACCATTGCCGTTGAGGTCTTCGTCGGCGTCGTCGAGGTTGTCGTTGTCGCTGTCACGATCGAGGTAGTCGGGGATGCCGTCGCGGTCGGTGTCGCGCGGCGGATTGGTGCCGCCCGACTCGATCGAGTCCGGGATGCCGTCGCCGTCAGAGTCGGTGTCGCGCGAGTTGATGAGGCCATCGCCATCGCGATCGTCCGATCCCTCGACGGAGTCCGGGATTCCGTCACCGTCGGAGTCGTCGTCGAGGTAGTCCGGGATGCCGTCACCGTCGAGGTCCGCCCCGGACTCGTCGCGGTCGAGCACGCCATCGCCGTCACTGTCGTCATCCAGATAGTCCGGAACACCGTCGCCGTCTGTATCCACGACCCCTTCGTCAGCGTCGGGGATGAAGTCGCCGTCCGAATCGAGGTCTCGCCAGTCCGCCCATTCGTCGCCATCGGTGTTGCGATCGGTCGCGCGGCCTTCGTCGCAATCCGAGATGCCGTCGCCGTCGGTGTCGGCGTTGCCGTAGGCGCAGTCGCCCGAAGGGGAACTGTTGGATCCGTCTCCGCCGCACGAGGCGGCGAGGAACAGAAGAAGCATCACCGCACGTGCTGTGTGAGCACTACGCATTTGTGACCTCGTTGTTCGGAAACGTCGGTGAAACAGATTACGCGAGGGCCCGATGCGAGTCCACAGACCCGAGTGCGCCCACGAAGTCGTCGATCACGTCCTCCGTCGCTTCAATGCCGACGGAGACGCGAACGAGGCCGTCCGAAATCCCGAGGTCGCGACGCTGCGCCGCGGACAGTCCGACGTGCGAACTCTGCGCCGGCAGCGCGACCAGTGTCTCCGGGCCACCGAGGCTCGGGGCGTAGATCGCCATCTCCAGCGCCCCGATGAACTGCGCGGGGTCGATCCCCGGCGCGAGCTCGAACGCCAGCATCCCGCCGTGGCCCATCAAGTGCTCGCACGCATAGGCGTGCTGCGGGTGTGACGCGAGCCCTGGGTACAGAACCGACGCGACCCGATCATGGCTCTCGAGTGCCTCGGCGAGCGCGAGGGCGGTGGCGTTCTGCTGGCGAACGCGCAGCGCGAGCGTCTTGAGGCCCCGCTGCAACAGGAAGCAGGCGTGTGGATCGAGCGTGCCGCCCCAATGGTTCAGCTCGTGGCGGATCGCGTCGATCTGCGCCGCGGTGCCGGTGATGGCGCCCGCGATCACGTCGGAATGGCCGTTGAGGTACTTCGTCGCCGACTGCACGCTGATGTCGATGCCGTGTCGGATCGGCTGAAAGTTCGCCGGCGATGCGAAGGTGTTGTCCACGATCGACGTGATCGCATGCGCCCGACAGAACGTCGCCGCCTCGATGAGGTTCGCGACCTCGATCGTGGGGTTCGCGATCGTCTCGAGGTAGAAGGCGACCGTCTCGTCGCGCATCGCCTCGGCC
>JBFIHF010000785.1:0-1656 GCA_041601915.1 Bradymonadaceae bacterium
ATGGATGCGCGTGTCGCGACGCTGCGTGTGGATGCCACCGTGGCGATGGCGATGGCCCGCGTGGGCGAGCTGCACGACCGCCGAATCAGCGACCTCATGCTCGTCGACCACGACGGCATGTTTCAGGGCGTGGTCCGACTCCAAGACCTCGTCGGCGCGCCGCCTGATCAGCGCCTGGTGGAGCTGAATCGACCGAGTATCCACGTCCACCCGATGACCCCGCGCGAAGACGTGGTCGAACTGCTGAATCAGCATCGGCTGTCGAGCCTTCCGGTCGTCGATCTGCGGGGCCGGGTCGCCGGTGTCATTCGGCACGTCGGCCTCGTCGAAGCGGCGCAGCAGGACTTGGCCGCCAACCTTCAGGCGATGGTGGGCGGTTCCACCGAAGAGCGTGCGCTGTCCGCTCCGTGGGTCGGTATCCGCGGACGACTGCCGTGGCTGAACGTCAACCTCCTCACCGCGTTCCTCGCCGCAGCCGTCGTGGGACTCTTCGAGAGCACCATCGCGCAGTTCACGGCCCTGGCGGTGCTGCTACCGGTGGTGGCGGGCCAGTCGGGCAATACCGGCGCCCAAGCACTGGCGGTCACGATGCGCGGCCTCGCATTGCGCGAGATCCGGACCGCCCACGCCCCTCGTGTCATCCTGAAAGAAGCGGTGGTGGGCGCCGTCAACGGCCTCGCCATCGGCGCGGTCACTGCGCTGGCGGTCTATCTGTGGAGCAGCAGTGAAGGGCTCGCGCTCGTCATGTTCACCTCGATGGTCTTCGCGATGGTGCTCGCCGCGATGGCGGGGGCGGCGATCCCGGTGCTCCTCGTGAAGCTGGGCCGCGATCCGGCCACGGCCTCCTCGATCATCCTCACCACGATCACCGACGTGACGGGGTTCTTCGGGTTCCTCGGGCTCGCGACCCTGCTGTCGGACATGCTCTAGCTGCGCGGGCCACGGACAGGTGTTCACTCCGCGTCGGGCGGCGGCTTGCCGCCATCGAGCAGGGTGAGTTTGGGCGTCGGTGGTTCTTCTTCGGGATACCCGCCACTCGACGCCATCCATCGGTGCGCGGACTGGCGCTCGAGCATCACGCGCTCCTGGTAGGTCAGCTCGCGCTTCGGCTTCGCGTTGCGGAAGCCGAGAAACACGACGAGAGCCACAGCCGACGTGGCGATCATGACCGGCACCGAGTGACTCCAGCCATCCATCCACAACAGCAGGACGGCCATCGAGATCGCGATCAGAATGCCCTGCCCTGCCCCAATGCCGTGCTGTCCGTCCATCGCCGCTCCTGCCGTACGACGCCGAGTGTACACGTGTCGTGGTCAGATTCGCAGTGCCCCAACAGCAGCGGCCGCTGACGCGGCGCTCGCCGACGTCATTCGTCCGCGGGGCGCGGCGCACGGATCAGCAGATATGCCACCACGGCCGCCGTGGGCACCGCGAGAAGCGCCGGCAGCCACGGCCACGGGTTCGTACCGCGCTTTCGGCAGTCCACCACGACCCCTCCAAAGATGATCGCGACGACGAAGGTGAAGTCGACGAACATGATCAGCACGCCGGGTTCGCCGAGCAGGCCCCAGGTCTCGGCGAGTGTGCGCGTCGCGACGAGCCAGGAGATGAGCGCCCCCTCGATGGCCAAGAACGCGACGAGTGTGGCGATGAGAA
>JBFIHF010000786.1:0-1649 GCA_041601915.1 Bradymonadaceae bacterium
AGCGCACGAGAACGAGCCCACGACCCAACGACCGACGAACGCAAGCCCGCTCGCTAATCGAGGTCCGTCTCGACATGCTCGACGCGCAGGATCTGCTTCCGGTTCAGCACGATCCGCAGCCGCGCGAGGTACTCCTCGCCCGTGCCTTCGTCACGCGTCCGGTGCACCACGTTGACGTGGTAGACCTTGGGGATCGTGCCGGCACAGAAGCCCGTGTCGTCGTCGAAGTACGTGATTTCGTCCACCGGATCGTCGAGGTGCGCCATGATCTCGGACAGCGAGAAGCGAAAGATCGACTGGATGCCCCAGGAGCCGGATTGCTCGGCGGGTCCCTCGAGGCCGGCGATCTCGAGCTGCCGGGAGTAGTGCAGGACCTGCTCGAACTCGGTGCTGGCGCCGTGCACGGTGCGGTGGGCCTGGCGGACCTCGAGGACGGCGCGCTCCACACTGCGTTCGCTCTGCCAACGGACGCGTTCCCGCGAGCGGCCGCCAAAGTTGGACAGGTCGAGGTGGTTGAACAGCGAAGTCACGATGCGCTGGTCGTGGTCCCACGGGCGCCAGCGCTTGAGCAGGCGGTTCCGGACGAGGTCCTTGATGCGGTCTTTGACCATGTACGCGCCGACGGCACCGGCGAAGATGAGCCCGCCTTGCGTACTGCTGAGGTTCGCCTGAAACAGGGGGACCTGGGCGATCGTGGCCCACGTCGCGGCGAGGCCGGCGGCGACCATCGCGGCGCTGTTCGCGACGAGGGGGTCTGTGCGGGTCTGGCGCGTGTCGACGTAGAGCGAGCGCTGCAGCATCTTCTTGAGCAGTCCGACGCGATAGGAATAGTGTTCACCGGCATGTCGGCCGGGGGCGATGAAGCCCTCGTCCCGCCGCCGACGATTGAGGCGGGTCATCGCCTCGGCCAACACGAGCTGACAGCGCACGACGGTGCCCGTGCCGTCTCGCAACTTCGCATACCCGCCGATCTCGAGCGCGAGCTCCGAGAGGCGCTCGTCGACGACCGCGCACGCGTACTCCTCGCCGAACTCGAGCGTGGGCAGCAGCTCGGGGTGCGCGATGCGTCCGTACGGCAACAGAGAGCGCCGAACCGAGCGCAACGCCTCCAGCGCGGCGAAGATGTCGGTACAGAGCCGTTGTACGCTGCTCTCCAGATTGCGCGTGCCGCGTTTTGCCAAGGTGCGCACGTGCTCGACCGCATCGTGCACCGCGTCCACGATTTCGGCGCCGAACAGCTGCGCGATGGTGCTCATCGCGGGCCCGCGCGTGGGGACGGGGTCCAGCAGCTCGCGGGCCTGGTCCAGCAACATGCGGCCCGGATTGGCCCGGTCGGTCAGGTCCGCGAGAAGACTCAGGCGCAGATCGAGCGGCTGAAGTCTCAGCAACACCTGGGAGTGTCGGTAGAACGCGTCCGAGCCATACGACTCTTCGCTGACCGCCAGATTTCGCGGGAAGAAGAACCAGCGGTCAATCGAGTAGGTCGATTGCGTGCCGGGGGGCGGGATGCGAAAGAAGTTCCGCAGCTCCAACGTGCGTTGGTCGCGGGCGTTCGCAATCGGTCTCAGCGATGTGGCGCCGATGTACAATCAGGCCCTCGCGAGGTGCAGGACGACGTACTCGCCGTTCGATACCGAGCCGCCGCAGGG
>JBFIHF010000787.1:0-1648 GCA_041601915.1 Bradymonadaceae bacterium
CGGCAGCGGTTCGAGGAACGTTGGCACCCCGAGGGCGTTCATGGCGCGGATCGTGTCTGCGCACCACACCATGGTGTCGAGCGCATCGGGGTTCTGCGGGTCGAATCGCCACAGCACCTTGGCGCCGTCGAGGGCGAACTGACGCACGCTGTCGGCCCCGCCGCCGGTCATCGGGTCGCGCAGCTCCCAGCGCGTTCCGGCGATGCCGCCGCGATTCACGCTGACGATGAGCAGCCGCTCGGCCAGAAACGAGGGAGCCCCGGTCTTCTGCCCCAGATAGTCGAGCAGCAGCAGTTCTTCGAGCACGTCCATCGTCGCCATGACGCCGTCGACGTTGCGCCCGCGCAGGACGCGGACGATGCGTCGCAGGTAGTCGTGACGGTCGGTCATTCGGTTGGGTTCGTCGCCGACCGCGACGACACCGCGTGCCGGGTGGTCCGCAGCGAGGACGTTGAGCTTTCCACGCGGTGCGCACTGTTTGCGGCGTTTCCGCTTGTTGGCGAGGTCGACGACGAGCTCGGGGGTTCGAATGCGCAGGTCCGTGAGCTTGTGGAGCGTCTCGTCGTCCGGGAACCAGTTCATGCGGCCCTCTCCATGAGTTCGTGTAGCTCGCGCAGGGTCGGCATGAAGTTCGCGCACCCCTGACGGGTGACGACGATCGCGCCACACGCGTTGCCGTGGCGCACGCATTCGCTCCAGTCCATGCCGTTGAGCCAGGCAAACAGAAACCCGCTCGCGAAGGCATCGCCGGCGCCCAGCGTGTTCTCGATTTGGACTTCGAAGGGCGGCGAGGTGTGCACGGCGCCACGCTGGTCGAATACGCGAGCGCCCTGGGCGCCGCGCTTGACGACGACCGCGTCGACGCCGCTCTCGAGAAACCGGCTCACTGCGGCATCCACATCGCCGACAACGACGGGGTTCGAGACCTGTGAGTTGCGCACCAACGCGACGGCGTCTTCGATGCCGGCCGCGATCAGCTCCTGCTCGGTGCCCATCGCGAGCTGCACGAACGGCAGGAGGCGCCGCACGTTCACGCCGAACGAGCGCGCGTCAGGCCACTGGTCGGCGCGAAAATCGATGTCGAGCACGATGTCGACATTGTGGGCCGCCGCGCGTTCGGCGGCGTAGAATGTGGCGGTGCGGCTCGGCTCGGCGCTCAGGGCGGTGCCGCTGAGGAGCAGCGCGGTCGTCTTGTCGAACGGGATGCGATCGACGTCATCCATGTCGAGGGCGATGTCGGCGCAGTTGTCGCGGTAGAAGACGAGCGGGAAGTTGTCCGGGGGTTCGATGCCCAGGAGGACCGCGCTGGTGCGGCGGCCGCGTTTGACGGGCACGAACCCGATATCGACGCCTTCCTTGCGCAGGAACGACAGCACGAAGTCGCCGACCGGATCGTCGCCGACCGCGGTGAGCAGTGCGGTGCTCAACCCGAGACGGCGGGCGCCGACGGCGATGTTCGTCGGGCAGCCGCCGACGAAGGCGCCGAAGCTCGAGATATCGGTGAACGGCGCACCAGAATTGTTCGAGTACAGATCGATCGAGCTTCGACCCATGCATACGAGGTCGTACATCAGCTTTCCATGGCGTGGCTAACGAGGGGCAGGCGAGGGTCTTGGATGTCCCAGGTGTCTTTGACCCACGCGTAATC
>JBFIHF010000788.1:0-1646 GCA_041601915.1 Bradymonadaceae bacterium
AACGGCGGGGCGACACGAAATGCGGCTGCTCGTCGCGGCGGCGCATGATGGACTCGGCCAAGTCGAGGAGGCCGAAGGCGCGCTCGAGGCCGCGGAAGCCAACTACCGACGCGCGCAATCGATCTGGGCGGCGACCGGCAGCCAGACCGCCCATGTCGCCGGCGTGCACCTCGCCCTGTTGTTGCTGCGCGAGGAGCGCTTCGATCCGGCGCGTGAGGCGTTGTTGCAGACCCGGGAAGTCGTCCTGTCTGGCACGCTCCCGCAAGTCGCGCAGGTCGTCGACGCTGGCCTGATGGTGTGCGCCGCGGTCGACGCCGACGCCGCGCTGTTCGACGAGCTCAACCGAGAACTGCGCGCACTGCTCCGCACCACGCCGGCCCCCGACATGCGCGTCCCGGAGACGACCTTCGTCGCCGGCCAGAAGTGGGCCGCACATGGCGATCGAACCCGCGCCCGCAAGGCATACGACATCGCCCGCAACGTTTTCCTCGGGCTGGGCGAACAAAAGTCGGCCGACGAAGTCGCATTCGCGATCGGCCGGCTCTGACTCACGGTTGCTCGATCGCGCGCGCCCACGCTGCATACTGAGCGCCGTTGGGATGCAGCCCATCGCTGACCACCGCGTCGGGCATCTGGCGTGAGATGCCCGTGACATCGACCCAGCGCATGCCGCGATCGATGGTGATCTGCTCCGCGACGGCGTTGAACGCGTCGATCCGAGCGCTGACGCCTTCGCGCTGCGCACCAAACGGCGTCACGCCATAGTCTGGAATCGACACGACCGTGACGCGCGTCGTGTCGTCGGCGCCGAACTTCAGCGCACGGGTGAGCACGCGGTCGAAGTCCACGCGATAGGTCTCGGGGTCGCCACCGCGAAACTCGTCGTTCACCCCGATCAGCAGCGTCACGACGGCGTATTCGTCGGCGGGGCTCGTCTGCGCCTCGATCGCCGCCTCGAGCTCTCTGACCGTCCAACCCGTACGGGCCACGATCTTCGGCGGCGCGTAGCCGAGGGCGCCCGCGAACTGGACCGGCCAGCGCTCCTCAGGGTCCACGCCCTCACCGATCGTGTACGAATCGCCCAGCGCGATGTAGCTCGCCATCTGCTCCTCCCCGGCGCGCGGCCCGGCATCGGGCACCGTCGCGCGCTCGCAGCCGACGCTGCTCAGCGCCATCAAGATCAGCCACGGAAACGGTCGCATCACAGGTCCTTCAACCAGCGGGGTCGCCGTCGATTGGGCAGCAGCGGGGCGATGCTGCGGAACATCGGGCCGATGCCGTCGATGTCGGCCCGAGGCTGTACGAGGCGTCGCTCGATGCCGTGCTGCTCGAGGATCGCTTCGGCCGCCATCCAACCGCTCGTCGCGGCGCTCTCCATCGTCGACGGAAATCCGGTCTGAATCCAGTCGCCCGCGATCGTCAGGCCGCTGACCGGCGTGCGGACGTCGGGGCGAATCTGGTCGATGCCGGGGTAGGGCGCGCAGATCACCATCGGCACGTGGTTCACCACCCAGTGGACGAGCTTCGCGTCGCGCGCCGCGGGGATGAACTCACACAGCTCGTCCAGCGTCGCCATCGCGATCTCCTCGTCGCTCCACCCCTCGACGCGGTGACACCAGATGATGTTGGACTGGATGAACGACGGT
>JBFIHF010000789.1:0-1645 GCA_041601915.1 Bradymonadaceae bacterium
CAGACGCGCACGAGGCGGCGCAGGACGTTCGCGACCTGGCTCCCGAACACGCCCCGGTAGGTATGGAGCTCGTCGACGACGACGTAGCGCAAGTTGCGGAAGAAGTGCGCCCACTTGTCGTGATGCGGCAGGATGCCGGCGTGCAACATGTCCGGGTTCGTGACGATCAGGCGCCCGGATCGTCGGATGCGGCGCCGTACGTCCGGCGGAGTATCGCCGTCGTACACCTGCGCCTCCCACGCCGAATCGCCCTCCGGCAACAGCCCCAGCAGCTCGTTGAGCTCGGCGGTCTGGTCCTGGCTCAGCGCCTTGGTCGGAAACAGGTAGAGCGCCGTGCCGCCCGCAAACAGGCTGTCGAACACGGGCAGGTTGTAACAGAGGCTCTTGCCGCTGGCGGTCGGCGTCACGACCACGACATCGCGGCGCTCGAGCGCGTGTTCGATCGCCTGGGTCTGGTGGCTGTACAGACATTCGAAGCCCCGACGCTCCAGCATCTGGGCGACCCGATCGTCGAGCGCCGTCGGAATGTTGCCCCAGATCGGCTCCCGCGAGGGCACGTGATGAATCGCGGTACAGTGCTTGCCGAACCCCTTGCCCTGCTGCCAGTGCTGCACGAGGTTCTTCAGTCCGGCGGTCGTCTTCGCTGCCTGCATTCGGCTCCTCGAATCTGCGATGCTGCACAAACTAACAGGTGAAAAGGTGTTCAGGCAACTTCGCGCGCACGTACGGGTCGATGCGGGACTCGACAACGCGCCGCACATATGTTCAGGTGAGCGCGATGGCGAGGCGCTACAAGATGAAGCGGGTCGTCGACGACGGTGACCCCACGATTCTAGACGACTTGAATCCCGCCCAGCGGGAGGCGGCGGCTTGCGTCGAAGGTCCGCTGTTGATTTTGGCGGGCGCCGGCAGCGGCAAAACCCGCGTCATTACTCATCGTATCGCCAACATGGTGCGCAACGAAGGGATCTCGCCGGACGCGATCCTCGCCGTGACGTTCACCAACAAGGCCGCCGCCGAAATGCGGGAGCGCGTCGATAAGCTGCTCGGCGACGAGCGCGCGGACGAGGCGTGGCGCGTCACGATCTCGACGTTCCACAGCCTGTGTGCACGGCTGCTGCGGCAATACGCGGACCGGCTCGGCCTGGACCGCCACTTCGTGATCTACGACGACTCCGATCAGAAGTCGCTGATCAAGCGGGTGCTCGCCGATCGGGGGGCCAAACCCGACCGGGCCGAGATTTCGCGGTTGCGCGACGTGATCGAGACGCACAAGAACGCCGGACGCACACCCCGTCAGGCGCACGAACTTGCGCATTCGACGGCGGCCGAAGAGGACGTCTGGTTCTACGAGGAGTACCAACGGGCCCTGCGCGCCGCGAACTGTGTCGATTTTGGCGACCTGATCCTCGGCGTCCTGGAGATTTGCCGCGACCATCCCAAGATCGCGACGAAGTTGTCCGAGCGCTGGCGCTACGTGATGGTGGACGAGTTTCAGGACACGAACCCCTCGCAGTACGAGCTGCTGCGCCACTTTACGAGCGCGCACAAGAACTTGTGCGTGGTTGGCGACGACGACCAGGCGATCTATCGCTGGCGGGGCGCGACGATCGAGAACATTCTCGGGTTCGACAGCACCTTTCCG
>JBFIHF010000790.1:0-1640 GCA_041601915.1 Bradymonadaceae bacterium
AGCCTGGACGACACGGAGCGCGTCAACGCCTCGCGCACCGAATGGGCGCGGGTTTTCCGCATTCGACTTCGCGAAGGGGCCGCGCCGGAGCCCGCGCCAGATCGCGTGTGGTTCAGTTCGGCGGAGCGTCGCGGGCGATTGCGGCTCGTGGGGTCGTCGGACGGGCGCGGCGGATCACTATTGATTCGGCCCGGGGTGCGGATCTACTCGTCGCTGTTGGACCCCGGGCAGCATGTGGTCTCGGTGCTCGGAGCGGGGCGCTGTGCGTGGATCCACGTGGTGCGCGGTAGCGTAGACGTCCTCGGCCGCGTCCTCGAGGCCTCGGACAGCGCCGGGATCGAGGGGTGTTTATCGTTCGGGGTCACAGCCCGCCTGGGCAGCGAGGTCCTGCTCTTCGACCTCCCCGCGCAGCCCGATGGTGCGGCCGATCCCTGAACGCGGCGACGGCTACGCGAAGAGCGCGAGCAGCTCCTCCCGCATCTCGGTCAACGAGCTGAAGTGCGAGAACGTCAGCGTCGGTCGACGTTGCCGAGCCGCCGCGAAGGTGAGCGTGCGTGCCACACGGGTCTTCGACTCCGTCACCCGCCAATAGCAGGCGTCCCGGTTCAACACCAGAATCGGCCCGCGCGGATCGGGGGCGGCGCCCGGTCCGTACACGTGGTCGAACTCGAACGCGTAGCCGCCACCGCGGTCGGGGTGCACGTACACGGGTTGACAGGTTCGCTGGCTCATTCTCGAACTCCGCTGGTCGCACATCAAACTGACGACGCGTGCCGTCATTTTGAGCGGTTCCGGGCACCCCGCCGGACGGGATCTTTGCTCACGGCCGCTACAAACACTCGTAGACGCGCACCTCGACGGAGTTGATCGCCCCGTCTCCGCCGATGTCTGAGGTCGAGCGCACCAAACGGCCGTATTCGTCGTACTCCCAGTAGCGCACCCACTGGGGGACCCCGTCGTTGTCGCGGTCGCCGAAGTGGTACACGAGGTGGCCGGCCGCGTCGTAGGTCCGGATGAACACCTCGTCGATCGTGCCGTCGTCCCCCACATCGGTGTTCGCGGTCTCGGTGAGTCCGTCGGCGGACCAGACGTAGTCGGTCGCCCGCCACACCACACCGGTGCCGTCCGCAATCGTCTGGCGCGTGACCCGGTTCTGCGCGTCGTATGTCCACGTCCGGATGTCGTCGAGGACCCCGTCGTTGCCGAGGTCGGTCTGGGCGCGAACCTGATTGCCAGCGGCGTCGTACGCCCACGTGCGGACTTCGTCGACCCCGTCGATCCCGCTGTCGTTCTCGGTCCGAACGACTCGCCCTTCGGCATCGCGGAAGGTGCGGTGTGACGAGTCGAACGTGCCGTCGCCATCGTCGTCGGTGCGTAAAATCTCGCCGTCCGCGACGTACTCGTACTCGGTGCTCTCGTTCACGGTGCCGTCGGCGCCGAAGTCACTCTCCTCGCGGATGAGCCGCCCCTGGTCGTCATAGACGCTGCGCACGCTGAATTCAGGGGTCCCGTCGTTGTCGTTGTCGTCGAGCCGCGTCACCTCGTTCGTGGTGCGCACCCACGTCTGCACGACCTCCACAGTTCCATCGGCGCCGTCATCCTGCTCCCGGCGGACAATGTTGCCCTGCTCGTCGAACTCC
>JBFIHF010000791.1:0-1639 GCA_041601915.1 Bradymonadaceae bacterium
GACGCAACACGCCGACACGCAGGTCGAGGGGCACGGCGATCAGTTCGTGTTCCGGCGCCGACTCGGCGCCGGTGGCTTCGGTGAGGTGTTTGAAGCCTGGGATCGCGAGCAAGGCTCGATCGTCGCGGTCAAGCGGCTCAAACAACAGAGTCCAGCATCGATTCGGCGACTCAAGCAGGAATTCCGCGCCCTCGCACACCTGAGTCACCCCAACCTCGCCCAACTGTATCGGCTGGTTCTCGACGGCGAGCAGTGGTCCTTCACGATGGAGCTCGTGGACGGACGCGATTTCTTGGCCGCGACGACCGACGACGCCGGTCGCTACGACGAAGTGCGGCTGCGCGGGGCGCTTCGGCAGCTCGCGCGCGGGGTGGCTGCCCTGCATGCCGCGGGAAAGCTGCACTGTGATCTGAAGCCACACAACGTGTTGGTCACCGATGGTGGACGCGTTGTGATTCTGGATTTTGGGATGGTGCGCGAGTTTCACCACGCGAGCCCCGACCCCACGACATTCGCGGGCACGCCGCAATACATGGCCCCGGAACTGGCCGGCAGCGGCTGCGTGACGACGGCAGCGGATTGGTACAGCGTCGGGGTCATGCTCTTTGAAGCCCTCGTCGGCAAGTACCCGATCGAGGGCGGCAACGTGCTTCAGATCCTGCTGCGAAAGCAGCTCGCGGAAGCACCGCTCGACGATGCGTTTCCATCCGAGACGCCGGTCGACTTGCGTCTGGCGTGTCAGGCCCTGCTGCAGCGGGAGCCGACTCGGCGCCCGACCGGTGGGGATCTTCTGGCGATGCTGGGTGAGATCAGCCGCACCGCCCCCGATGTGGTCGTTCGCGAGGTCGTGTTCGATACGCCGTTGGTCGGTCGTGATGCGGAGCTGGGGCGCCTGGAGGCCGGCGCCGCCCGCGTCGCGGCGGACCGCGAGCCCCACGTCGTCGAACTCGTCGGTCCGTCTGGGATCGGCAAGTCCGCGCTGGCCGGTCACTTTCTGAACCGGCAGCGTGAGGGTGGGGCGCTCGTCTGGTGCAGTCGATGTTGGGAGAACGAATCGGTTCCCTACAACGCGATGGACGGGATCATCGACGCCCTGGTGCTCTACCTGGCAAAACTCTCCGAGGCGGCGGTCGAGGGGTTGCTCACCGGACACATCGCGGCGCTCGCCCGCGTGTTTCCGGCCTTCGAGTACCTGCCGATCGTGCGCGACTTCGCCGCGCGGCGTTCCACGTTCGACGCCACGGCGATGCGGCGCGCGGCGTTTCGATCCTTGCGTACGCTGCTGCATCGCATCTCGACGACCGAACGCATCGTCCTGCTGATCGACGACGCGCATTGGGGGGATCGCGACTCGGCGGACGCGTTGGTCGAGGTGTTTGGCGGGCGCGATGGTCCGGCGGCCCTGATCGTGCTCACGTATCGTCAGGACGAGATCGCGGGCAGCCCGTTCCTCGTCACGCTGCACGACGCGCTCGATGTCGCGACGGAGCGGGTCGAAGTGCCGCGACTGGGGCCCGTCTGGGCGAAGGCGCTCGCCGAAGCCTGTGGCGTGAACGCCGAACGTGCCGCCGCCATCGCCGTCGAATCGGGGGGAGACCCCTACCTGGTCCAGCATCTGTCGGATCCACGGTCTGCGGGC
>JBFIHF010000792.1:0-1635 GCA_041601915.1 Bradymonadaceae bacterium
CGGGCAGTCGCTGTACATGGCCGAGGGCTTCGTCGACGTGAACGGCGAGTTCCAGTCCGGCACGCGGTACGCCGGCCACACCACGTCGTTGTACGCCGAGGTGGGGCTCGCCGAGCGCCTTCAGGTCAACGCGTATCTGCCGTTCACCGTGGCGATCAACACGTTCCCCGACGACTGGCAGTACATGCGCGGCGGGCTGACCGACGGCAAGCTCGGGTTGCAGTGGTCCCCGATCGCGGCGGTACCATTCGCACTGCGCGCCGACACATCGATCCCGCTGTACGACGTCGGCGACTACGACGGACCGTTCGAAGAGCGCATCCCGATGCTGGGAGACGGCCAGTTCGACCAGACCCTCGCCGTGTCCTACGGCGCGGGGTTCTCACAGATCCAGTCCTACGCGTTCGCCGAGCTCGGCTACCTGCACCGCACGGAGTGGTTCCTCGGCAAGGGCCCCGCCGCGGATCGCGAATACGGCGACGGCGTCGTTTGGGCGGCCCAGTTCGGGCGTACGTTCTTGTCGCGCCCCGTGATCGCGGTCTCGGGCAACGGCGTCGTGCCGTTCTCAAACACTCGATTCACCAAGGGCTACGCCGCCGTCGGGGTGACGGCCTACGTGCCCGTTACCAGGCGACTCGCGATCGAGGGCGGCGCATTCTGGACGCCGTGGGCGCGCAACTCCGCGCGCGGTTCGTCATACTCGCTGGGAGTGTCGATCAGTGAGTAAGTTTGCGGCGATCACGATGTGTCTGCTCCTCGCTGGCTGCGGCTGGCGTTCGCCCAACGACTTCCGAGAGAAGGGCGCGGGCGTGTCCGACAGCGGCATGGACGCTGGCGAAGACGCCACGTCGCCACTCGCAGATCTCATCGAGGACAACGACGCGGCCCCGCCCGTCGAGGACGTTTCCGTGCCGGATGACTTGTCCACTGGCCCGCCGACGTTCACGACCCTCACCTCGAACAGTGTCACCAACGCCGCGTCGGCCGATACCGCCGCGATCACGCACGACGGCATGGTCCTGTTGTGGATCGTGACCTTCAGCGCGGCCGGCACCCCCAATATCCCGATCGTGACCGGCTTCGAGCTCGTCGAGCGACAGGTCGCGGGCAATCGCCGTCAGATCGTACTGATGCGGGGGGAGGCTGCGGGCGCGCTCACGATCGACCTCACCGGGCAGCAGCAGGACACGATCATCTGGGTCGCGGTCGGATCGAACCTCGGCAGCGTGACCAGCACGGCGACGTTCCAGAGCAACGGCGACAGCGCTAGCGTGCCGCTCGCTGGCGTCGACAGTGACTCACAGGGCGTGACCGGCGGTTTCATCGTGGGTGGCAACGTCACGCCGACCCCGGACACCGGGCTGCAGGACACCGGCTCCGGCTGCGGGGGCGGAGCTTGCCTCTTCACAGTCGCCGGCCCCGGTCCGCGCACGTCTGCCGGACTCGCCTGGGGTAGCGCCGCGCCGTGGATCGGCACGGCTGCCGCGTTGGCCCCGTGATCCGCTAACCCTTGACGACCGCCACGGGGCGCAGTCTGGCGACCTTGGTCGCGATGCCGGCCCCCGCCACGGATTGCACCACGGCGTCGACGTCTTTGTAGGCCTGCGGCGCCTCCTCGGCGAGGCCGCTCATCGA
>JBFIHF010000793.1:0-1634 GCA_041601915.1 Bradymonadaceae bacterium
ACCCCACGGCGATGAATCGCTACCTGCGCCAGAACGAACCCGCCGTGCGTGCGGCGTTCGCGATCGGGGGCGGCAGC
The DNA here is from genome assembly GCA_041601915.1 of Bradymonadaceae bacterium. Classification (GTDB taxonomy): domain Bacteria; phylum Myxococcota_A; class Bradymonadia; order Bradymonadales; family Bradymonadaceae; genus JBFIHF01. Next base: position 78 of record JBFIHF010000793.1, read on the forward strand.
GTCATCGACGACCTCGCGGGGTTCTTCGAGTTGGAGCCTGCGCGCGTCGGTGAGTTCGCCGCTCTGTTGCGCCGCCACCGCAAGGCGCTGTGCAAGGCGGCGTATGACGATCGCGACCTCACGCTCTTTGCGACCCTCGTGCAGTCGGCACTTCTGGAAGACGCCACGCCATGATCTGGCGGTTCGCCACGTTGTTGTGGCTGTGTCTGACGCCGCTGTCGGCGCAGGCTCAGCCCGATCCGCTCGCGGGTTGGATCACCGATGCCCGTTATCCGATGGTTCGGAACCTCGCCGACGACCTGCGCATCGAGCTCGTGCGGTCCGACGACGCGGAGTGGACCTATGCCGACATCCGAGCGATCGCGGCCGGCGCCGCGGCGATCCCCGCCGCGGTCATCGATGGTCTCGAAGAGCCCATTCGCATGCGACGCGTGGCGCATGAGTGTCTGTTTGGCGTCGGGCGATTCACGGAGGGGTGTCCGACTTACGACAGCGACGGCAACTTCCTCGTCTACGATCTCCCACCGATTCAGGGCGAAGGGCCCGTGGAGCGACTGGCCCCGCTGACGGAGCCGGAGCGCGTCGAGATCCAGCGCCGGCGTGCCGCGGTCCACGCGATCATGCTCGCGTGGGACAAGCAGCACGAATGGTCCGAGGCGCCGCAGTGGCGCCGCATCAACGGTTGGCGAGCTGCCAAGCAGCCCTTCAATCGCGATCTGTGGGGCTACAGTCGGTACCTCGGCTATCGCTCGCCGAAGCTGGACTTTGTGACGTTCGCCGAGAGTTGGTTCGTGCGTCCGGAGGACGTGATCGACCCGTCGCGTCTGGACCAGATCGCGCGCGACCAGTCGGTGGAGTGCCAGGAGTTCACGAAGAGTCACTTTCTGGCCGAACGCGTCACGCTGCTGGACCCTTCTTGGAGCCCCGCCGCCCGCCGTGTGCCGCCCGGAGCGCGCTGTCCGGCGTTCGAAGAATGGGCGCGGATGGATCAGCTGGAAGCGATGGATCTGCTCGTCGCCGCGGCGACCGCCGATCGCCCGGAGTCGCTGTATGGACACCTGCTGCTGCACATTCGCTACAAGGACCGCGCGGAAGGATTCGAGCCGGTGTACCAGTTCGGCGCCGTCACAGACACCAACGTCGCGCCGTTGACCTACATCTCTCGGGGCCTGCTGGGCGGCTTCCTTTCCGTGATCGACCTGAACACGTTTCGCGCCGTCGACCGGCTGTTCCTGCAGTACGAGCAACGCAGCCTGAAGCGCTTCGAGCTGCGCTTGAGCCCGCGTCAGGCGCGTCGCTTGATGGAGCGCATCTGGGAATTCGAACGTCGCGTCCGCTATCCGTACCACTTCTTCGCGAACAACTGTGCGTCGTTCCTCATCGACCTCATCGGACCCGCGCTGGAGCTCGACGTGCCGAATCGCTCGCGCATCATCGTCGCGCCGACGGACGTCCTGGACTACCTCGCCGCGATTCAGAATCCGGGGCGCGGCTCGCTGCTGCGCAAGCGCCCACGGACCGACTTTTCAAGCCGCGAGGTCGCCCAGAAATCGGTGA
>JBFIHF010000794.1:0-1633 GCA_041601915.1 Bradymonadaceae bacterium
GTGAGCGAGCCGGTGTGGCCGATCGAGGCGTCCACGTACAGCGGTTCGCGGACCATCACGTTCAGGAGCCCCAGCGAGAAGTCCGAGGTCTGCCCGACGTTGACGAGGCCCAGCTGCACGCCTTTGACGTTCGCGGCGACGTTGACCATGCCGAGTTGCACGCCGCGCACGTCACCCGCCACGTTGGCCAGCGACAGTTGGACGCCACGCAGGTCGTCCCGCACGTAGTTCGCGAGCGCGATCTGCGTTCCGGTAAACCCGCCCCGGGCGACATTCGCGGCGAGCGCGATCTGCGTGAGGTTCGCGTCGGGGCTCGCGAGGTTGACGCCCATCGTGAGCTGCGTACCACGGGCGAGGTGCTCGACGTCGTTCCACAGCACGCTCATCTGCGTCCCGTCGAGCCCGTAGTCTCGGCCGCCAATCGCGTGAAAGGAGAAGCTCGGCACCGCGCGCTCCGGCAGCGGACTCGGGGACAGAACGAGGGCGTTGACGACCGCGATCTTCATGCCGATGCGGTTGATCTCCGGCTGCGCGGCCGGTGCCGGCGTGACGGGTTCTACGGGCGGCTCGGGTTCTGGCTCTGGCGCTGGCACAACTTCCGGCTCGGGTTCCGGCTCGGGCTCGGCAGGCGGCGTCGGTTCGGGCGGCGGGGTGCCCTCGGGTGGCGTCACGACGGCCATCGCCTCGCGCGGCGGTGAGACCGAGGCGAGCCACGCCACACGGGCCGCGGCGAGCTGGATCTCGTCGATGCCTGGGTGAGGGCCCAGCGCCATCGACGAGGCGTTGTCGGTGCTCGTGAAGGTGAGTTCGCAGGCGTCGGGCCCCGATGGCCGCCAGCTCACGCGCCAGTCGGGCGTGATGTTCGCGACGCTGCCGCGGATCACAAACGCCGTGGGCATCCGCAGCTCGATCGCGTCGACGAGTTGCTCGTCTTCGTCGGGGGTCGCGCAGTCGCGACTTGTCTCCAGCAACAGGAACGGTTCGGGTCGTTCCTGCGCCAGCGCGGCCGGCGCGACCAGCAGCGACGCGGCCAGCAGGAATGCGCCTCTCACGGCGCGCACTGCGGTTCGACTTCGCCGAACGCGGTCGCGATTCGGCACAGTTCATCGCGTGCCGCTGGTCTCAGCGAGTCGGTGGGACGGTCGATGACGAAGCGCCGCAGGTGCACCAGCGCCCGCCGTTCTTGGCCGAGGTGCCGGATGTAGATCCTCGCGAGGTCGAGGCGCAGCGAGGCGTTGGCGGGGTCGGCGGCGGAAAGTTCCTCGACCATGCGCTCGTAGTACTGCGCCGCGACGCTGTAGCGCTCATCGCGCAGGGCGCGGTCGGCCGCGGCGCGCAGCTGCTCGCGAGGGGTCTGGACGACCTCCTTCGATGCGGGCGGGCGGGGCGCTTCGCGACGCGTGTCGGGCTTCGGCTTCACTTCGGTACGTGCCTGCGCGAGCGCCCGGCGGTGCTCCTCGACGCTCAGGTGCAGGGCGACATCGGGCCGCACGCTCGCCGGCGCTTGTCGAACGCCTTCGCCGTCCACCCATTCCTGGCCTTCGATCAGTTTCACGGTGTCGCCGGCCGGGGTGTCCACCTCGACGGACCCCGCGACCACGCCCACGACGCCGCGCTCGACGGACGCGTAGAA
>JBFIHF010000795.1:0-1627 GCA_041601915.1 Bradymonadaceae bacterium
GCCGTATCGCAGAGTTTCGCGCCGGGCTCCGAGCCCCAGCAGTCACCGTCCGATTCGAATCGAACCACGTTGGTCTGAATCCCCGCCGCCGCGTCGCGCGCATCGATGCAATCGACGTACGCCCGACAGGCATCGGTCTGACTTCCCTCCGCGCATCCGAACATGCCGAACACGAACACCACGCCAATCAAGACTCTCATGGGCCACCTCCACGCAAATGGATGCGGGTGATCCGCAAAGGGTGCATCGCATGCGGGTGAATCAGCCGAAACCCTGGGGGCCCGATTGAATTGGACCCCGGACAGCGGGCCCGCGGACCGATACGCTCCGTCCACGCGAGGCCTCGACCCCCCGCTATACGCAGATGCGCGACCTGCATCCCATTGTCTCATATGACACAGACCGCAACAAGACAGCCCCAGTGTCCTATATGCGCCTGAGCCGTGAAAACCCCATTGTCCCATACAAAGACCGAGCTACTTGGCGGCGGTTGGCCGGCCACCGTGCGTGACCTCGACCGCATCCCACGTGACCACCTGGGTGGTCCCGGGATCCTGCCATGTCACACCCGTCGCGGAGAGGCTCACGGCTCCCTGGGCGGTGACCGCGACGAGATCTCGGCCCGCGTCGACCCAACGCACCGCGAGCTGGTCACCGTCGAGCGTTCCGCCCAGCGCGGTGAAGTCGTCGCCGTCGTCGGTGAGCACCGACAGGGGCAGCAGAAAGCGGTTCGGCGAGGACACGACCTCATCAGGCTCCCAGCGGAGCACTCGTCCGTTGGCCGGGGATTCGGTTTTCGCGACCGATGTCCCATCGGCGCGAAAAACCTCGAGCTCGACGCGCTTGTCCGCGAGGCGCGCCGCGACGGTGTGCTCGCCGACCACGAACACGACGTCGTAGGTCGTCGGCAGTTCGGCACTCCAGATGTCCCACGTCGGTCGACCAATCACCGCCGCGAGGCGCTGTTTGGGCCGTGCGGCCGTCGGTTCGGACACGCCGTCGGCGGTGATCACGTGAACGAGCGTTTCCGATTCGGCCCACCGCGTCGTGGTCAGCATGCAGCCGTTCGGCGCGCAGACCAGCTCGCCGGGCGCGCCGTCGACGGGGGTTGCGTGGAGCAGCGCGAAGTCGTTGCTCAGATCAAAGACGTCCACTTCACTGAGGGGTTGCTCGAGGGCCTCACCCTTGCGCGCGCCTCGAACGCGGCGGGCCATGAAAAGCGTGTCGCCTGCGATGGTGGCCACGACGTGCTCATCCACACCGACCGCCCACGAACCTGTCATTTTCTTCTGAGAATAATCAAAGCGATGCACGGCGACGAGGCGGTGACCGGCGCTGGCGTCATCGCGGGGAACCCAGATATCGCGGCATTTCGCGTGGCCCTGACCGTTGGGCGTCCGGCCTCCCTTGGGGTTGAACTGATAGGAATAGCCCGGGCGCGCCGCCTCGGGCGACGTCACCTGCAGCTCGCCGAGGCCCTGCGCGAGCGCGTCGAAGTCGGCGGGCTTTTCGGCCAGGAGTCGGGCCTCGCGCGCAACGTCCGGCGCGATGTGGGGCTCGGTGAACACGAGCACGTACGCAAACCGCTCGCGCGGCTCAATCTGCGCCAACTCGCCGCCGAAGCGCA
>JBFIHF010000796.1:0-1613 GCA_041601915.1 Bradymonadaceae bacterium
CAGTGCCTGCGGCATCGCCAACTCCCGTCGTCGCGAGCTCGGATGGACCGTCCACTCGCGCACTGTTCATCGGGGGGCTTGCGCTGGTCGTCGGTGCACTCGCGATCATTGCCGTCGCGATACCGCGAAACGACGTGCCGTCCCGACCGGCCGCGCTCCCTCCGGTCTCCACCGTCCAGCCCAACCCTCTGGCTGAGCCGGCCCCGGAGCCCGACGTTGTGGATTCCAATCAGGCCGCACCGAACATCCCCGACGTCCCGACCTCCGAGACCAAATCGGTGCGCGGTACCCTTCGATACTATCCGCGCGGCGAAGACGCCGCGGATTACGTGGCGGTCGTCGGACTCCTGACCCCCGGCCGCAGCGTCTCGGAACAGAAGTTCCTGCGTTACATCAATCTCTTCGACCAGGCAGACCGCGAGGGACTCATCCTGGCGGTCCCAAGCCCGAACGTGGACGGCATCCGCCACTCGTGGCTGCCCGACGATATCGACGCGGCGCGGACGGCGGTTCTGCGTGTCGGTGTCGAACATGAACTGCCGGTCTTCATCCTCGGGGGCGAACAGGGGGCCGACGCGGCGCGCGCGATGGCGTGCACGTTCGCGCAACCCGGGAAAATCGGCGCGATCGCCATCACCGGCCACCGTGATTACGTCGACGAGGAGTTCACGTGCGCGACGACAGCGGTTCCGGTCCCCGTGTTGCACCTCGCGCAGACGAAGAGCCGCTTTGTCCCCGTCGAGGGCGGACATCGCTGCGGTGACGCCCGGCCGGTCGTGTCGCTGGACGCTCAAGAGGCCTACTGGCGCACGCTCAACGGGTGTTCCGGACCGGAGCGGGAATGGCGCGGTAGACCCACGCCCCAGGGCCGCTGCATCACCTGGAGCTGCGCGACGCCCTTCGTCAGTTGTCGAGTCGAGGGGGGGCTGTTCTGGCCCGGCATGGACCGTACGGACATACAGGAATGCCACGGCGAACCTGCGACACAGTTCCCCTATCAGAAAGTCGTGTGGGATTTCTTTGCCGAGCAGCTGCCGGACTCGCGCGACTAACCACCGTGGGCCGAGTCCGGTACAGTCGCTGCACCAATCCCAGTCCCGAGGGTGACCCCCGATGAGCAACCTACAGACGGTCAAGGGGACCGGCGACAGCTACGAGACGCAGCGCAAAATCGGCGAGGGCGGGTTCGGCGAGACGTTTCTGGCGACCGCACAGTCCGACGGCAGCGCAGTGGTGCTCAAGCGGCTGCGCATCGAGCGACTCGAGGACTGGAAAGCGCTGGAGCTGTTCGAGCGCGAGGCGCGCGTGCTGGCGACGCTCGAACATCCGAACATCCCCCGGTACGTGGACGCGTTCGAGGACGCCGACGGCGGCGGCCTCGTGCTGGTGCAGGAGTATGTCGAAGGCAAGACCCTGCGGGCGTCGTTGCAGGACGGCATGCCGTTGGAAGAGGCGGTGATGACGCGCTGGTTGCTCAAGGTGCTGGAGGTCTGCGCCTACCTGCACGCGCTCGATCCGCCGGTCATTCACCGCGACGTGAACCCGAACAACATCATCTTGCGCGACGGCGATACGGAGCCGTTTCTCATCGACTTCGGGACCGTGCAGGCGGC
>JBFIHF010000797.1:0-1608 GCA_041601915.1 Bradymonadaceae bacterium
CGTCCGCGTTCCCGCAGAACGTGATGACATCGTTGCGGCAGGTCACGTTGCAGCTCGACGGCACTCCGATCCGCGTATCGATGGTGCAGGCATTGGCGTCGTCGCAGGTCGGGCAGTTGCCGTCACACACCTCGCCCATCTCGACGACGCCGTTCCCACAGGTGGGCACGCAATTCGGATCGTCGTTCGCGCTGCAGTTCGACGGGCAACACCCGTCATCGAGGCCGCACGTCGTGACGGGGGACACTTCGCATCGGCCGTCACAGGTGCTCGGGCTGCCGAGGAGCTCGACGGTCGTGCAGGCGTTACCGTCGTCGGGGCATGCGATTTCGCACAAGCCCTGCGGGTCGCACAGCTCGCCGGGCTCGAGCACCCCGTTCCCGCAGATCGCGTTGCAATCGTTGTCCGACGCGGCCGTGCAGCCGACCTGACAGCACCCGTCGTTCGAGTTGCAACCGGTCGCATCGACGTAGCCGCATTGGATGTTGCAGGATTGGTGGTGACCGGTGCGGATCGTCTGCGTTTCGCACGCGTTCGCGCCGTTGCATTGAATGGCGTTGCAGCCGGACGGTCGTTCGCAGGTCTCCGGCGCCTGCACGGTTCCGTCGCCGCATGTCGGCGAGCAGTCGTTGTCTTGGCCGAAGTCACAGCGTGGACCGCAGCATCCATCGCCATCGATACAGGCCTCGATCGGCGTGCTCGCACAGCGCACATCGCAGGTCGCGGCGCTGCCACTGACGGTGTCCGTCGTACAGGGATTGCCGTCATCACAGCTGGAGCACGAACCCGGCGGGTCGCACGTCTCGCCGACTTCGACGACACCGTTGCCGCACTCCGCGTCGCAGTCGTCGTCGGTCGCGGCGAGGCAGCCGGCCGGACAGTAGCCGTCGCCAGCCAGGCAGCGGAGGATCGGGTGGTGCAAACACTCGACGTTGCAGCCGGCGTCGGATCCGACGCGGACGTCGCGCGTGGCGGGGTCTGCATCGTCGCAGTCCACGGGGCAATCGCCGTCACAGGTTTCCCGCGCGTCGACGACCATGTCGCCGCAGGTCGTCGAGCAGTCGTCGTCGTTGGCCGCCGTACAGCCGACGGGGCAGCAACCGTCGCCGTTTGCACAGTGGGAGCGGACGTCGTTTCGGCAATACGCGAGGCACAGCGAGGGATCGCCGGCGACAAAGTCGACGGTACAGGCGCTACTGTCATCGCAGCTCAGGCCCGCGCAGTCGTCACAGGTCTCGCCGGTCTCGACGATGAGATTACCGCAGACGCCGGCGGGGAGCATCGTGGTGCCCATATCATCGTCGGGCCGCGACATGTCGACGGCGAGGTCTGGGAGCGCCGTCATATCGATGGGAACGCGCTGGTCGGACCCACTATCGGAGGCATCGCGGATCGCCCGCGCGTCGGGCTGTGGCCTCGCGTCGAGCGAAACATCGGCCGAGGCGTCACCCGCCGCATCGAGATCGGCCTTGCCGGGCTCGTTGGAACACGCGGTGGCGAATGCGACAGCGATGAGGGCGACGCGGACCAGGCTCATGCAACCTCCAATGACTTCAACCGTTCCAGAGGACCGATGGCGGCGCAAACGAAAACCACCACCGGGCGGGC
>JBFIHF010000798.1:0-1606 GCA_041601915.1 Bradymonadaceae bacterium
ACCGGGAAAGTGCTCAAACGCGAACTGCGCGATCGCTACGCGCCGACCGCGCAGCCCTGACGCGAGGCGCGGCCATCAGTCGGCCATGACTTCGGTCCGAGCCTCGATCCCTTCCTTGCGCTCTTCCGCTGGCTGCTCCGGTGGGCTCTCAGGGGCGGGCTCCGGTTCTGCAGGAGCTTCCATGAAGTCGACCTGCTCGACCGCTTGCGCGTTGCTCTGTTCGAACTTCTTAGTGTCCGTGGCGTTCTCGCACAGCTTGAAGATGGCGAGACAGGTCAAGACGACGATGGCGGCGAGCAGGATGTACTTTCGGGATGTTCGCATTGTGATTCCTCGTCGGTTGTTGCGTACTCAGCATCGCGCCGCGGATTGAACGTTGGAGTGACTGGCCGTGAAAACACCGTGAATTGCTAACCGCGACCCGCGCGAATCTGCGCCTTGAGCTGCTTCGCGGCAAGGGCGTAGCCGCCGTCCGCGCCATCAATGAAATGCAAGTGGTCCTGATCCCGGTCCCACGCGAGGCAGGTCATCATCGCCGCGCTGGCCTCGTGCACACCGTAGAACAGCGCGCCCTGTTGCCGGTACCCCTCCAACACCCCGATGAGCTCCTCCTGCTGCGGGTCCGACAGATCGACGACCATCCGCAGGGTGTCGTCGAACTTGCGGAAGTCGGTGTGCGCGATCAAGACGTCGGGGTACGCCGCACCGTCGAAGCCCCCGAACGACGATCCGCGCGACATCAGAAACTGACCGACCTTCGACTCGACCTGCGCCCACGCTTTGTGCGCGCCATAGGCAAGCCCACTGGTCTTGCCGGTCCGCATCCGCGCCTCGGCCTCGTAGGCCGACGGCTTCACGGCGAGCTGCATCCCCGACTCCCGCACCGGGCGCACGTCCCGCAGATTGGGAGCGATACGCTCGAACGCGTCCAGCACGTTGCTGTACGTATCCGCTCGTGCCTCGGCGGTATCGTCACACGCGAGCACGATGATGCTGACCATGTGGCCGTTGCGCGAGCTGATCGGCTGCCAACGACACTCCAAACCCGTGACATCGGGGTGCGCCGCCGATGCCGTAGGCTTCAGGGTGTACTGGGCCTCCGTCGCCGGACTCTTCACCAGCTCTTCCGCGTAGCCCATCCCGCTTCCCGTAAACATCGCGAGGCTCACGACCTCCGACAGCGCGAACTTCGCGACCCCCACCTCATGGCCCTCCGCGTGGATGTCGGACAGCGGAACGACGCCCACGCGCAAGTCCATGTCGAAGACACGTTGGGCGGTCGCGGCGAGCCCGATCAGCGCCGACGTCGTGCGGTCGAGCTCATTGGCGGTCACGAGCAGCGTCGCTCCATCGCCGCCGAATGCGAACGGCAGATTGCGATCGTCGCACGCGTTGAGCACCGTCACGATCGACGCCGCCCCCAGCACGTTGACCTCTTTGTAGCGCCCCGCCTCAATCGCCTTCGTCGACCCGCGAACGTCGGTGATGACGATGTACCAGTCCCTCGGCACGGGCGCGTACGCTGCGGGGTTCGCGACTTCGCGAAACGACGTCAACGGCGCGAGATCGCGATAGAAATCTTGTGTGCCCATGTCCGCACGATGGG
>JBFIHF010000799.1:0-1594 GCA_041601915.1 Bradymonadaceae bacterium
GGCCCCGTAGAAGTACGCGGAGTCACGGTTCACGCGACGACGGACCGCTTTGCCGTCGATCTCGGCCTGGCCGCCGAAGCTGGTGGGTTCACGGGTGATTCGATCGGTCAGGAACGCGACCCAGACCCCGGATTCGATGCGCAACATGTCGGCGATCTCGGCTTTGGTCCCGAGCTCGAACGTGTCGCTGCGCTCGGGCCCGAGGTCGGGATTGGGGACTTCGTAGAAGTTGCCGGAGTCGCCCAGCACCGTCGTCTCCTGCAGGTTGGGCGCGCGATAGCCCTGATTCCAGTTCAGGTAGGTGTTGAGCGATGTGCCGCTGAGCCACGCGACGCCCGCCGATCCGACCGGGCCGGTGAAGTCGTAGGACACATCGCCGATCTCGTCGGTGACGTCCGGCGCATCGGCACCGAAGTGCTCGAGGCGCGCGCCGCCGTGCACGCGAAACGTGTCCCCGCCGTTGCTCCACAAGTCGTAGCTGGCGAGTCCGAACGCGCCGATCGTGCGGTAGGTGGAGCCATCGGCGAAGTTGCCGCGATCGCGCGGCTCAAACTCAAAGTCGGGCGCGCGCGCATCCTCGCGCGTGGACTGCACCTGGTCAAAGTAGGCGTCGCCGCCCCAACTCAACCGAAGGTCGTCGTCCAACAGCCACGACGTCCCGACGATGCTGGATCCGAACGTGTCGACGATGTCCTCGTTGCGCCGTTTGCGCTCGATGCGGTCCGCGTCGAGCGCCGCACACTCGAAGCGGTTGCCGACGACGCCGGTAGGGGCGTCGCACTCAAAGCGCTCCGCAAACTCGTTGGTGCGGTGCCAGGACAGGTTGGCGCGCAGGTCGTCGACGCCCGGTGGACCATCGATCTCGGCCGTCACGTAGGCGAGGTGATCGTCATTGTCGTAGACGCGGACATCGCCCCGTCCGAGTGCGTCGAGCCGCATCGCGTCCCGCACCCGGGAGCCGACATAGTTCGCGCGGATCCGCTGCCGGCCGATGTCCACGCCGGCACCGCCGCGCAGATGCACGTCGTCGTAGCCCTGGGCGAGGTCGTGCTTGCCGTCGACGGCGCTCGCGAAGGTCGGCTGCGGGGAGCTGTTCGTTCCAACTCTCAGACGCCCGTGTCGTCGCAGCGTGACGCCCGCGCGGCCTGCCACGGCGCCGACGCGCGACCCCGCATCCGCACTGGCTGCGACGGTGTCGTCGACCGAGTGAACGAGGAATCGACTGCGCAGCTCAAACTTCTCCGGCAGCGCCAATGGATGCGCTTCGACGACGCCACCCATCGCCCCCGAGCCGTACAGCACGCCGGCTGGCCCGCGCACGACCTCGATGCGGCGCAGCCCCCATGGGTCGATCGTGTCGAGATACTGGTTGGGACCGGTGCGGAACGTCGACTGATTGAACCGCACGCCGTCGTAAATGATCATGTTCTCGGGCCCGACCATGCCCCGCAGGATCAGTGTGCCCGCGCCGCGATTGGTGCGCTGCACCGACACGCCGGGCTCGGCCTCGAGCGCTTCGGTCATCGACGTCGGCAGCGACTCGTTGATCTCGGTGTCGTCGACGACGTTCTGGCTGCGTTCGACCGAAAACGCC
>JBFIHF010000800.1:0-1589 GCA_041601915.1 Bradymonadaceae bacterium
CCTCCTGTGGCGCCGGCACCAAGATCCGGCGTGGTGGGAGGGCTGTCGGCCCGAAATCCTCGCCACCGACGGCGAGGAGGTTCGCCGCGTGTCGAGCCAACACCAGCACATCTCGTTTCAGGCGTTTGTCGATCGCGGCGCCGGAGCCGACATCGCCAACAAGGTCGAGGCGAGCGTGGCCCAGGGCGTCGCTCTGATGGGCTACTCGATGTTCGCGCAACACGAGGCGGTCGCGATCCTGCACACGGCGAACGACCTCGACCCCGGCTGGGTTGCGTTTCCGCACAAGCGCACGTCGTCCAGCGTCGTGCCCACCTTGCCGCTCGCGGTCGCCGACGTGCCGAAGCTGCGGATCGTCGGCGGTGCCGAAGCCAGCTGGGCCAGCGGTGCCACGGTCGTCGACGCCGTCCTCGAGCAACGTGGATCGCGCTTCGCCGCGAGCTCGTTTGCGTTCAACATGATCGAGCATGTCCGGGCGTGGGAGATCCGTGGTCAGGTCGGTCGCCCCGGCGACGCCAAAGAGCTCCGCCTGGTGCCCAAGGGTGCTGAAGTCAACATCAAGCGGACGAACGATACGCGCCTCGCCGCGCGGTTCCCCATCGACAGCGTGATCTGGAACGAGTTCCGACACGACCCGACGTTCAAACTCTGGTTTGTCGTCTCGTTTGACCGCGAGCTGCTGTGCCTGCCCGATGACTGGCTGCGGTTCTGGATGCAGGTCGATCTGAGCCCCGCTACTTCTTGATCTGTTCCTGAAGGAACTGAAGCAGCAGGTCCGTCGTCGGGAACTGCGTCAGCGAGGGGATCTCGCCGAGCTCGTCCACGCAGCGCACCACCGAATGCTGCGAGCCAGGCCATCCGTGCACCCCCATCGGTACCTCGCACGAGATGAAGTCGGTGTCACAGCCCGCGTACTTCTGGCAATCCCCGTCCGGATGGGTCACCCACTCCGTGGAGTTCTCCTTGCAGTGGCGACGCCGTCGCATCGTGTCGTTGGCTTCCACGAGCGGCAGACGCGTGTCGGAGTTGTAGCAGCCTCCGCCGCCCTCGATCGGTGAGACGCGATCGAGCAGGCCGTTCACGATCATGAGCGCCGGTTGGCGCCGGTCGTCGCACTTGGTGTGCGGCGTGAGCCAGTGACCGACCAGTACGAGCCCGCGGAATCGGTCGGGTTGGTCACACGAGAACAGTGACAGCGCCTGCGCCCCGGTCGACATCCCGACCCCGAACACGCGTCCGATATCGATGCAGAATGACGCCGTCGCGTGATCGAGCACCCGCTCAAACTCGGCCTTTGCGCCCGGCAGATCGCGGAGCCAGGGACGCATCCCCTTGTCCAGCGGCGTGACGAGCACGGCGTTGAGGTCTTCGGCGACCTTCGTGAGCCGCACGTGGTCCGCCCACGCGCGTCCATACATCCCCGGCGGGTGGACGGCGAGGATCAGCGGAACCGGCGCGGACCCGGTGTACTTCGAGGGCACGTACGCGGCATACCCAAGACGCTCGAGCCCCACGACCTCCGTCTGCATTCCCCAGTCGGTCGTGTGTTTGATGCCGCAGCCCGTGGGCACTTCGCCAAGGTCCAGCGC
>JBFIHF010000801.1:0-1583 GCA_041601915.1 Bradymonadaceae bacterium
GCGCCGCACGCCAAGTGCTAGAGCCGCCGCCGCGTCCAGCGGGGGCGGCTCGCGTTGAAGCAGCTCTGGGGGTGGGCGAGTTTGGGGGCGATGGCGCGGGAGTGGAGGGCTGAGCGTCGGATGCCGAGGTCGTTGAGGATCTCGGCGGCGACGAGGCCGCCTGTTTCGGCGCCGCCCTCCATCCAACCCTGGAAATCGAGGGAGCAGTGCTCGCCGCAGAAGTGGACGTTGCCTTCGCGCTCGCCTTCGAGCGACCAGTAGGCCCATTGGCCGGGGCGGTAGCAGGTGTAGGAGCCCTTGGCCCACTTGAAGGTCGGCCAGTGCATGCGGACGGCGTTGCCAGTCCATGCGTCGCGGGTCCCAGGCCAGATCGTGTCGAGATCGCCGACGACGGCCTCAAAGCGGGCGGCGGCGGTCCCGGCGCCGCTGTCGGCGCCCGCCTTGCCGCCAAGGAAGTTCGTCCAGACGCCGCCGGATGTGACGTCCTGGCCAATCGTGGTGTCCCAGCCTTGCTGCGGCGAAAGGTCCGTCGTGAGCAGGCCGGACTCGTTGTGAACGTCCCACCATGGTCGCGAGGAAAACTCGCCCATCACCTTGGCGTTCGTGCCGTAGCCCAGCTCCGCAATGATCTCGCGCTTGTCGTCGCTCAGCGCGAGTTCGGACAGGTCGACCTCGCGCAGCAACGTGAACGGTAGCGCGAAGACGACGTGGTCGACCGTCACCTCCGGCGCACCCTCGAACGTCAGGGTGTACGGCCCCTCAGCGCCGCCCGCCGCGCGCGTGAGCCGTGCACCCGTGGTGATGGAGTCGCTGCCAATGCCGTCCGCCAACGCGGTCGTGATGAGGTCGTTGCCACCGTGCGTGTGCCACCGCTCATCGGACTCGCCGAAGATCAGGAACTCGTCCGTCGCGTCGAACCCAAACAGGTAATGCAGGTTCAGCACCGATTGCTCGTCCGCTTCCAGGCCGAACTCGCCGATGAAGGCCGCGAGCAGCACGCTGTGCAGTTCGGGGTACGTCGCGACGGGCACGAAGTCGTCGAGCCATTTCTGCAAGCTCATGTTGTCGTACATCTCGAACGCGTCGTCGTCGGTCTCGGCAGCGTCGACCTGTTCGGCCATCACGCCACTGATCGCCATCGTCTGTTGCAGCAGCGTGTCCGTCGTGATGCGCGCATCAGCGAAGTAGTACGTCTCCCGCACCATCTCAGGCGGCTCCGCCGCCCATCGGTCGTCGAGCACGATCCCGAACTCCTCGGCGAGCGCGATCATGGTGACGTGGTTCGAGTCGATCAGTTCCCCACCGAGTTCGAAATGCAGGCCGTCGAAGGTCTCCCGGTCCGTCCACATCCGACCGCCCACCCGATCCGCGGCGTCGTACACACGCACCGACAGCCCATCGCCCTTGAGCCGGTACGCGCAGTGCAGCCCCGCTATCCCCGCGCCAATCACCGCCACCGACGGCGTCGACCCATCATCCCCCTTCGGTCCGCATCCCTGCGCGAACGGCGGAACCGCCACCACCAGCGCAGACGCCGCAACCCCGCGCAAAAAGCCACGACGATTCAACAGCATCGCCTCGAA
>JBFIHF010000802.1:0-1582 GCA_041601915.1 Bradymonadaceae bacterium
CCGAAGAGGTACGCCCCGGAGAGGTTCGCCCCGGAGAGGTCCGCCCCGAAGAGGTACGCCCCGGAGAGGTTCGCCCCGAAGAGGTCCGCCCCGGAGAGGTTCGCTTTCACGTCCTCCACCCAGAACCGTCGCCTAACCGTCACCCGCGCGCACCGCAACTTCTCCCCGCCCAGATCGCTCAACACGTCCTTCGGGGCGACCGTGCAAAGCAGCAAGCCGGACGCGGCACTCACACCACCAGACGCCATCCCAGACCACGACCGAGCGACACACAACCCATCCCCGAACCCCGAAGGACACGCGTCCTTGTTCCTGTGGTTGATTGGTCCTGGTGCGGTGTTCACACCGTCCCGCCACACGTAGTCGTAGGCGGTTCGTGCGGTGCGGCACGCGAGAACATGGCCGCGCGGCACCTTGACCTCCCACTTGTCGGCCCACTCCGCGAGAAGGTCCGGCAGGGTCTTGTGGCTCATCGTGTGGCTCCCTCGTCGTTGACCCACCGCTCGAACTCAGCCCACCGCGCATCCCGCTCCCGCCGCTCCTGCAACCAGAACCAGACCGTCCAGGCGACCATGAGCAGGAAGGTCGCCAGGGAGAGCGCGCCGATCGCTTGGAACACCCACAGCAGCACGTCGAGCACGCTCGCCTCACCGCTCATGCCGCACCTCGCTGGGGATCAGGGTCAAGTCTGGGCGCATCTCACGCAGGCGCGCGTCGATACCGGGGCCGACACACGACGCCTTGATGTGCGTCCACCGCACCCCGCAACCGGGACCGGGCCTGTAACCGATCACGTCGTCGTGCCGCTCCTGCGTGGGCAGGGCGTCCTTGCCGCACGCGCCGCACCGCGAATAGTTCCGGTCCACCAGTAGAACCGGTCGGCCTTCGCGCGTCGGCGCGTACGGGTTCATCCAGTCCGCGTTACCGGTCATGCCGCCACCCAGCCGGTGCATGTGACCTCGGCGTAGATGCGGTCGGCGCTCGCTCCACAGTGCTTGCAGACGGGCTCGCTCATGCCGCCACCTCCTCGGCCTCACGGAGCCACGCCTCACGCGCGAACTCCGCGATACACCAAGCGTCAGCGACGTCCTGATCCTCGCCGTCATAGCCCTGCGCCCGGGCGTGCAACATCACATGCTCCTTGCTCGCGTTACCGAAACCAACGGTGTCCCGCTTCCACACCCCCGTGTTCACGTCGAGCACGACCGCGCCGGGGACAGCGGCCTGCACCGCCTCCAACGTCACCGCGGCGACGCCCATGAGGGCGATGTTTTGGTGCGGGGTGAACGGCAGTTCGACCGCGACGCAGGCGGCGTCGGGGAACATGGAGCGCGCGGTGCGTTCCGCGACCTGGCGGGCGTGATGCAACCGGCGCGCCCCGCGCAGCGTCCCGTCGAGGGGCCGTGCCATGTAGTGGACGAGGCCCGTGCTGGTGTGCGCGACGAACGCGAGCTTCCGGGTGGACACATCCACCCCAACCCACACCAAGCTCATGCCGCCCGCCTCCCACCAACCACGCCCACCTGCGGCTCCGGGACCGGAGGGCTCAACGCCAACGCCTGCCGCATCGACCACTCCGTCA
>JBFIHF010000803.1:0-1580 GCA_041601915.1 Bradymonadaceae bacterium
CGTTTCTTTACGAATCGGGCCATGCCTGCGATCGTGCCGGCACGGCGGTCGAGCCTTCTAACAAACGGGCCTCAGCATGGCAAGAAGTGGCAGCATCGGTGTGGGACTGCTCGTGCTGGCGATCACGGCGTGCGAGAAGCCGAAACTACCCACGCCGCCAGCCGCGGAGCCGATCGTGGCCGAGGCCCCCCCGGCCGAGGTGATGAAGCCGACGCCGAAGATCGTCAAGGACGACGGGCCGATGCCGACCGCGCAGACCACGATCGCGACCGCCGGCGACTTCAAAGTGACCGTCGGCGATTTCGAAGAGGCGTCGGCGATCAGCCTGCTGTTCGCCCCGGACGAGATGACGGAGCTGCCTCCCGAACGGCTCGCCCTACCCCACGTCCATGTCACGATGGCGCGATCACTGCTGTCGCAGAAGGTGATCGCCGCCGAGCTCGAGCGCCGCAACCTGCGACCGTCGACGCCCGAATTGCACGGCTACCTGCGGGAACATCCGCGGCTGGGGCGATTTGGACAGCTCGTCGACGATCCCAAGGCGCTGGAGGCTGCACTG
This sequence comes from Bradymonadaceae bacterium, assembly GCA_041601915.1. GTDB lineage: Bacteria > Myxococcota_A > Bradymonadia > Bradymonadales > Bradymonadaceae > JBFIHF01. The sequence continues at coordinate 560 of JBFIHF010000803.1, forward strand.
GGTACGCTGGGGCTCACGACCGCGCAACTGTTGCGAGTCGCGTGGGACGAACTCGGGAACAGGATGCTGGCGGCGGCGATGGTGAACGATATCCCCGACGACGAGATCTGGGAGACCTACCGGTTCCAGAACACGACCCGTTCGGCGATGATCGTCGCAAGCCGGAACTTGCCCACCTCGGAGGAGATCGATCAGTGGATGGTCGACCACGCCGACGAGATCGACGCCAAGTTCCAGAAGGACCCCGCCCAGTATCGGATCCCGAAACGCGTACGGCTCAACATCGTCAAGCCCGAGCCGGGCAAGAACGCGTCGGATGCTGAGTTGGAGGAGGCGGCGAAGCTACTGCGCAAGGGCGTTCAGCCCGCGACCGTCGCGAAAGAGCTCAATCTGACGTTCGAACTCGACTCCCAACTGGTGCGCGGTGAGAACGCGAAGGCATTTGGCATGAATGCCGGCGAAGTGGGCTGGACGGGCGGAGGCGCGCGGGGCGCGTACGCGTGGAAGGTGGTCGGCTTTCAGGAGTCGAAGCTGCCGGAGATGACGCGCCCGCTGCGCCGCGAGATCGCCTCGGAGCTATTGCGGACCACGGCGGTCGCTCCGTCCGTCGCCGCAAAGCTCGACCGCGCAGCGAAGATCGTCGCCCAACACAAGGGGACGGAGCTCACCGACGCGCTGCGCAAGGCGATTGAGGCGATCGACGGACTGGAGATCCAGGTCTCGACGTTCCCCAACAATCCGCGCGGCCCGCTGCCCAAGCACGGACTCGCGGAGGAGGTCATCGAGACCACCTACGCCACGAAGGTCGGCGAGACAACGGCCCCGTTCCTGTCGCGGGAGCGCGCATTCGTGGTCCGCGTGCTCGGCGCAACCGACGCGGATCGCGCGCAGTTCGACGCCAAGATCGACGAGAACCGAAAGGCGTTCGTCGCCGCGACCGAACACCTCATCGTGACGCGATGGGTCGAGCAGAAGCTCTCCGACCTCGGCGCCCACGTGGACGTGACGCCGTTGCGCATCA
>JBFIHF010000804.1:0-1580 GCA_041601915.1 Bradymonadaceae bacterium
CATCAGCGAGCTGACCGACGGTCGCGTCGAGCGCGTCGAAGATGTCCTGCAGGAAGGCGACGAAGTGCTCGTCAAGGTCCTCGAGATCGACCGCAGCGGCAAGATCCGCCTGTCGCGCAAAGCAGCGCTTCAGGATCAGGCAGCCGACAGCGAAGACTGAGCCTACTCTTGGATGTTCTGGGCCGTGACTTCACGGCCCAGAACCCCCGAGCTACTCATGCTCAGTAGCCACACCGCGTACAGACCGTCGCAATCGCTGTCGCGTCGCGCGCGGATTTCGTAGCCCGCCCCATTTTTCTGAAAGCGATACTGGAACTTCGTCCGCGAATCATCGGCGGGCAGTCCCAGCACGTCCCACACCGCCTCGCGCGGCATCGGGAGTGGGGCGTCCGCCGCACACGGCACGTTCGCCGGATACCACTCGGTGAGCGTCGGAAGGTCGAGGGGCTTGTCCTCGGCGGTGTCCAACGCATCGGCGAGCCGCTCGCCCATCTCTTCGAGCGTTGCGGCGCCGATTCGGGCGGCTTCCTTGGCGCGCATCGCCGGGAGGTCCACCAGCGCGACGCGTAATCCATAGGCCACGCCCATGGCTGCGCCAACGACGAGCAAGATGCGCCCGGTTCGAGTCCTCCAGAAGAATGCGGCGATCTTGTTCATGTCGTCCTCCGCGGCATCATAGCGAACCGGCCGCGTCGCGCGTAGTGCGGCGCGAATTTGCCCCAGTTTTGCGCCTTTGTGATGATGGGGGCCTGTCATACAGTGGCAGGACACGCCTCACTCAATGACCAGCGCCACCCCTCGCCACGGAAAGTGCCATGCAACGCCATCAGTTCTCCGCGCTCGCGGTGCTCTTTTTGAGCGGATGTTTGTTCGGGAAGAACGCCGACGAGGTTCCCGACGCCGGGAACGCCGGGGACGCGATGGTGACCGACACCGCCGACCCGGGCGCCGACGTCAGCTCTGGCCAGACCTACGCGCCTCTCAACGCGACGAAGGTCAGTTGCGGGGCGCCGTTGAACGCGCGATTCAAGCCCCAGAACCCGTTCCAGCAACTCAATGAGACCTCGCACATTGCCAACGCGGGCCCGCCCACCGACGTGGCCAGGCTCGGCGACATGCCGCAGCTCGGGACTGCGTCGATCGCGCACGCCACCAGCGATGGAGGGACCATCGCGGTGTACGGCGCCGCGGTTCGGATCGACCCCTCGACGCGCCGCGCGGTCCCGGTGGTGGAGGCCGAGGCCTCCATCCGGTCCGACGCAGAAATCTTCGCCATATCGCTGACCTCGCACACGTTTCTGCGCACGATGAACGCCCCCGTTCAACCGATCCTGACGATTCTGCTCGCGACGAGCGACGGCGCATTCGACTGCGTGATGACCCTCGGCGACGCCGATGCCACACGTATGGCCTGCAATCCTTCGCCTCTGGACAACGCAGTCGCTTCGGCAGGGGTGCCCAAGCCCGAGCGCGTGGACCCGATCCCGATTCTGACGCCCGCACCGGACAACAGCGGCAAGTACCACCTGAGCCTCGCGAAGTCCGATGTCCTCGCGCTGGTCTCGGGGGGCAGCGGCGAG
>JBFIHF010000805.1:0-1576 GCA_041601915.1 Bradymonadaceae bacterium
CCAAAGCTCCATCGCATGCTCGCTGGGGCGCATGCAGATCGCGGAGTTGAACACCGTCGTGCCGCCGAGGCAGCGTCCCTGCATCGTGGGCAGCATCGCGTTGCCACGCAGCGCGCGCATCCCGCCTTCCCAGAAGTAGTGTGAGAACGTGTGCGACATGTCCCGCCGGAACTCCTCGGGGCGCACGTACGGTCCGGCCTCGACGACGAGGACCTTCTTCCCTTTCTCGGCGAGCTGTTCGGCGAGAATGCCGCCACCGGCGCCGGAGCCGACGATGATCACGTCGGCGTGGTCGACTAGGTCTCCGCCGTAGTCGTCGAACTCGAAGATGCCTTCACATCTCGACGACTTTTTTTTTTAGGGGTCGTGCTCGCGGCGTGTTCCTGCGCGATGAGGCTGACCTCCGGCGGCTGAACAGCCTTGTTGAACACCGGCGGGATCAGGCCGGCCGGCAGCAGCTTCGAAATCGACTTGGCGGCCTGATTGACGACGCCGCGGCTGATCGACGCGATCGGGCTGCCCTTGGCCTCGTAGTAGCCCGCGAGGGTGTCCTCGAACGCGGCGAGGAAGTACTCGATGTCCTCGTCGGTCACGACGACCGGCGGCAGGATCTTGATCGCATTCGCGGCGGGTCCTGGCAGCTGCACGAGGATGCGCTGGCGCGTGAACATGTCGACGTTCACGGCGGCGCCAAACGCGCCGGCGTCGGCGACGCCCAGCAGCTTCTGCTGGAATTTGAGCCCCAGCTTGTCGGACTCCTTGAAGTAGATCGCCATCATCAGGCCTTTGCCCTGAATCCGGTCGATGATGTCGTACTTCTGCTGGAGCTCGGCCAATCCGGTGCGGAACTTCTTCGCCAGCTTCTCGGCTTTCTGCGGCGCCCGCAGCTTCTCGAGCGTCTCGATCGTGGCGAGGCTCGCGGCCATCGACGCGTTGTTCTCTGCAAACGTGGAGAAGTAGATCGGGCCGGAGGTGAACTTGTCGAAGACGCGCTCGTACACGTCCTCGCGCATCATCACGGCGCTGACCGGGGCGACGCCGCCGGACAGGGTCTTCGACACGGTGATCATGCCCGGACGGATGCCGTTGCCGGTCGTCGCGAACCACTCGCCGGTGCGGCCAAGGCCCGTCTGGACTTCGTCGGCGACGAGGATCGCGCCGAACTCATCGCACAGAATCTCGGCTTCACGCATGTAGTCGATGCTGAGCACCTCACATGTCATGCCTTGCACGGGTTCCATGAACACGCCGGCGACGTCGTTGCGCGACAGCTCGCGGCGCAACTGCGCGACGTCGTTCGCGCGGATCGGGGTGACGGTGGGCATGATCGGATCCATGCCCTCTTTCATCTGCGGGAAGCCGCACAGCGAAATCGCGCCGTACGTGCGTCCGTGGAACGCGCCTTCCAGCGCGAGGAACCGGCGCTTGCGGGTCGCGTAGCGCGCGAATCGAATCGCGACTTCGGTCGCCTCGGCGCCGGAGTTCGCAAAGATCACCTTGGAGAAGTTCGGGCCGCCGAGCTTCAGGAGCTTCTCGGCGACGAGCCCGCCCAGGATCGACGCGTTCGTCACGACGA
>JBFIHF010000806.1:0-1572 GCA_041601915.1 Bradymonadaceae bacterium
CAGGTCTGCAGGATTCGACGGGATGTGAACGCAGCGCCCGGACCCGTCGAACGACCAGCCGTGATACGGGCAGCGCACGCACCCATCGATGACACTGCCTTCGGCGAGGTTGGCCCCGCGGTGCGGACACTGGGCCGCGACGGCGTGGACCGTCTTGGGGCCTCGAAACAGCGCGAGTCGCTGACCCGCGACTGTCCGCTCGATCGGCGCGCCTCTGAGGTCCGACGACCGCGCGACGACGTACCAGGCGTCGCGCAACTGCGTCGCGACAGGCCCAACGGGCGGTCTGGCGAGGGGCGAGGTCATCGCGGATCTGTAGCATGCCCGAGGTCCGTTGCCGATGGGCGGCGCGCGGTGTAAATCCAACGTTCATCAAGGGAGGCGTGATGACTTTCGAAGATCTGGCAGGTTCGTGGGCGGGCAAAGGGGAACTGTGGCTCGATCCGCTGGGCAACGAAGTGCACGAGTGCGAGTGCGCCGCGGTAATCGACGGGAACACCATGCGTTACACGTGGTCCTACGACGGGGAGCCGCAGGAGGGTGTGTTCACCGTGCGCGACGGCGGCGCGACATGGGTCGACTCGTGGCACCAGAAGACGGGCGCGGAGTGTGAGACCGTCCCCGACGCGTGGGGCATCGTGGCGGTGCAGCACGGATACTCCGCGCCGGGCTACGGCGATTGGCGATGGCGTACGACGCTCGCGTGTCGCCCCGATGGCGCGTTGGTGTTCCAGATGACGAACGTCACGCCATGGGGCGAGGAAGGCCGCGCGGTGCGGATGACCTTCCAGCGACAATAAACCCGTGAAGACCCTCATCACAGGCGCTTCGCGTGGCATCGGGCGAGCGATCGCGGTGGCGATGGCGCCCGCCGGGGTGGTGGGGATCGGCTACCTCGGCAACGAAGATGCCGCGCGCGAAACCGCCCTGGCGGTGGCCGAAGCGGGTGGCCGCGCGATCCTACTCGGCGGCGACATCGCCGACCCTGAGACCTGTAGCGAGCTCGTTCAGCGTTTCGTGGCCGACGCGGGTGGTATCGACGCCCTCGTCTGCAACGCGGGCGTGACCCGCGACACGCTGCTCGGCGCCAGCGAAGCCGCGGACTTTGACGATGTAATGGCGGTGAACTTCGGCGGCGTCGCGAGCATGTGCCGCGCGGCGAGCCGCCACTTCGTCAGCCAACGCCGTGGCGCGATCGTCAACGTCTCGAGCGTCGCCGCACAGAAACCCGGCCGCGGCCAGTCGAACTACGCGGCCTCCAAAGGCGCCATCGAGGCCTTCACACGCGCCCTCGCCGTCGAGCTCGCCCCCCGCAACATCCGCGTCAACGCGGTCGCGCCAGGCATCATCGCGACCGACATGACCCGCGACCTCCAGGCACTGGCACCCCAGGAGCTCGAGCGCCGCATTCTGTTGAAGCGCCTCGGCACCCCGGCGGAGGTCGCGGCCGTCGTCGCGTTCCTCTGCTCGGACGCCGCGAGCTACGTCACCGGCCAGATCATCGCCGTGGACGGCGGGTTCAAGATGGGCTGAGGCCACGACCTGCGCGACCGCATCGCGGGCACACCGCGG
>JBFIHF010000807.1:0-1571 GCA_041601915.1 Bradymonadaceae bacterium
GGTCGCGCCGAACGTCGTGGGTTCGAAGCGGCGATCGAAGCCCTCCAGACCGCTCGGGGACGTGTCGATGACGACCTTCGGCGGGTGCGCTGTCCAGTCCGACGCGAGCATCTCCCAGCTGCCTTCGACCGGCCGACCGTAGGTGTGCGGGATGATGCCGGCGACGACCGTGCAGTACACGAATCGCGTGGCCATCGGGCGCCCAGGGTCGATGTAGAAGTCCGCGGCGAGCCCCCACACGAAGATCGGATCGGACGGGCTGCTCTCGGCCTGCAGGACCTCGCGCACTTCGCCGACGATCTGGATGCTCTGCGCGATCGTCGGCCGCGCGGCCAACGGGGCGTGCAATCGCGTCGACAGGAACGCGTCGTGCTCGATCGGCCCGACGGAGAGAGGCTCGCCGGGCATCTCGACCGCGGGCCGATACGCGAACACCATCAGCGCGACGAGACCGGCCACCGGAGCCATCCGCATCGCTAGACGCCCTCGGGGCGAGCGGTCCGACACGAGGTCGGCTTCCATTCGGGTGAGAACGAAGCCCGCGGCGATTGCCAGTGGCGCGTAGACCGGGATCACGTAGTGCGGGAACGAGCGACCGGACAGCGCAGCGCCCAGGAATGCGGCGAGCAACCATCCCAGCACGTAGAAAGCCGTGGGATGGTCGCGCCACGCCTGCGTCAACCACGTCTGTACGGCATTGCGTCGGCGGACCAGCGCGGCAGCGACCACCAACGCGGCAAGGCAGGCGGTCACGGGGTAACGCAGCGGCAGGAAGGGGATGCCGAGCAGGCCGGTGCGCTCCGTCATCGGGTACGCGGGCCCGTAGTACTCGGTGTTGTATCTCCAGAACCAGAACCACGCGTCGTCGAGGGCGCCGTGGGAGGTGAGGGCTGCGGCGACGAGGCCGAGGGCCGCGAGAAACCCCAGCAGCATCGCCGCCGCATCGCGGGCCCAGCCGGCGAGTACCGCGCGCCTCGAGACCGAACTGGTGCTCTGGGCGATCCAACTCACGGTGATGAACAGCCCGGCGGCGGCGGCCTCGAGCCCTGCGCTCTGCTTGGCGAGGAAGCCGACCGCAAACAGCACGCCGGCCAATCCGAGTCTGCCGTATCGCGCCGCGCCGCTGCGCTGCACGGCGGTGAGCGTCAACAGCGCCGCGGGCAGCGTCGCGGCGGTGACGACCCATTCGGTATGAAACGCGATCATCTCGTCGAACTGTCCGGCGCTCGAAACCCCGGCGAACACCAGCGTGGCAGCCGCCGCCCCGGCGGCCCCGAAGTTGCGGCGCGCGATCGTCCAGACACCGCCCGTCAGCGCGACGACCAGCGCGATCAGCGCGCTGCGCAACAGGACGAGGGAGTCGATACCCAACGCCTCCGACATCGCTCGGACGAGCGCGAAGACGTAGTAGGTGGCCGGCCCGCGGTGGTCGACGACGTCCCGGTATGGGACCGCGCCTGCGCGAATCATGTCGCCGATGACGACGTTGAAGGCCTCATCGACATGCCAGACGCTGAAGTCTAGACCCGGCAGCCGGGAGAGAACCACAGTGAGCATCGCCAACGCGCAGA
>JBFIHF010000808.1:0-1571 GCA_041601915.1 Bradymonadaceae bacterium
AGACCGGCGCCGCGATGGGCCGTGGGATCTACATGCGCGGCCGGCACGCCGATCCGGGCGTGTCCGTGGAGCAGGGCGCCGCCGACCGACTGGTGGAGCTCATCGGCCAGGTCGTCGACGGTCGGGGCCTCGAGAGCGATGTCTGGGTGAACAGCACCACGATGCGCCTGTTCAACGAGGCGTACTTTCGCAAGGAGCCGGCGGGGCGCCGCAGCGCGGCGGTCGACTATCTGCCGTTCTTCTTCCCGCTCGATGCCGTCCCCAACTGGAACTATCTGTACGGCAAGCGGGGCTTCCTGCAGTACCAGCTGGTGGTTCCGAGCGAAGAGGTCGTTCGCACCTGCCTCGACGAGATCTCCGGCAGCGGCCTCGCGTCGTTTCTCGCCGTGATCAAGAAGTTTGGGGACCGCGACCACGGTGGCCTCTCGTTTCCGATGGGCGGAACGACGCTCGCGCTGGACTTCGCCAACGTCGGCGACGACCTGTTTCGGCTGTTCGACCGCCTCGATGCGATCGTGCTCGAGGACGGGGGGCGCGTGTACCTCGGCAAGGACGCCCGTCTGCCGAAGGAGACGTTTCGGCAGATGTACCCCGCGTGGGAAGAGTGGAAGCGGGTCCGCGACGAGTGGGACCCCGACCACGTGTTTCAGTCTGATCTTGGCCGTCGCCTGGGGTTGTCCTGATGAGCGCGTTGATCCTCGGAGCCACCTCTCCCATCGCCCGCGCGATCGCGTCGCAGTATGCGCGCGCCGGACACGATCTCTTCATCGCCGCGCGCAACGTCGACGAGGCGCAGCGGATCGCCGCCGATCTCGCGATTCGTCACGACGTGACGGCGCTGTTCGGCGCCTTCGATGCGCTGAACCTCGACGGGCATGCCGAGTTTGTCGACGCGGTCGAGCGCGACCTCGGCCCGATCGACGTGGCCGTTCTCGCGTTCGGCGCGATGGGGGATCAAGACGATTCCCAGCGTGACATTCAAGCCGCGCGACGCGTGATCGACGTCAACTACACCGGCGCCATCTCCATCTGCGAAACGCTCGCCGAGCGCATGATAGAACGGCGAGCGGGGGGTATTGTGGGGATTTCGTCCGTGGCGGGGGAGCGCGGAAGGAAGTCGAACTACTTGTATGGTTCGGCCAAGGGAGCGTTCACCCTGTACCTCGGCGGACTACGAAATCGGCTCGCCGAACATGGCGTCGGCGTGCTGACCGTGAAACTCGGCTTCGTCGACACGAGTATGACCTACGGCATGGAGACGCCGCTGCCGATCGCCTCGCCCGAGGCCGCGGCCCACGCGATCTTTGCCGCTCAGCAACGGGGGCGCGACGTGCTGTACTATCCCAGGTTCTGGCGACCCATCATGGGGATCATCCGCGCGATTCCCGAGCGCGTGTTCAAGAAGTTGAACCTCTAACGCTCGTGGTCGCGCCCGCCCGGTGGTGGTTTTCGTTTGCGCCGCCATCGGTCCTCTGGAACGGTTGAAGTCATTGGAGGTTGCATGAGCCTGGTCCGCGTCGCCCTCATCGCTGTCGCATTCGCCACCGCGTGTTCCAACGAGCCCGGCAAGG
>JBFIHF010000809.1:0-1565 GCA_041601915.1 Bradymonadaceae bacterium
GCCGGTCCAAGGTCTCCGCGCCATCGCGAACTATTTCGCGCATCTTCGGGCCAATGGCAGCATCCGAATGTCCGATCCCGAAATCGCCGCGCGGGTGCTTCTTGCGACGACTCACCACTACGCATTTTCAGAATTCGCGGGGCTCAACGAGATCATGCCGATGCCTAAAGAGACGTATGTGCGCGGGATCGTGGATAACCTCATCCGTGGTGTGGGGGCGAATAATGAGTGAGTTCTCACTCAAGACGCTGAAGCGCCCCTCGATCGCGATGGTGTTCGCACTGTCGGTGAGCTGCACCGGGGCGCAGTACGCCGAGACCACCGATCGCGTCGTCGCCGTCCCGGCGTCCTACGGCGAGATGAGCGTCGAAGCGGGGCCGACGCTGGAACGCTGGTGTTCGGACTTCGGCTCCCCGGAGCTCGAAGGGCTCGTCGATCGTGCGTTCGACGAGAACCTCGATCTACGCCAGGCGTGGGCACGACTCGAACAGGCCGAAGCGATTCGCGGTCAGGCGCGCGCCTCGATGTTCCCCGGCATTTCGGCGGACGTCAGCGCCGGTGCTCAGCGCCAGCTCGTTCAGCAACTCGTGCCCGACCCCGCCGGTGGTCCGCCCACGGTCGAAGCGTCGCCGGATGTCGGTACGAACTACCGCGTCTCGCTGGGCGCCTCGTACGAAGTCGACCTCTGGGGTCGGCTCGCCGCCCAGCGGCAGGCCGCCGGGTACGACACCGAAGCCGCGCGTGCCGATGTCGAGTCGATGGCGATCTCGATTACGTCGCAGGTCGCCGAAGCATGGTTCGACGTCGTGGCCCAGCAGGAGAAGACGCGACTGCTCGACGGCCAGATCGAGATCGCGCAGAAGTACCTCGAGCTCACGCAGCTGCGGATGAGCCAGGGGGTCGCGACGGCGCTCGACGTCAATCAGCAGGACCAGCAACTCGAGAATCTGCGCGGCCAGCTGGCGCTGATCGGAGGCCGACAAGCCGTGGCGAGCAACCGGCTCGCGGTCCTGCTCGGCAAAGCGCCCAGTGACGGGCCCGGCATTGTGACCGCCGAGCTGCCGCCGCTGCCGCCGCTGCCCGGTGCCGGCGCGCCCGGGGCGCTGCTGGAGCGCCGCCCCGACATTCGCTCCGCGCATCTGCGCCTGCTGAGCGCCGATGCGCGCACGGCCGCCGCGGTCCGCGACAAACTCCCGAAGCTGAACCTGTCGGCGAGCACGTTTCTGCAGGCGGGAGCGCTCGGCGAACTCGTGGACCACGTGTTCTGGGCTATCACAGGCAGCGTCGCTCAAACCGTGTGGCAGGGCGGGCGCAAGGACGCCGTGCAGGCCCAGGCCGAAGCCGCCGCCAAAGAGCGTCTGTGGGCGTACGCCAGGGTCGTGGTCCAGGCGATCGCCGACGTACATAACGCGATGGTGCTCGAATCCAGTCAGGAACAGTTCCTTCAACATCTCGAAGCCCAGCGACAGAAGGCGCAGATCGCCCTCGACCTCGCCCGTGAGCGCTACCGGAGCGGGTCGCTCGACTACCTGCGCGTGCTGACGTCGCTGCAATCCGTCCAACAA
>JBFIHF010000810.1:0-1565 GCA_041601915.1 Bradymonadaceae bacterium
GATGCGCGGGTTTTTCACGCGCCATGCCGCGCGGGTGATGTTCGCCACCGACATCATGATGGGGGTCGTGCCGGGACCGCTGGGGCATCCTCGGCTGCGGCTGACGTTGGGCTCGATCTCGGAGACGCCGCCGAAGCTCGAAGACATCGAGCCGTTCTACACCAAGCACTTCCAGTACTTCGAAGGAACCGGCGCACCGATCGACCATCCCGTGCCGATTCAAGGCGCCTGGAAGGTCAACCCGATCGGGCTCGCCCCGCCCGTGCTGGAGCAGATCTACTGGCGCAACGCCGAACGGGTCGTCGTCGCTCCGTGGCTCGGGCGCCGTGCCGCTCACGCGGTGCTGCACACCGCGGCAGCGATTCCGCCACGCCCGTAGTCCGCTTCAGTCGCAGTTCGTCTCGAAGAACTGCTCAGCGTGATCTCGATTCCCCGCCTCGTCCTCAATCATCACGACGTAGGCGTGATTGCCGACGGTGAGATCACAGGAAGTGAGGGCCAACTGATAGGGGTGCTCGTTGATGATGCCGACCTCGACGCCATCGATGAGGAATCGAACGACGACCGGGTTCTGGGCATCGACGATCGCGCCGAGCAAGAAGTCGCCGCGAACCACGGCGCCGTTCGCGGGCACCGCCGCTTCGAGCGACGCGCGCTCGATCCGCGTGGAGGTGGCCGGTTCGTCATCACCGTCACCAGGGCCGGGCGCGGACGGATCGTCGCCACCACACGCGAAAAGAAGAGTCGAGATGCTCAGGGCGAAGAGCTTTGCGAATTCGATTTTCATCACCACCTCCTACGTACCGAGGTGACACCTATCAAGTTCCGGGCCAACCGGTCGCGGACCACAGAATGCGGGGTTACGGGGTCATGCGCGGCCTAAACCGTGACACGCGCGCCGCAGGCACGGAGGCGCGAGCCCCTCACGCCGGGCTCGATACCTCGGGTCGCACGGCGGCTCGCAGTTCGTCGATGACCGTCGCGACCTGATCGGGCTCCAGTTGGCGATGGTCCAGCGTCTCGAGATAAAACGTATCGATGACCTGGGTGCCGACGCAGTCGATCTTAGACAAGCAGATGTTGACCTCGCAGCCCGACAGGGTCCGCGCGATGTCGTAGAGCAATCCGATGCGATCGGGCGCCTTGACCTGCACGACGGTGTAGTCGTCGCTGAGGTCGACGATCTCCTCGACGAGCGTCTCGACTTCGGGCGTCGTGCGGGGCGACAGCTTTTGCTCCGCCTGCCGCTGCCTCAAGAACTCGTCAGCCGTGCGTTCGCCCTGAACCACGGCGAGCAGTCGCTCTTTGAGTCGCCGCAATCGCGCGTCGTCGGTCACGGCGGCCTGTTCGGCGCGCTCGAGCACGTGTGACGCGCCGCCGTGCTGTGCGACCTGGAAGATATCGAGGACGCGACCGCTGGATGTCGTTGTGATCCGGGCGTCGAGGATGTTGAGGCCGAGCGACGAAATCGCGCCGGTAATCTGGGCGAGCACGCCTCGGTTGTCGGGGGCCGACACGATGACCTCCGTGCTCCCGCGCTCGGCATCGGGGGTCGCCATCACGAC
>JBFIHF010000811.1:0-1549 GCA_041601915.1 Bradymonadaceae bacterium
CTCCGTCCCGTGTTCCCGCCGCACGGCGTCACGACACCGGACAGCACGCCGCGCTTTGCGTGGGCGCCTGGCGGAGGCGATGCCGCCGTGTTGATTTGTCCGGACCGATGGTGCAGCGAGCCCCTACGTCGCGTGGAGGTGGGCGCCGCGAGTGACACGACGCTGCGCTCCGCGCTCGCACCGGGCCTGTACTGGTGGGCGGTTGAGCGCAACGGCGAGCGCAGTTTCGGTCGTTCGTTCGTGGTCAGCGCGGGCGCGGAGGATCGGGAGGTCACGGGGCATTGGGGGATGCGCGTCGATCTCGACGCAGACGGCTACGCCGACGTCGCGACAATGCCCACCGACGGACCCCCTCTCGTCGGCATCGCATACGGCGGCGCCGAGTTGCAGTATCCTCGAATCTGGGACGGCGGCACGGCCGACGAGCAGAGCTGGATCGCGACGACGGTCGCCGCGGTTGACCACAACGGGACCGGCATCGACTGGTTGGCGCTCGGGCAGGCTGACAACAACTCCGTCACCCTGTCCCCGGACTACGTTCGAGGGCGTTTCGACGTGGTGTTCGAGCCCGGATATGGGGGGATCGGCACCACGGTCACGGCGGTGGGCGATGTCGACGGCGACGGGTACGGCGATGTCGCGGTGTCGTCGGAGTTCGGGCAGTACGTCGCGGTGGTGTTTGGCGGAACCGATCGAGAGGACTCGCGAGTCCAGGCGCAGTACGGGCGCGAGATCATGGGCCCCGCAGTGGCCGGTCCGGCCGACTTTGACGACGACGGCTTCAGCGACTTCGTCCTTCGTGCCGAACGGGGCGTCTACATTGTGTACGGCGGTGGCGATCGCTTGGACAGATTCGAACGCCTCGATGCGCCGACCGAGGCGGTGGACGGGTTCGCAGAGTCGCTGGCCGTTGGCGACGCGAACGGCGACGGGCGCCCGGACATCGTCGCCGGCGAAGCGTCTGGCTGCTGGACACTGTTCTATGCCAGCGAGGAAGGCTTCGAGACGTTTCGCAACTGCGCCCAGGGACCGGTGACGTCCGCGGTGACCCGTGTGGCCCTCGCGGACCACGACGCCGACGGACTCGATGAGCTCGTGACGGTCCACGAGGAACCCTTCTCACGGTGCGGTCTGCGATCCGTGGTGCTTGTGTGGCGCCGGCTCGATGGAGATGGCCTCCGGGTCTTCGAGCAGGACCTCCCTGGCGCTCGGCTGGTGACGCCGGGTGATGTCGACGGAGACGGAGCGGCCGACGTCGTGATCGTCGCGGGCGCCGAACTCACCATGATGCCATTCGACTGACGATCGCTGGGCGAAGCGCGGTGATGAACTCGTCCGACATCAGGGCACGATCGTGTACTCGATGCAGGACTGCGAAGCGCGGTCGATGAGTCCGGGCACGCTGTGGTAGCCGATCGCGTACCGGTTGTTCGGCGGGTCCCAGAGTCCGTACGAGCCCAGCGCCGTCCGCTTCGCGGCGCACGCCGGCTGACCGGTGAAGCTGTTCTGCCGCGAAAACGCGCCGGCACCGCTGTCGTAGTGGTAGACC
>JBFIHF010000812.1:0-1546 GCA_041601915.1 Bradymonadaceae bacterium
CCCCGACGCGCCGGCACAGTTCGCCGCACTGCGCGAGGCCCTGACCGATGATGCGCTGCGCGTTGTGGCGGACGAGCTCCATGCCGCGGCACAGAACGGCGCGATCGCCAGGGCACCAGTGGCCGAGACCGACGCTGGCTCCGTCGATGCCGGTCCCGTCGATGCGGACGTCCGGCCCCCCTACGAGCTGCTGCTCGCGCGATGGAATGCACGTTTGAAAGAGCTCGACGAGCCGTTCTACGTGACGGGCAGCGTGTCGGGCACCCCCGCTGGGCCGGCGCTGATCTGCGAGTTCTACCGCCACCTCGCCTCGCCGTCCGTCGTGGTGGGAGATCTCGAAGTTCCGACCGTCATCTTGCAGCGCATCGACCGCACGAACATCGTCGAGAGCTACCTCGGCGTTGCCCACCGCGGCGGGACAGCGATCGTGGTCACCGACCGCATCCTCGATCTCGCGACCGACGACGTCTGGCTGATGCTGCACGCCGAAACGCAGCCCGCCGAGCCCCTGGCGCAAGCGTATGCGACGGCGATAAGGGCCGAGGCAGAAGTCGGCCTCGGTGCGTCCACCGTGGCGACACTGGCCGGCGCAGCGATTCACCGCCGTGCGATCCTCGATACGGTGGCGTCGGTTCTCGACCGAAGGAGCTGCGGCAACACCATGCAGTTCGGGACGATCGCGTGGGACGGCATGAACCCGCGGACGTTGGATCGGCTCGACGCCTATGCCGAGCGCGACAAGATCCAGCCGTGCCCGACGATGACGTTCGCCGAGGCCGACGCCCTGCGCGCGGCGTCCGAAGCGTTGCAGTCCGACACGACGAAACAGGCCCTCGAGGCGCTGGTGGCGTGGCTGACGCGAATGATCGCGCTGCACGAGGCTCGCCACGTCGCCGACGAGCTCGAACTCGGTCGTCTGGACGATCCGGCGTCGTGCCCGGGCTGCCCCGCGCGCATGCATCGCTCGACCCGCGCGGAGTTGTCCGCCTACGTCGCCTCGTTCGCGTGGAGCGACAGCCCTGCCACGGCGATGTACCAGGCGTGCACGGTGCGGGGTGGGCCCCACGGCCGCGCGATGCGGTTCGTGAACGCCCAGCTCGGGCGCCGCTGTACGGACCCACCGCCCGCCGACCTCGCCCAGCGGGCGCAGGAGCTGCAGCAGGTGCTCCTCGGGATCGCGCCGCCAATGGAACTGCCCCAGCAGTTCCCGTCGCACCTCGAGATTCATCGATTTCGTTGATCGCGGCTACTTGCCCTGCAGATCGAGCAGCCGATGCACGGCGCTCTCGAGCTCCACGCCCGTGAACGGCTTGGGAAGCATCGGCGCGTCGAGTTCTTCCACGGCGCCGCCGCTGTAGCCCGACATGAAGAGGGTCGGCGTTTCGTCCGCCCCGGCGCGCATCGACGCCAGCAGCTCGGGGCCCGTCATCGGCGTCATCGACACGTCGGACACCACCACGTCGAACGACTGCTCGCCCAGAAGTTTGAGCGCCGACGGGCCGCAATCCGCGACGACGACCTCGAAGCCGCGGCGTTCGAGCAGCAA
>JBFIHF010000813.1:0-1539 GCA_041601915.1 Bradymonadaceae bacterium
CACCGCGATTGTGATGGTCGAAGGCCTCGCGAACGAGCAGCCCGAAGACATCATGATCGACGCGCTGGAGTTCGGCCAGAAGTCGGTGCGTGACGTCCTCGACATGCAGCTCCGGCTGCGCGAGGCCGTCGGCAAGACCAAGAAAGAGTTCATCTCGCCGACGATCGACGCCGACGTGATGGGCGCGGTCGCCAAAGCGGGCAAGAAGGACATGTCCGCCGCGTTCATGGTCAAGGTCAAGCACGAGCGCTACGACGCGATCGACGCCGTCAAGAAGACGATCGTCGAGAAGCTGAGCCCGAAGTTCCCCGACCAGGTCGGCGTGATCAAAGACGCGGTCAGCGCCCTGAAGAAGGAGCTCATCCGTGAGACGACTCTGAAAGGCAAGCGCATCGACGGGCGAAAGCTCGACGAAGTCCGCGACATCACGATCGAGGTCGGCCTCATCCCTCGTGCACACGGCTCTTCGCTCTTCACGCGCGGTGAGACGCAGTGCCTCGTGACCTGCACGCTCGGTACGGACCGTGACGCGCAGCGCATGGACACGCTGGAAGGCGACCTTCGTCGCCGCTTCATGCTTCACTACAATTTTCCGCCGTTCTGCGTCGGCGAAACCGGCCGTCTCGGCGGTGTGAAGCGTCGCGAGCTCGGTCACGGTTACCTGGCAGAGCGCGGCCTCGTGCCGTCGATGCCGGACCTCGAGACGGAGTTCCCGTACACCGTGCGCATCGTCTCCGACGTCATGGAGTCTAACGGCTCCAGTTCGATGGCTTCGGTGTGTGGCGGCAGCCTCGCGATGATGGACGCTGGCGTTCCGTTCAAGAACCCGACGGCCGGGATCGCGATGGGCCTCGTGACGGACGGCAAGAACTTCGCCGTCCTCAGCGACATCCTTGGTGACGAAGACCATGTCGGTGACATGGACTTCAAAGTCGTCGGCACTGCGAACGGCATCACCGCGTTCCAACTCGACACCAAGATTGCCGGGATCACCCGCGACACGATGCTGACCGCGCTCAATCAGGCGAAAGCGGGTCGCGAGCATATTCTAGGCGAGATGAACAAGGTGCTCAGCGAAGGCCGCCGCGAGCTGGCTCCGCACGCTCCGCGCATCGTGCACATCAAGGTGCCGGTCGCCTCGATCGGCGCGATTATCGGGTCGGGCGGGTCCACGATTCGTGGCATCCAGGAAGCGACGGGGACGACGATCAACATCTCCGACGACGGCACCGTCGCGATCTCGTCGAGTGACGCGGTCGCCGCGCAGCAAGCCATCGACATCATCGAGGGCCTCACCGCGCAGCCCGAGGTCAACGAGACCTACATGGGCACCGTCCGCAAGATCATGGACTTCGGTGCGTTCATCGAGATCCTCCCGGGGACCGATGGGCTCTGCCACATCAGCGAGCTGACCGACGGTCGCGTCGAGCGCGTCGAAGATGTCCTGCAGGAAGGCGACGAAGTGCTCGTCAAGGTCCTCGAGATCGACCGCAGCGGCAAGATCCGCCTGTCGCGCAAAGCAGCGCTTCAGGATCAGGC
>JBFIHF010000814.1:0-1506 GCA_041601915.1 Bradymonadaceae bacterium
CGCGCGCAGCTACCTCGCGGGCGGCGTCGCGATGGCGCTGCAGCGGACCCTCGGTGTGCCGTACCTGTTCGACATCCGCGGCTACTGGGTCGATGAGCGCATCGAAGATGGGCGCTGGTTCACAAACCCCGTGGCATTGGCTGCGGCGCGACGGACCGAACGCGCGATGTTTCAGCACGCCGCAGGCGTCGTCAGCCTCGCGCAGCCGGCGGCCGACGACATCGTGGCCGGGCGATTTGGCGCCTGGAACAAACCGATCAAAGTGATCCCGACCTGCGTGGACGCCGAAGAGTTCGCGGCGGGGCCGCCCGGCCCAGCCGTCGCGCCAGAGCTCCACGACAAGCTCGTCATCGGCTACATCGGCTCGCTGAACGCGTCGTATCGAGTCCGCGAGAGCTTACAGCTCGCCAAGCATGTGCTGGAGGCGCGCGACGACGCGCACCTGGTGTGTCTGACCGGTCAGACCGCCGAGATGAAGCGTGAGCTCGACGCGCTGCGCATTCCGCGGCTGCAGCGCACGATCAAGCGGGTCCCGCACTCGGAGATCGCAGCGTGGATGCGCGTGATCGACTGGGGCCTGTTGCTGCTGCACGAACCGTTCGCGAAGCGCGGGTCGATGCCGACGAAACTCGCCGAGTTCTTCGCCACCGGCGTGCGCCCGGTGGCGTACGGCTGCAACGCGGATGTCGTCGATTGGGTTCGACGCGCTGGCTCGGGGATCGTGCTCGATGCCTGTACGCCTCGCGCGCTGCGCGCCGCCGCGACCGAGATTGCGACCCGCGGCAAGCGGCCACGCGACGTCGATGTGGTGGGTGATGAGGCGCGGCGCGTCGTGATGCCGCACTTCTCGGTGACGACCGGTGTGGCGCGCTACCACGACCTCTACAACCGTCTCATCAGCGCGAAGCGATAGCCACGGCGGATTGATCGAGCAGCCGCCGCACGCGCGGCTTCCACGCCGGGCGTTCCCGATCGCCGTGGTAGCATGCATGTCCGCCGACGACCTTCGGCTCCACGAGGCGAGAGAGCGCGGGCGAGTGGGACACGCCAAAGTCGTCGAGGATCTCGGCCGCGACGAGCGCCCCGGTCTCCGCCCCACCCTCCATCCAACCCTGGAAGTCCTGCGAGCAGTGCTCGCCGCAGAAGTGCACGTTCTGTTCGCGCACGCCCTCGCGGGACCAGAACTCCCACTGCCCGGGGCGGTAGCAGGTGTAGGAGCCCTGCGACCACTGAAACGTCGGCCAGTGCATACGTTCGGCGTTGCCCGTCCACGCGTCCTTGCTGCCGGGCCAAATGGTCTCGAGGTCGGGCAGAACGCCGCCAAACCACTGGGCGGCGGTGCCCTCCCCGCTCGCCATGCCCTGGTTTCCGCCGAGGAAGTTCGTCCAGACGCCACGCGCGCCAGCGTCCTGGCCGATCGTGGTATCCCAGCCCTGCTGCACCCCGAGGTCGGTCGTGAGCAATCCCGACTCGTTGTGCTCCGTCCACCACGGCCGTGAGGAGAAC
>JBFIHF010000815.1:0-1502 GCA_041601915.1 Bradymonadaceae bacterium
ACGACGTGCCATGGGGAACTCCTTTCATCAACAATTTCGGGCTGCGCCACGGACGCGGAACGTTGCCAGCCAATGAGGCGGATGTCAAGCCTTCGAGTCGAAGTGGATCACCGTGCGGATCGACTCGCCGGCGTGCATGAGGTCGAAGGCCTCGTTGATCCGCTCCAGCGGCAGCGTGTGCGTGATGTACGGGTCGAGGTCCAGCTCCCCGCGCATCGACTGCTCGACCATCCCGGGAAGCTCGGTGCGGCCGCGGACCCCGCCAAACGCCGAGCCGCGCCACACCCGCCCCGTGACGAGCTGAAACGGGCGCGTCGAGATCTCCTGACCGGCGCCCGCGACACCGATGATCACGCTCTCGCCCCAGCCCTTGTGGCAGCACTCCAGCGCGGACCGCATCACGTTCACGTTGCCGATGCATTCGAAGCTGAACTCGACGCCGCCATCCGTCATCTCCACTATCACATCCTGGATCGGCCGATCGTAGTCATTCGGATTGACGCACTCGGTGGCCCCCATCGCGAGCGCCTTCTCGAACTTCGCCGGGTTGATGTCGATGCCGATGATCTTCGCGGCGCCGACCTGCTTGGCACCCTGGATCACGGCGAGCCCGATCCCGCCAAGGCCAAACACCGCGACGTTGTCGCCGGCTTGGACCTTCGCGGTGTTGTGCACCGCGCCGAGCCCCGTCGTCACACCGCAGCCGAGCAGGCAGACCTTCTCCAGCGGCGCCTCGGGGTTGATCTTGGCGAGCGAGATCTCCGGCAGCACCGTGTACTCGCTGAACGTGCTGGTGCCCATATAGTGAAAGATGGGCTTGCCCTGATACGAGAACCGCGAGGTGCCGTCCGGCATCAGCCCTTTGCCCTGCGTGGCGCGGACCGCCTGGCACAAGTTGGTCTTGCCCGACTTGCAGAACTTACACTCGCGACATTCGGCCGTGTACAGCGGGATCACGTGATCACCCACTGCGACGCTGGTGACACCCTCGCCGACCTCGACCACCACACCCGCACCTTCGTGGCCGAGCACGGCGGGGAAGACCCCTTCGGGATCGTCCCCGCTCAGTGTGAACGCGTCGGTGTGGCAGACGCCGGTGTGCGTGATGCGCACCATCACCTCACCGCGGCGCGGTGCGGCGACGTCGATCTCAACGATTTCAAGGGGCTGGCCAGCCCCGAACGCTACTGCGGCGCGACTTTTCATGGTTCCTCCACAGGGTTGAAAACGCACCCCGGAGGTATCGCGATGGCCGTCGCGAACGCAAGCGGCCCCGCGCCTGTAGCATCGTCGAGCGAAGGCGACGAAGACATCGCGCCGGCGAGCCGCCCAGACGCCGACGCGAGTTTTCCCGCAGCGTGCTAGAAGTCGTATCGGGTGCCTTCGCCGTCGACCGCCAGCAGGACCGTGCCCGGCGTGCCCGGGTAGCCCGCATTGTAGACGTCCTTCATCGACGTGAGGTCGAACGTGAAGGTCTGCGTCAGATACGCCTCGCAGCTGTC
>JBFIHF010000816.1:0-1501 GCA_041601915.1 Bradymonadaceae bacterium
CAACAACAACAAGGAGCGATGCGATGCCCCGCAACCTGAAGATCCCAGACGTGCCCGTGAACGACAAGGGCTTCGATCAATTCGTGCAAGAGCTCGAGGCGCTCGTAGCTGAGCGATGCGGCGAGGATGCTGACTTCACGAGGTGCTCGGCGGCGGCGCGGGCGGTGGTCGCTCAGGCATTGTGGGTGCACGAGGACCGGCGACTGCGCCGAATGGCGACCACGGCGCCACGGGTCGAGGTCGATGGGGAAACCTATCGGCGCCTCTCGCAACACTCGAGCGTGATCGTTCACGGTCTCCATGGCTCGCACGAGATCGAGGAGTCGCTGTATCGCCGCGTGGGTGTTCACGACGGGCCGACGGTCAAGCCACTCGTAAAACGGTTGGGTCTAGTCGATGGCTGCATGTTGCCCGACCTCGCGAGCGCGGCCGGGGCGTTGATGGGCTGCATGACCAGTCGCGAAGTGGAGGCGACCATCGTGCGGCTCGGCCTGCGACCTCCCAGCCGCGCCGTGGTCGAGAGGCGCGTCGGCAACATGCTCGATGAGATGGCCACCGATGTGCGCTCGCTCGAGGAAGCGGCACGAGAACATGAGGAGCTCGACTTCGAGGTGGCGGCGGTGAGCTGCGGCATGGATCGCATGTCCGTGCGCATGGACGAGGTCCTGCCCGACGGTCCCGAACGCGATGCGAAGCTGCGGGCGCGAGCGAAGCGTACGTATCAACGCCGTCCTCCCGAGCCACACCAATCGGCGTGGCGGATGGCTTGGACGGGGAGCGTGACCTTGTACGATCACGAGGGCAAGGCTCGCCGGACCCTACGCTATGGAACTCCGCACGACGACGACCCCGAGGTGCTCGCTGCACGCGTCGTCGATGACGTGGTCGCAGTGGTCGAGTCCTTTCCTCGCGCGACCGTGATCTGCATCCAGGATGGTGCCCGTGATCTCGACGTCCTCCGCGGACGGCTTCGAGAGTACTTGCCGGAGGGCATACGACGGTGCCACGTCGTGGACTTCCATCATGCCATCTCGTATCTCGATGCCGTCGTGGTGGCGTGCGAGCCCCCGAGCGACCCCGACGGCATGCGCGACTGGTATCGAGCCAAGTTGCTCTTCGACGAGCGAGGCGTCGACGATGTCCTACGGCAATTGACCCGAACCCGCGAGAAGCACCGGCCGGCCTCGGCTCAGCACGAGGCGATCACCGCGGCCATCCGCTACTGTGACGCTCGGCGCCCGCTGATGCACTATGCAGAGCTTCATACGCAAGGCCTCCCGATTGGCAGTGGTGCGACCGAGTCCGGCTGCGCACTCTTCCAACTCCGCATCAAGCGGCCAGGCTCTCACTGGGCCTCGCCTGGGCTCGATGGAGGGCTGCGCGGGGTGATGACCGCGCGTGGCCTGTCGCTCTCCGACCGCTGGGACACCGCCTTCGACGCCTATCATCAAACCCTACTCGGCGAGGTCCGCTCCGCATGATCAGGATCCAATCCACGCCC
>JBFIHF010000817.1:0-1498 GCA_041601915.1 Bradymonadaceae bacterium
GCGGGTAGCGTGGTGTTCCTCCTGCAGTGGTTTTTTGTGGGCGACAACGATCACATCCTGAAGATTGTCGAGACGGCGCGGTTGATTGTGTGCGCGGGTCCCGGTGGTGTGGGCAAGACGACGACGTCGGCGGCGCTTGGGTTGCGGGCCGCGTTGGCCGGTCGCCGGGTCATCGTGTTGACGATCGATCCGGCGCGACGGCTGGCGAACAGTCTCGGGTTGGACGAACTGACGAACGAGCCGCAGCGCATCGACCTCGCCGAGCGGGCGCCGGACGTGCCCGTGGCGGAGGGCGGCGAGCTGTGGGCGATGATGCTCGACCAGAAGCAGACGCTCGACGATCTCGTGACGCGGTACGCCCCGGACAAAGGGGCCGTCAAACGCTCGCACAACAACAACATCTACAAGCTGTTGTCGTCGACGCTGGCGGGGATGCAGGAGTACATGGCGTTGGACAAGCTCCACGACCTGTACACCGGCGGGTACTACGAGCTCGTGGTGCTGGACACACCGCCAACGAAGAACGCGTTGGAGTTCCTGGAGACGCCGGGACGCGCGCGACAGTTCTTCGACGACCGCATCATCAAGTGGTTTCTGCCGAACCAGAAGAAGGGCTTGCTGGGGCGGATGATCAACCCGGCGGGCAGCGTGGTGGTGGCGCTGTTGAGCCGGATCTTTGGGCAGGCGTTTGTCGAGGACCTCATCGAGTTCTTCGACACCCTCCAGTTCCTGCAGGACGCCCTGCGGACGCGGGGCGAGATGATCGACTTCATCCTGCGCGACCCGGCGACGAATTTCCTGGTCATCACGAGCGCGGACGCGCGTCGGATCAAAGAGGCGCTCTTCTTCCACGAGAAGCTGGGGGCGCTGAACCAGAAGGCGGGGGCGTTCATCCTGAATCGCGTGATGCCGAACTTCGACCTCGGGGACCTCGCGGAGGTCGACCAGGGAGCGCTGCGTGCCGCGCTAGAGAGGGAGGGCGTGGCGGCCGAACAGTCCGGGGCGATCACGGCGCAACTCGAGGACCAGTATCGCCATCTCGCCGAACTGGCGACCCATAACCGCGCGATCATCGCGCGGTTCGCCACCGAAGTGGGGCCAGGACTACTTCGGACGGTGCCGTTGTTTGGCGAGGACGTGCACGACCTCGACCAGCTGCGGCGTCTCGGGCACTTTCTGACACCCTCCGCTCCGTTGTAGAGAGCGGGAAGCAACATGGACCCGCGAACCACGGGGCAGCAATGAACGCAAAAAAGACCTATTACGTGTACCAGAACCTCAACAAGAAGGCGGACGTCGTCGTCGCATCCGATCGCGTGATGGTCGCCGGGATCTACACGGTCGCGGACGGGCCGTTCGATAAGGAGTCTGAGGCGCGCCGACGCGCCGAGGAGATCCGGAAGCGCGTCGAACCGCTATGACGGGGTCGCGGCGCTGACCAGCACAAGAATCCGGCGCACGACCTCCGCCTCGCCGAACATCGTCGAATCGATCGCGA
>JBFIHF010000818.1:0-1496 GCA_041601915.1 Bradymonadaceae bacterium
CGAGCCTCGCCGATTCAGTGGGTCTCGATCCGAACCACGTGCACGCGGGGCTGTTCCCTGAGGACAAGGTCGCGATCCTCGAGACCCTCCGGGCCAAGTTTGGTCACGTCGCGATGGTCGGCGATGGCATCAACGATGCGCCCGCGCTCGCCGCCGCCACGGTCGGGATCGCGATGGGCGCCGCCGGCACCGACGTGGCGCTGGAGACGGCGCACGTCGCACTGATGGAGGATCGATTGGAGCGCGTGCCGTCCGCGATCGAGCTCGGCCGCCGCACGGTGCGCATCATTCGCCAGAACGTCATCTTGGCGCTGGGCATCAAAGCGGTGGTGTTCGGTCTCGCCACCGCCGGCGTGGCGACGCTGTGGATGGCGATCGCGGCCGACATGGGCACCTCGCTGCTCGTCATCGCCAACGGCTTGCGCAGCGGGCGACGCGCGTAATCTGTCAGTTCACGCAGACGTTGTTCGTGCAGCTGTAGCCGCCCGAGCAATGGCCATTGTTGAAGCAGACGTTGCGACAGAAGTCGTCGTTGTCGCACTTGTACCCGTTGCACGGCGTGTCGTTCTGACACGCGACGAGGACCTTGCAGTCGCCAAAGATGCACTCGTAGTTCGCGGCGCAGCCGGGGGTGTCGAAATTGTCGCAGGTCGTCTCGCAGGCTCCCGCGGCGGTGTTGCACTCGAATCCTCCGCACGTCGAATCGTCCATGCACGACGGTCCGGGCACACACTCGTTGTTCGTACACTCGTAGGTGGGGGCGCAGTGTGCCGGCGCGCTACACGCGACGCGGCAGACATCGACGTTGCACGAGTACGGCGAGCACGCCATGTCGTCGGCGCACGCCGTCTGCGGCAGGCATACGCCGTCGGGCGCACACAGATAGCCCGCCGCGCAGACCGAGTCGCCGGCGCAGCTTGTTCGGCAGGTCGCCGCGGCGACATCGCAGGCGTATGCGCCGCAGGTCGAATCGTCGGTGCACCCGGTGGTGTTGTTCGTTGGCGTCGTCGTGTTGTTCGTGCCGGTCGTGTTCGTGGTGTTGTTCGTCGGCCCGGTCGTGTTGTTGGGACCCGTGGTGTTGTTCGGGGCCGTGGTGTTGTTCGACCCGGTCGTCCCCGTCGTGTTGTTCGACGTGTTGTTGGACGTGTTGTTGGCGCTGTTCGTCCCGTCAGGGTCGAACGGCACGGAGTTCGGGGTCGGAAGACACGACGCGCTGAAAGCGGTCATCAGGATCATCAACGAGATTGAACGCATCGTTCGCTCCAGCAAGGTACACATGCAGTGATTCAGTGTTCTCCATCGTGAGCCGGGACGCGCTCCGTGTCAAAGTCCACCGTGTTCATGGCAGTCCAAACACGCGCGCCACGAAGTCGTTGACGAACACGTCGCCCGGATCGAGCTCGCTGCGCAGCCGCGCGAACTCGTCGAAACGAGGATACACCGACCGCAGGTAGGCGGGCGTCGCCCCGAAATCCTTCCCCCAGTGGGGTCTCGCC
>JBFIHF010000819.1:0-1493 GCA_041601915.1 Bradymonadaceae bacterium
AACTTCAAACTAAGACCCACACACCAACTAGAGAACCACCACGCGAAGCGCCCGAGGCACTCGCGCTTCACGGGGGAGGCCGCGGTTCACCAGCAGGCGCGACGTTGCTCGACGCTTCGCGTGGTGGCTCCATGAACCGAGTGTGGGTCTTAGTTTGAAGTTGACCAGCAGACCAGCAGACCAGCAGACCAGCGGATCAAGGCCCAGCGGACGCGCGGGCATGAGAGCCGCGACCTGCGTCCTAAAGCGCGGCGGCGGCCAACAGTTCGAAGGAGCGGAAGCGGTCCTCGCGGGCGAAGATGTTCGTGGCGACGATGAGTTCGTCGGCCTGCGTGCGTTCGAGGATCGCGTCGAGACCGCCGCGAATCGTCGCCGGTCCGCCGATGATGCTGCAGGCGAGCATCCCCGCGACGTGCGCTTGCTCGGTCGGGCTCAGGTGGGCGTCGATGTCGTCGACGGGCATCGGGAAGAGGCCGCGGGTGTTCCGCAGGAGGTTTGCAAACATCAGCTTCTGCGAGGTCGCGAGGTACTCCGCACGCTCGTCGGTAGCCGCGGCGATGACGTTGACGCCGACCATCGCGTAGGGCTCGGCGAGCTGCTCAGACGGTTTGAAGCGCTCGCGGTAGATCTGGAGGGCGGAATCGAGCGCCTGGGGGGCGAAGTGCGAGGCGAAGGCGTACGGCAGGCCTAGCTCCGCCGCGAGCTGGGCGCCGTAGTGGCTGGATCCCAGGATCCACAACGGCACGTTCGTGTTGGAGCCGGGCACCGCTTCGATGCGCTGGTCGGGCTCCACAGGGCCCAGAAACTGCTGCAGCTCCAGCACGTCCTGCGGAAACGTGTCGACGCTCCCCACGGTGCGCCGCAACGCCCGAAGGGTCTGGCTGTCGGTGCCTGGTGCGCGCCCGAGGCCGAGGTCGATCCGCCCGGGAAACAGCGTCTCCAACGTCCCGAACTGTTCCGCGATCACGTAGGGCGCGTGGTTGGGTAGCATGATGCCACCCGCACCGACTCGAATGGTGCTCGTTCCCGCGGCGACATGCCCGATGACCACGGCCGTGGCGGCCGTCGTCACTGTCGCCATGTTGTGGTGTTCAGCGACCCAGAAGCGCTGGAAGCCGAGGCGCTCGACGTGCTGCGCGAGTTCCCGCGCCTCCGTCAGCGCGGTCCGACGGTCGGAACCCTGTCGGACGCCGCCCAATTCGAGAACAGAGAGTTTGATCATCAACTGTGCCTTCGCCACGGACCTCATTCGGCGGCGACTCTAACACTGGACCGATTCGTTGGCGCGCTCGTCGAGCGCAGGCGACCGGAATGTCCGGGTCCGCGAGATCCGTTGTTCAGGTATGGAACCCTGTCCCCCGATCTGGAAACTGCGGGCGTACGGCGCCGTGCTCGGCATGCTGGGGACGCTGACGCTCGCGCTTCTGCTGCCCGCGGTGGTCTTGCTCGTGCTGCTGGCCGCCCTCGCCGTCGAGCAACCGGGCGCCGCTCTG
>JBFIHF010000820.1:0-1490 GCA_041601915.1 Bradymonadaceae bacterium
GCGGGCATTGGCGGACGAGGCGCACTCCGATCTCGTCGACACGTTGCTGCGCGGCCGGCGCCGGTTGCGCGAGGTTTTCACCGAGAGCGGGCTGAGCCACGCCGAGACGTTCGCGCTCATCCACGGGCTTCATCGCATGGGCCTCGTGCGCTTCGACCGCTCACTGCACCACACGATCGTGCGCGAGCGGTACCGCGAGAACGTGACCGTGAAGTACCTTTCCGTGCACAAGGCCAGTTACTTCGAGGTCCTCAACGTGCACTGGTCGAGCTACTCCGAGGTCGTCGAGCGCGCCTATCTCGATTTGTTGACCCAGTTCGACCCCGCCGCGGTCCCCGAGCACCTCGAAGCCGAAGTCTCCGAGCGCGTCGGCGAGATTCGGGACCGCATCGAATCGGCGTATCAGGTCTTGGCGGACCGCGAGACCCGGCACGCGTACCGCAAGCGGATCATGCCCGAGTACAAGCTGGCCCACGCGATCCCGCTGTTTCTCAAGCAGGCCGAGCTCGCCGAGCGCCGCCGTCAGTGGCTCGAAGCCAAAGACGCGCTACTACGGGTGTTGGAAATCGACCCGGAGGACCGCGACGGCGTCGTCCGCCTCGTCCGCGTCATCGCGATCCTCGAAGACCGGCTGTCTCCCGACGCGCACGACTCGAACTTCTGATTCAGCGGGCTTCGTACCATCGCTGGATGAGCTTTTCAGACGACTTGCCCCAGATCGGGTAGCTGATGTCATCGGGTCCGCCGTGACCCCAGCCGTGCCACACGAACAGCCCCGCAAACACGCCGGGGTCGTTCGCATACGCTCCCCAGGCCGTCGCCAACGATTGGAACGCCGCGAGCTGTGCGTTGGGGTTGGGCGGCGTACGCGCGGTGTAGTCCCACGGCTTGACGGCCGCAGAGTCGATCGCGGGGTAGCCGACCTCGGTCAGCAATAGCGGCTTCGTGGTGCTCGCCGCGAACTCCGTCATCTGCCGGCTGTGCTCCGTCCATCGTTCGGTGACCCGAAAGATGGGCTCGTCGTTGCGCCGTGCGACTTCGAAGTACGAACTGACGCCGACATAGTCCAGCTCACCCCAAAACTTCGGGTGGGTATAGTGGTCCCAATTCGCCGAGTAGATGAGTTTGCCGCCAAATCGAGCCCGCACATCCGCGATCAAGGTCGTCCAGAACTCCGTGTCGCTCTCCTGAGACGACAGCTCGCTGCCGACGCTGAGGATCTCGGCGTTGTGGCGCGCGGCGAGGTCGGCGTGATGCAGGATGAAGGCACGATAGCTCTCACGCCATCGTTCGAGGTGGGTGGGGGCGAGTCGACCGCGCCACTCACCCTCGTCGCGGCGCTCGACGTGAATGATCGGGAACACCAGCGTTTTCAGGCCGAGCGCGTGGGCGTCGTCGATCACCGCGCCGAGCACCGCATCGGAGGGCGTCGTGTCGCGATTGGGTCCAATCCGGTTGTGGTAGATCGTTTGCTGGTCCCAGCTCGTCAC
>JBFIHF010000821.1:0-1488 GCA_041601915.1 Bradymonadaceae bacterium
GGCAAGTCGGTGTCGGGCGTCGCCGTCGTGCGTCGGAACACCGCTTTGATGCGTGCCACGAGTTCGCGCGGCGAAAACGGCTTCGTCACGTAGTCGTCGCCGCCCAGCTCGAGGCCCAGCACCCGGTCGATCTCGTCGTCGCGCGACGACAGGAAGATGATCGGGACCGAGGACTTCAATCGGATCGCCTTACAGACGTCGTTGCCGTCCATCTCCGGCATCATGATGTCGAGCACGATCAAGTCGGGGCGCATGGACTCGAACTTCTCCAGCGCCTCCTTACCGTTCTTCGCTTCGATCGGTTCGAAGCCCGCTTGCTCCAACGAGAAGCGAACCACCTCTCGCAACGAGGGGTCGTCGTCGACAACCAGGATTCGCTCTTTGGACACAGGGCCTCGTTGGGTGTTCGGGTCCGACCATGAAAGCAATGGAGCAGGCATTGTGTCAATCCTATCAGAGTTTTGTGGGCTGAGGGCGGTCGCTTCCGTATGGGTGTCGGGAGTCATGGGGTTGAAGTTAAGTGCGACCGCCCCCCTTCCACGTAGCGAAGATGACAGGCGCTTGTGGAGCGGCGATGAACCACTCAAGCAAAGGTCGTGGATAGAATGTGCAGGCGGTGTGGCGGTGGCTACGACGCGAGCGCCACAGCCCAGACGCGGGCGAAGTCGCGCAACACGGGTTCGAATCGAAACACGGCCGCATTCCCAGCGCCGCCCGCCGTCACGGAGACGACGAGGTAATCGATCCCCGGATGGGCCGCGGCCCCGTCCGGCATCCGCGCGTCGGCTCGGTCCTCGGCGCTGAAGTCGTCGCTGCCATCGGGATGACTGTGCACGAACGCCACCACAGCCTCGCCGCGGTCCTCGGCCAGCAGCAGCTCCCGTGGGTCCAGCATGTAGCTCGACCGCGCGAGGTGCTTCGGTGCGAGGTTCTGGCAGCCGTGAAAGCGAAAGCGACCATCTGCGGACACAATCAGACCGCACCCTTCATCTGGATAGGCGGCGACCATCCAGGCGACAACCTCATCCATGCATGCGGACCACCGCATCACGTATCGATGTAGCGGTCGATGTGGTCGCTGATGATCGTGACGATGACGCCCGAATCGAGCTCGCGGGCGAGCTCGAGCGCGCACCACACGTTCGCGCCCGACGCGTAGCCGGCGGCGAGGCCTTCCTCGCGAGCCAGGCGCTCTGCCATCTTCATCCCGTCCGCCGAATCGCAGACGATCGTCTTGGTGACGAGCGCCGGGTCGTAGTTGCCCGGGTTGAGCCCGGACGCCGCGAAGTCGAGTCCGTCGAGGCCGTGAACCAGTTCGCTGGGCCGACACGCGTACACCGCGAGCGACTTCTTGTGCGCGCGCAAACCGCGACTCGTCCCCGTGATCGTCCCGCCGGTCCCGACGCCGCACACGAAGTGGGTGATGCGGCCCTGGGTCTGGGTCCAGATCTCGGGCGCGGTGCTCAGCTCGTGCGCCCGGGGGTTCGA
>JBFIHF010000822.1:0-1483 GCA_041601915.1 Bradymonadaceae bacterium
CCGGACCCGGCCCGGCTCACGCGCGGACCCGGCCCGGCTCACGCGCGGCCTCCGCCGGACCCGGCTCACGCGCGGACCCCGGACCCGGCTCGCGCGCTCCCCCGAGTTGTCGGAGACTCTGGGCTGAACGACATGCGGCCATGTTGACGAACAACGTTGGCGGTTCGTCGGCAACGCTCTACGCTGCGCATTGCAGCCCACCGGCGGACGACAGCCGGTGGCGGTCGCCCCCGATCCATACTGGAGGCCGAATGAGACTCACTGCGCTGGCGCTCGCCGCTTGCTTCGCACTGATGTGGAGCACCGCGTGTTCAAGGAACGCGGACAACATGAGTTGCGAGTCTGATTCAGACTGCGCCGACTTTGAAGTCTGTGTTCGGCACGATTGCGCGCGACCGTGTCGGCCAGAGTATTGCGGCACCGAGTGCGTGGTGGATGAGGAGTCGGGGCACACCTACTGTCCCGCCCCCGTATCCGGCGGAGATCCGAACAACAACAAGGCCGAACCGACGGACATGGATGCCGGAACTGCTGACCTTGTGTAAGTCTGCTGCAATGGACAGGTGCCCACCCCCGAGGATCCTCGCCAACTGCCTACTGCCTGCCATCCGGCTTAGAACGGCCGAGAAACTCGCGAATACGATCGAGGATCACGTCCTGGTTCTCTCGAGCTTGCCCGTCAGGTCGAACCCGCGCGCCAACCCCTGAGGCAGGAGAGTGTTGCTGAGCGCGCCGCGGCACACGAGGATCCCTGATTACTGGCTCTTGAGGTGGGCGATGTAGCCACGCACGTCCGCTGCCGGCTCGGTGTAGGCGGTGCCCAGGGCGGTCTCGACGCGTTTCATGTAGTCGCTCGTCCAACTCGGCAGCGCGTAGTCGATGACGGGAAGGAACTCCAAAGTCGCGGCGAGGCGCATGTCGGCGATCGTGGGGTGGTTGCCGGCGATGAAGCCGTCCTTGTGGATGAAGAACTTCCGGAAGACCTCGAGCACAGGAGCGATCGCGTCCGCGGAGGCTTTGCGGGCGGCTTCCTTAGCGGTCTCGGACGCGTCGGACGTCGCGACGTCGCCGGGGTAGCCCTGGAAGCGCAGCCGTGGATACGTCGCCTTCTGGACCAGCGGGTAGAGAGAGCCGATCAGGTAGAAGTTGGCGTTGTCGATCATCGCCCGGGTCTCGAGGTTCGTGGGGTAGAACTCCGTCTTGTTGTGGCGATTGGCGAGGTACGCCATGATCGCGCAACTCTCCCACAGCAGCCCTTTCGGCAGGCCATCGACCTCGATCGAGGGCGTGAGATGCGACGGGTTCTTGGCCAGGTACGCCTCCGATCGCGTCTCGCCGAAGACGTTGACCTCCTCGAAGTCGAGCCCCGCGGCGCGAACGAAGACGCGCACGCACATGTTGTTGACGCTGGGGGGAAGAATGTTGAGTTTCAGAGCCATGTTAGCCTCGCGTGATGGGTGGACCAAAACGCATCCGAGCACAG
>JBFIHF010000823.1:0-1479 GCA_041601915.1 Bradymonadaceae bacterium
GAGCAACGGCGACATCCTGATCGCAACGCAGGTCAATCAGTGGATCAACGACCTGCGCGAGTTGAACGACGCCGTGCACGGGACGCTGGCTGTCCCGGCGTGGACGGTGACCGGGGCGCTGACCGTCTCCGGCGCTAGCACCCTCGCGAACGACCTATCCGTCGGCACGACGACGGCAGCGCCAACGCAAGCCCGCCTGTATGTGTCAGGCGTGAACGGTGCGATCGTATGCACCGACGTCGAAACGGACGCGACGCAGAAGCTGAGCAGGCTCGGCGTTCAGCACTACACGAACGCCGAAGAGCCGGGTTGCGTTATCATCGGCACGGCTACCTCCGGCGTGACCGCTGTATCAATCGGAGGCGGAACCGGACTGTTCAACGCCGCAACGTCGGTTAGCGTATACACCGCCGCAACCTCGACGACGCTGACAGGGACAGTTCGGGCAACGTGGAACAGTTCAGGAAACTTTTTGAACTACGGTTCTGCTTACTGGGTGACCGCGTCGCCGCAGATAGGTGTCGGGGACGGAACTGGGTCTCCTAACAGTTACTACGCCAAGTCTGGCGCAGGAACAGCTGATCGGTCCTTCTACTCTGGCGGCACTGCTACCGCTAACCTGGACTGGATCGAACGATTCGACGCTTCTGAAAATATCGCATGGCGGCGTTACGACGCATCCGGCGTTTTTGTCGATACGCCGCTGTCGTTGGACTGGGCCACCGGCAACGTCACCCTCGCGAACGACCTCGCATGCGTGGACGTCAACGCGTCTGGCAACGTCACGATGGGGAGCGCATCTCCGACATTACGCGTCGGCACCGCCGGCGGTGCACCGATTGTAGATGTCGTAAAGGCCCCGGCGAGTGAAGGTGTCATTCTCCATCGCACCGTACTCGGCGCAAATACGCTTGGTGATAAGCGCTTGCGGCACAGAACTGATGAAGAGTACGCCGTTGAGCACTACACGGGGAGTGTATGGGACCCGCTAATGCGCTGGAGTCCTTCGCAGACCACCAACTACTACGCACTGTACTGCTTTGGCACGGTAACGATGGCGGGGACTATCAACCATGACGGATCATTCGTCGGCCTGTATGGAGTTACGCCCGCCGCCCAGTCATCGCCGTACACGGTCAACGCGACCGCGGCTCCGAGCCGCACGCTCCTTGCGAGCGCGTCTGCGACGACCACGAACAATAACAACGTGCTCGCGGCGCTGATCGCCGACCTGCAGAGCCGAGGGTTCATCGGATGATGCCAACCATGGATCTCACCCCTGAAGTACTCGCGTCACTCGAACGCATGATGCATGTCGCGATGACGAACCCGCAGACAGGCGGGCTCAACATCCGGGACGACCTGCTGCGTCTGTGGGGCGCACTCGCCCAGGCTCAACAGCGGGCCGATCTGGCCAAGCTCCAGGCCGACGAATGATCCGAGCCGCCGCAGTCCTGCTCGCGGCGTCGTGCTCGCGCC
>JBFIHF010000824.1:0-1478 GCA_041601915.1 Bradymonadaceae bacterium
CGGGGTCTTCCGGATGCGGCGCCGTGCTACTTCGCGGGCTCGCCGTCGGCGTTGAGCACCTTGACGACGCCGTAGTTCAGCGCACACACCTTCGCCTCGATCTTGCTGAGGTCGCCGATTACGATCCACGTGAGGCGCTTGGGCTCCACGTTTCTTGCGGTCGCCGGGGTCTTCCGGATGCGGCGGCGCCGGGCGCCGTGCTATTTCGCGGGCTCGCCGTCGGCGTTGAGCACCTTAACGACGCCGTAGTTCAGCGCTCGCACCTTCGCCTCGATCTTGCTGAGGTCGCCGATCACGATCCACGTGAGGCGCTTGGGCTCCACGTTCTGTTTCGCCGCGGTGGCCACGTTGTCGAGCGTTAGCGCCTCGACGCGATCGACGAACGTGTTCCAGTAGTTGTCCTCGAGTCCCCAGTCGACGATCTCCTCCACGCTGGCGAGCACCCGCGCCGTCGTCTCGTTCTGGCCCGGAAGCCGCCGCGTCTTGTTCGCCTTGGTGCGCTGGAGCTCCTCGTCGGTGGCGGGTCGCGCGCCGAGGATCGATGTGAGCTCTTGCTGGATCTCGACCATCGACTCCGACGTCTTGTCCGTCTGCACTTGCGCGTAGGCGGCGAACAATTGCTCGAGCTTCGTCTCGAACACAAACGACCGCGCACCGTAGGACCAGTGCTTGTCCTCCCGCAGGTTGAGATTGATGCGCGCCATGAACGTGCCGCCCAAGATCGAGTTCATCGCATCGAGCGCGATGTGAGTGTCGTTGGTGCGGCCATCGATGAGGTGTCCGGCGACGATGAGCGACTGCTCGGCGCGCGGCTTGTCGATCAGGTACACCGTCACCGCATCGCCACGCGCGGCCTTGCCGGCGGCGGGGGCTGCGGCTTTCGCGTCCGATTTCCACGTGCCAAACTGCGTCTCGAGCAGGGGCAGAATCTCCGCCATCGTGGTGTCACCGACGACGAGGATCTTCGCCCGGCTGGGGTGCAGGACCGCCGCCTGGAACGCCACGAGGTCATCGCGCGACAGCGACTCCACCGACGCCGTCGTGCCGGTTCCGGTCAGGGGTTGGCTGTAGGGGTGGGCACCGCCGTACAGCAGCGGTCCCATCAAGCGCAGCGCCGTGCTGAACGGCTGCGCTTTCTCTTGAGCGATCGTGGCCAATGTGCGCTTCCGCAGTCGCTCGATCTCAGCCTCGTCGAACGCCGGATTGAGGATCACGTCCGCGAAGACGCCCAACGACTCCGCCATGGTGCCCTTGAGCGTCCGCAGGCTCACCGACGTGCCGTCCAGGGCCGCGCTAGTCGAGACGTCCGCGCCGAGGCGGTCCAGCTTCGCAGCCAACTCCAGCGCACCGATCGTGGTGGTCCCGTCGTCGAGCACATCCATCGCGAACTGCGTCACGCCGAGTTTCGTGGTCTTGTCGTACGCAAACCCGACATCGAACATCGCGCGCACGCGAACCACGGGGGTCTCGTGGCGTTC
>JBFIHF010000825.1:0-1476 GCA_041601915.1 Bradymonadaceae bacterium
CCCCGCGATCGTCGAGCTCGCCGCGGTGCTGGGCAACGAAGTCACCGATGCCGAGCTGGCGGCGCTGGGGCTCGACGCGCGACTGCTCGACGAGATCATGCGCGCGCTGGCGTTCGGCGGCTATGTCGAGCGCACCGAAGATGGCTGGCGGTTCACGACGAGCCTGTTCCGGGAGAGCCTCGAGCGCCGCGGCCGCGACGGTGGCCGGTCCGCCGGACACCACCGGCGCTGCGCAGACATGCTCGCCCAGCGCTACGACGACCACGCGGTCGGCATCGCCGCACGGCGCGCCCGTCACCTCCTTGGCGCGCAGGCCTACGAGGAGGCGATCGGTCCCCTGCTCGTCGCCGCCGAATTCGCGGTCGACGAGTCCGTGGCCCAGGCTCAGGAGCTCCTCGACCTGCTCGCCGGCGCCATCGAGAACGTCGACGGTGACACGGCCCGCTGGCGAGCACAGGGCAAGCTGATCCGCGGTTCCGTCGAGCTGATTCGCGGGAACATCGACGAGGTGATGGCGATCTCGTCCGAGGTCGCCGATGAAGCCGAAGCCAAAGGATGGAACACCGAGCTGGGCCGCGCGCTGTCGCAACGGGCGAACATGCTGTCGCACCTCGGCAAGTCCGCCGAAGCGCTGGTCGAGTACGAACGCGCCCTCTCGGTCCTCGAAGACGAGGGCTCCGCGGAGCTGGCGCGCTACATGGTCTCGCTCGGCGTCGCCCGCCGGCGCGCCAACAACGTCGGTGGCGCGATCGAGGCGTGCGCCCGCGCCGTGGAGATCTACGAAACGCTGGGCCGGGACCGAGACCTCATCAACGCCCGCAGCGAGCTCGGCTGCTCGATGCTCGGCCACGGCCGCTACGACGAAGCGCGCGATTTGCTGAAGAAGGCGGGAACCGACGCCGCTTCCCTCGGCTCCTCCCAGGCGCAATGGCGCGCGCTGCTGCTGGAAGGGCTGCTGGAGATCTTGGCCGAGCGGTGGGAGCCGGCCCGAGCCTGCTTCCGGCGTGCCAACGCTGTGTTCGACGCCCAGGGCATCCGCAAGACGGTCGTCGAGATGCACGAAGCGTTCATCAAAGTTTGCGACGGCGACCTCGCCGAGGCCGAGGACACGCTGAACCACGCCCTCGAGACGTTCGAGCAGACGGGGCTGCGCTTCGAGATCCCCTCCGTCATGACCGCGCTCGGCATCTGCGCCGCGCGCCGCGAAGACTGGACGGCCTGCGAATCCCTCATCGACCGCGCCTCCGAGGGCATGTCCGAATCGGGCGCCACGAGCCTCCTCGTCGCCGCTGGAGCCGACGCCACCGCCGACATCGCACACGGTGCCGGCCAGACGGCTTGCGAGTCCAAAGCCCGGCGACTGGCCCAATCCCAGTGGGTCGCGCTGGGCCATCCCCGCGTCGTCGACAACTAGCTCATCGACGCGTTAGGTCAATCCGCGGCGATGCGCTCCATCCAAGAGCGCGCGGTGACACG
>JBFIHF010000826.1:0-1462 GCA_041601915.1 Bradymonadaceae bacterium
CCTCCTCGACGATGCCGGAGCATCGCCTGCGTCGGACTGCTTCGACCTCGTCGCGCCGCCCTCGCCGAGGGTGGGGCGGGACTTCTGGGCAGGTGCACTAGGCTGTGCGTGAGGACGCCTCCGACGCGGCGTGCGACGTGATGGACGCGTAGTGTTCGTCCCACCGTCTCGTGTGCCACTGCGCGAACTTGCATCGAGGGACCTCGCCGTCAAAGTGAGCGTCGCGTCCGATGATCAGGTAGAATGCACACCTTCGCGAACCACTTGGAGTAGATGATGCGTATCCTGTGCCTGATCGTTGCGCTCGTTGTTTGCGGCTGTTCTCCCGGTGAGGACACCAACGTCAAAGTTGGCGGCTCCGACACGGGTCCGACCGCTGATGCTGCTGTGAACAACGCGTCGGATACCGGCGATCGGCCCGATGGCGACAGGCTCCCGGACGCCGCGCCCGGCAGCGACGCGACGACTCCGACCGACGTCGGCCGCACTGATGTGGGACCCGCCGACGTCGGTGGGTCGACCGACGTCGGTCCGGACATGGCTCCGCTGGTGTCACCCTGTCCCGCGGCGCAACCCGTGGCAAACTCCGCATGTACGCAAGACAGGCTGGTCTGCGAGTACGGCGACGACCCCCGGGACAACTGTCGCTCGCGCGCCGAGTGTACCGGCGGGAGCTGGCTGCTCACCGTGCCGCGCTGCGTCGGACTTCCCGACGAGCCGTGCCCGGCGACGCGCGACGCCGCGTCGGGCGAGCTGTGTGGCGAGATGGATGCGTACTGCGACTACGACGGGCTCGTGTGCCACTGCACCAACTGTATCGATGGGCCGGTCATCCAGTGCGAGGGTGACCCCACGTGGATGTGCGACGTGCCGCACGCCGACCCGGCATGTCCGGCGGCAAAGCCGCGTCTCGGCGCCGCGTGCGGGACGGCGGCCCAGAGTTGTGTGTATTCGTGCGGGTTCGAGGGCGCGCGCGTTTGTCGCGACGGTGCGTGGCAACCGGCTGACGGTGGTGCCTGCCCGATTTCGACCGCCCAGGTCAAGCGCGACATCCGCTACTTGAGCGCCGATGAGCTGACCGAGATCTCGAACGCACTGCAGGCGATCCCGCTGGCGCGCTACCACTACACCGATCCGTCGATTGGGCGCGGCGAGAAGCTCGGCTTCATTATCGAAGACCTGCCGACAGCGACGCCCGCAGTCGACCAGCAGCGACTCATGGTCGACCTCTACGGCTACACGAGCATGTTGGTCGCCGACGCCCAGGCGCGAGAGGCCAAGATGCGTAAGCTCGAGGCTCGCCTCGAGCAGCTGGAGGCGAAGGGGCTCAGTTGCGGCGAGTAGTCGGCACCGCGATGCTGCTGGCGCTGGGCGCATCGCTCAGCTGCCGTGCGACCGCGCGTGCGCTGCTCGAGCCCGAAAGCTCGTTCGACGAGATGCCGGCGCCGACGGCGCCGGACTA
>JBFIHF010000827.1:0-1461 GCA_041601915.1 Bradymonadaceae bacterium
AACGTCCAGGCCGTCTACTCCACGAGCCGAAGTTACGGGGGCTTCTCAGGGAACGCCGGTCGAGGCGAGCCCCTGTCCTACGCTGAGGGGCACGCGCTGAACACCTGGCTCGCCGACAACCCCTCCGTCGACGGCGTTTGGTACGGCTGGGGCCCGTACATTTGGGCGCCGGATTGCGCGAGTGGCGAGTCCAATGGGAGCGGCGTGTGCTACGTCCGGGAGGACTATCAGGCTGATGGCATACACCCCGCGACGGGGGCCCGAGATAAGATCAGCGCGATGATCCACGCGCGCTTCTTGCTCGAGAGCTGGTACTGACGCTCGACGCCCATTGCGACCGCGGCCGGGTTCTGGAACTGTGGGGCCTACACTCCGGAGTGCTCATGATTCGTATCACCATCGCCGCCACGATCTTCCTGATGAGTTGTGGTCCCGGTCCGCCGAGCAAAGACCGCGTCGAGAACGCCGCCACCAACGTGTCGCCGAACAACGTGTCGCCGAACAACGCGTCGCCGAACAACATGGGCGGGACCAATGTCGGCACATCCAACAACACGCCCGGCGACTCCATCCTCGAGCAGCCGCTGACCGGCGTGGTAGCAGGCAGTGCGTTCGTCTTCGCCTCGGGCTTCGCGATGGATTTGTTCGAGGATGGAGAGCTCTGGATCGAACTGCACTCGACGCCCAACGATGAGCCGTGCGCCCGGAACTTCGACGCCGCACCACACATCATTCTGTCCGCAACAGGGGAGCCCGAAGACGGCCCGCTGGGCCTCGCAAACAACATCACGTTTGCATACGACGAGGACGACGGGGCGATGAACGACATCGCGACCAAGGGAAGGCTCGTGATCGACGGCATTCAGGGCGAGGTGCTCAGCGGCGGCCTTCGAGCCACGATGGGTGATCACCACGTCAACGGAACGTTTGCGGTGCCGGTGTGCTCGCCGTAATCGCGCCCAGCTTCACCAGCATCTGAACGAGGCGTGTGCATTCGCGTGCGATGACCGCGGTCATTGCGTTGCGCCGTGACCGCGGAAACGTGCGCACCGCGCGACCCTCGAAGTCTACCATCGTCGTCGCGCCCGCGTTCCCGTATCCTCGTCCGGACTATGCCTTGGGATCGCGATGGAGTTTGAGCACGAACGCCGGGAAGCACGACGGCTCCTGGATGGGATCGAGAACGGGACGATGACCGCTGCTGAGTCGTGGACCGCGATTGGCCGAGCGGAACCGGTCCTCGTCTACCTCATCGTCACCTGGCTGCGGGTCCGCTACGACAACGATCCAGCTTCCGAT
Organism: Bradymonadaceae bacterium; assembly: GCA_041601915.1. Lineage (GTDB taxonomy): Bacteria > Myxococcota_A > Bradymonadia > Bradymonadales > Bradymonadaceae > JBFIHF01. Next base: position 1,300 of record JBFIHF010000827.1, read on the forward strand.
GGTGTGTTCGGACGACTCGCTGCCATCCTGCAGGCGTACCCCGCGTTCGCTGGGATCATGAAGGACGGCGAGGCCGACTCATTGGTCGAGTGGTTCGAGGACGGGTATCACTACCGGGATCTGAGCGCGGACGAGTTCCTTCGCATCGTGGTCGAAAAACTC
>JBFIHF010000828.1:0-1459 GCA_041601915.1 Bradymonadaceae bacterium
CTAGAGCGGCGAACAGATAGTCTCAAGCGGCAAGGGCGCGTTCGATGCGGTCGGCCGCGAAGAGATTCTCGATGACGGCGTAGCGCGTGAGGTCGAGGACGTTCTTGTCCACGCCGAGGTAGCGCGCGCGTCGTCCTTGTCGTTGGCAGATGTGGGCGAGCCCATGCTCGACGGGGACGCGCTTTCGAAGCTCTGCGCGGCCCTCCGGTGTTGCCTTCGCGGTCGCGAGCTTCTGGAGCAGTTGTTCTTGAGGGTGGATGCTGATGCTGCGGCCGTGCTTGGCGGTCGTACAACGCTCGCGATGGGAGCACTTCTCGCACGTCGAGGCCTCGAATCGCGCCACGGTTCCGTGGATGAGCGTGGTCTCGCCCGCCGGGCAGCGGACCTTCCCGCCTGCCAGATCGATCGCGAACTCGTGCTTGGCGTAGCGGTCTCCATTTCGAGCGCGCCACGGACGGCAGATGATGTCCACGTCATTCGCAGCAGCCTCCGTAGTCCACTCGCCTGCCAGGAATCCTCGGTCGATGTACAGAGCTTTCACTTCGCCGAAGCGCTCCACTTGCTTGCGCAGAGTGCTCGTCGCTTCGTGTTCGCGTTGGTTGGCCGGCTGCACCGTCACTGCGAGGATCAAGCCGTGATCGAGGTCGCGCGCGATGAAGCGCTTGTAGCCTTCGATGGTTCGGGACCGCGACTTGCGTCCGTGTCTCATCTCCGGGTCCGCGATCGAGATCTGTCGATCCTTGCTCGTGCCCCGTATGATCCGGCGTCCTCCTCGATCTGGGTCGGGCTCGAGGTCCTGCTGCAGAACACGCTTGAGCTGCTCTAGGGCCTCCTTTACGCCCGAATCCGTGAGCGCTTCTTCGAGGTTGTCTTGCAGCCAGGTGCGAAGACGATCGACCTCGTCGAGCAGAGCTTGAAGGGCTCGATGCTGCTCGTCCTTGTCGTCCCAGTCGATGTCGAGCGCAGCCTTGACGCTGTTGTGGCCGATCAACTTCAGGCCAGATGCGTCGAGCAATTGCTCGGGCTTCATCCCTCCGGCCTTCGCGGCACACAGAACCACGACCTCGAGCGCATGCGCGATGAGATTGAAGGTGTCCTCGACGCGACCCGCACCCCACAGAGGCGCCGAGTCGAGTGCGACGCGCAGCTGCTTGAAGCCAAAGCCTCCAGTGCGTCGAGCAACCTCCACCGACTGCTCCACCAGACGCTGATGCTTGCCGTGCTTGAGCATCCTGCGTCGGAACTCGACCAGCACGCCCTGCGAGAACGGTGCCGTCTCCATGCCGTCGCAATCGAGCACCATCTGCCAACGCCGATCGAAGACCGCCGCTTCGACGGCCGCCGCATCCGAGACGCCGCCGGCAGCCTGGAGGATCGTCACCATCGCCAGCAGTGCAGGCGGCACCGGCGGCTTGCCCTTGGGCGTGTCGGCATAGATCTCAGCGAGCTCGGCCTGGAA
>JBFIHF010000829.1:0-1449 GCA_041601915.1 Bradymonadaceae bacterium
GCGCCACCCATCCATCGGCGTCGCGCGCGGTCGTACTCATCTCGGAACGCGCGATACGCGGCCTTCGCCTGGGCCATGAGCTCCGGATTGGTCGTCGCGAACCGCGGGCTGTGCGTCATCATCGCAGACGGCGTGTTCGGGCAGCTCGATGGCTTGCGCGTCATGACCCAGCGAACCCCGCGGAACTTCCGGCGTTTTCGGCGAAACTGCTCCGCGATCTCGTCCTCGGCCTCGCGCAGCAGGTCCTCGAAGTGGGCGATGACTTCCTTGAGGCTGAGGTGTTCGTACCCGGGCGGGGGCTGGGCCGTGAAGGTGATCGTGCGGTCCTTCTTCTTCTGGCGGTAGAAGCCGTCGTTCGGCAACGTCACCACCTGCTCCTTGCCCCAGTCTCCGGGCAGGACCTTCGCTCCGGGCCAGTCCGACGCGCGCCGGACGAGCCCCGCCTGCACGGGGTTGAGCCACGTGTACAGTAGCTTGCGCTCGATCGCATCGCGGTCGAGCAGCACCGTGTCGTTGAACTGTCGATTGTCCCAGAAGCGGCCCCGGCGCCCGAGGTGGTGGTTCCTCGAGCGAGCGACGCCCGCGCCGAAGTCGCGCATGAAGTCGCTGCGGTCGCCCGTGTTGTCCGTGCCCACGATGTGGTTGTGATTGCTCATCACCATGAGGCCGTGGACGTCGAAGCCCGCGTTCTTGGCGGCCTTGGCGACCTCCCAGCGCACGACCTTGTTGATGTGGGCGTCGGGGCGCAGGTAGTTGCGGCGGTCCGTGCAGCGGCGGGTGAGCATCGAACATTGATGAGCGAGATTTCGGCGAGGGGTACACATGAGGGCCTCCAGGCAAATGGTCCACTCACGTAATCGGCCGTTCGGCCGTTCCGTTGCGTACTTTTTTTCCGTGGGCTCGATCGCGGCGCTATGGCCCGCGATCCACGTCCATCGGTCCGATTCGTGGCCGGGGTATGACATCCGATCTCGTCGTCGCTATAGTTGGGGTGGCGTTCCTCCTATCCACGGAGACTTCCATGGCCATTACAACTCAGTCTTTTCGACTCAATCCCCGGCTGCTCCTGGTTGCGGCATTGGCGACGTTAGGAATGTGGTCGTCCGTGCATGTCCTTGGCCTGATGCGTACGGCGCCGCTGACGGCGCAGCATACGTGCCGGTCTTCGGTCATACCGATGGAGCGTTGGTCCCCCCGCACGTGGGGGCAGTACGTGCTCTGCGTCTCCGCCGCGGGCGACGGCGTGGCGGCATATCAGGCCGCGACGGTGGCCGTAGGGTATCACCCGACCGACGCGACGCTGCTCAACCTGAAGGGGTTCGTGGCGGCGCGAAACGGGGACCACTCGACCGCCGTGTACGACTTTCGGACCGGTCAGCGCGTGACGGGGTCTCCCAGCGGCGTGTTTGAGAACAATATCGCATGGACGACTCTGTTTCAGACCGCGCC
>JBFIHF010000830.1:0-1444 GCA_041601915.1 Bradymonadaceae bacterium
GGGCGGAGGCTCAGCGGCCGCAGGGACGGGCGGTGGGGAGTCGCAGCCCGTCGTCCAAAGCGCCAGCATCAGAAGCATGCCGACGGCCTGTTCGGTTCGTCCGGTCGCGCGCATCTCGTCTCCCCGATTGAAAATTTGCCGCGTGTTTCATGTACCGTACCTCGATTCAGGGATCCGACAAGTCTAACTTTCTTGCTGGGAACACGCAGTCCGCGTCGAGCCGTGCAACGCGCTAGCGGTTGCGCTCGTGCGTGGCTCTGGATAGGCTCGCTGCATGGAATTGCGGACCGGCAAAGTCGTGAATGGCAGGATCGTTCTCGACGACGAGGGTGCTCTCGAGGAGGGCGCACGCGTGCAAGTCGTCGTTGGGGATCCAGCGGACATCGTCAGGATTTCGGACGAGGAGCTCGCTGTCGTTCGGCACGGCCAAGCGGTCGCGGGGCGTGGAGAGTTGATTGACGCCCACGAGTTTCTCGCCGCGCTCCGTGCAGAGGACTGAGCGATCGCGATCGTCGAGTTCACGGCGCTCGCCGCGCGCCAGATTACTGAAGCGCGCGACTGGTGGGTGTCGAATCGAGACAAGGCTCCAACCGCATTCGATCGGGAACTCGACCTGCTCGTCAAACGACTGTCCGCGCACCCGTCATCGCTCGGTCAGCGCATCGAGCAAGACCTGACAGTTCGACGGCTGTTCGTTTCTCGGATCCGCTACTACGTCTACTTCCAAATCGCTGACGATGGCGAGCGGGTGGTGGTCTTGGCGATCTGGCACGCGAGCCGGGGAGAAGACGTCGATCTCTGAGCGAATCCCGCTCTGTTGGCGTGGCGCGACGCCAGGTGGAACTCCCGGTGGCGCGTTCGTGCGCGAGAAGTTTCCGCCAGAAGGTGCAGCGTTTCGAAGGAACCGATCTCGGACAGCGTCTTTCCAAGCGGTTGCGTGGGTGGTCGGCGCGTTTGGCTGCGTTCGATGTCCTGAGGAGCAAGGCCCTCGCGCCGGCGAGAGGCTGACGTGCGCTGCGTTTGCGTGGGCTTGGGCGTAGGCTATCCTGTCCGCGTGAGCACTCCCCTCCGAATCGGCGACTTGTTCGACGAACGCTATCGCCTCGACGATGTACTGGGTCGCGGCGGATTCGGAACCGTCTTTGGCGCGACAGATCTGACCAACGGCCGCTCCGTCGCGTTGAAGGTGCTGACGCCCGAGCGTGACGGCACGTACGCGGCACAGACTCGCGCGCGTTTCGAGCGCGAAGCGACGATCGTCGGCGGGCTGCGAAGTCCTCATACGGTCGAGATTTTCGAGCACGGCGAGTCCGACGGGCTGCTGTACATGGCCTTCGAGCGCGTTCCCGGCGAAGACCTCGCGGCGCTGCTCGCGCGTCGCGGCCGGCTGACCGCCGCTGAGGTTCGGCACGTCGTCGAACAGGTCCTGCAATCGCTGCAAGAA
>JBFIHF010000831.1:0-1443 GCA_041601915.1 Bradymonadaceae bacterium
CGGTAGGCCAGCAGGTCACGGTGACCAGTTTCACGTTGACCGACGGCAACGCGTAGGCCCTAGGGCCGGATGGTTGCCCAGCGCATCGCGCCCGACGCAATCCTAGCGTCGGAAAACTACACGACGATCAACCTCGGCGACATCGACGAGGATCCGGATTCCACCGATGGTGCATGGGGCATCGCGTCCACCCTCGGCGCGTCGTCGGTGCGCGTTTCGTTTGGATCTCCGACCGCAAACCTGACGACGGGCGCAGGGCTGCAGAACTTCCGCGTTCTGATCCGAAAGAACGTGACCGGTGGGTTCGATGCCGACTGGTCGCTGAACCTCTGGGAAAACGGCGCGCTCGTTTCGACGGGGATCGCCACCGGCACCACAACGTCTACGGCCGGCGAAGTCGTACAGGGGGCGTGGGACGCGTCGCTGCTGACCGCGGTGAGCGGCGTCAACGTCGAGCTGCGCGTAGTGCAGACGGGCGGCCACACGGGCAACCCGGGCAACCGTCGCTACCTCGAGGTCGGTGCGATCGAGTGGAACGCCGATTATACCGTCGCGTCGGTCACCGGGACGCTCGCCGCGACCCTGGGCGCCGCAACACTGGCGAGTGCGGGCGCCGTCGATGTTGACGGCACGTTGGCGCGGACTCTAGGCGCCGCAACGCTGGCAAGCGCCGGCACGGTCGATGTCGTCGGTACGAGCGCGCAGACGTTGGACGCCGCAACGCTGGCGAGCTCGGGCACCGTCGATGTTGACGGCACGGCGTCGGTCACCCTTGGCGCGGCGACACTGGCGAGCGCAGGAACGGTTACCGATCCCGTCATCACCGGGACGCTGACTGCAACCCTGGGCGCCGCGACGCTCAGTAGCGCGGGCGCCGTTGACGTCGTTGGTACCGCTACTCCGACCCTGGACGCTGCAACGCTCAGCAGCACAGGGTCCGTTGACGTCGTAGGAACGACAGCGCGGACGCTCGACGACGCAACTGCGACCAGCGTCGGCGTAGTGCTAGTCGACGGCGCGCTGGCGCGCACGCTCGAACCCGCAACGCTCAGCAGCGCGGGCACCGTAGGCGACACGACGATCACCGGGACGTTCTCTGCGACCCTGGACGCGGCGACGCTGGCCAGCTCGGGCTCCGTTGACGTTGCCGGGACGCTCGCCGTCACGCTCGAGACGGCAACGCTCAGTAGTGTCGCCGCAGTCGATGTCGTTGGATCTGCCGCCGTAACCCTGGACGCAGCGACCGTCGCAAGCGCTGCAGCGGCGCCAGTGGCGGGCACGCTCGCCGTCACGCTGGATGCCGCGACGCTCAGTAGTGCGGGCACGGTCGAGGCCGACGCTACGGGCACGCTCGCTGCCACGCTCGACGCCGTAACGGCCGCATCAGCGGGGCAGGTGGCAGTCGTTGGGTCTACAGCCGTGACGCTCGCCGATGCCTCGGTA
>JBFIHF010000832.1:0-1442 GCA_041601915.1 Bradymonadaceae bacterium
CACTCGGGGTCTCAAGGTGCGCCGATGCGTACATGGAACTGTCCGCACCATCAACCCCGAGCGCGTTCAGGCGGCTGATTCGGCGAACGGCATGTCGGCGGCAATGTCACGCTTCCGCTGTGCCTCGGCGGCGTCCTTGGTCGCAAAGCGGTGCACGTACACGCGCCCCGTCTGCGGGTCGACCGTCGTCGCAGAGAACGATCCCTGGCCGACCACGGTCGGCGCGCCGTGAAACTCCTCCACACTGACCCGTTCGTACGCGACCTTCAGCCGGATCGGTTTCGGCTCACTCGGCCCATCCCACATGCTCTCGACCGCGACGCGCAGCTTTTTCGAGTTCTGCGCCTTGAGGTGTGCCGCGGCGACGGGCAGCGCGTCGTTCCCAAGCGATGTCGCGAGCCGCCCGACCACCTCGCCGTCGACGATCGCATCGAGCGCCATCGCGGACTCCGTCGTCGACATCCGCAAGGTCGCGTCGGTGAGCTGTTCCGCGTACGCCGCCGCGCCGTCAGCATCGCAGCTCAGGCCGAACACGAGCAGCGGCCAGCCGTCGTGAACGCCGTACAACACCGCGAGCAGGTCATCGCCGAAGAACCGCTCATGACACGTCGTCCGTCGCTCCATCCGCTTCCGCCGCTCGTTCTGCTTCCGTTTGAATCGCGCAAGTCCTGGCATTTTCGTCTCCATGGGGTGGTGGGATCCCAGGTGGATCCAGCCCCACGTATTCGGCCCCGACGCGATTCCGTTGCAGACTTTCTGCACGATCGCCCGCTTCCCCAGTAACCACGCGACAATTCTCCCGCGCCTCGCCGGCGCGCCCTCGAATCGGCGCCCCCGCCACGGGTCGACCTTGACCCCACCGCGCGCTTCGAATATTAGTTTTCGCCCTTGGGGCTGTAGCTCAGCTGGGAGAGCGCTAGAATCGCACTCTAGAGGTCCGGGGTTCGAGCCCCCGTAGCTCCATCAAGAAAGACGCGGACTTCGACCACACGGCGAGTCCGCGTTTTTCGTTTGAGTCCGGTCGGCTATTCTTGGAGCTTCCGCCAACGCTCGAACTCGGATGGTCGCAGCTGATAACGGGCGAGCACGCCCTCGTGCAGGTGGGCGACCTCCTGGTGAATCTGGCGCGGTCTGGCGCGGTCTGGCGCGGTCTGGCGCGGTCTGGCGCGATCTGGCGCGATCTGGCGCGATCTGGCGCGATCTGGCGCGATCGGGTGCTCAGCACGTGCCGTCGAGCGCCGCCTCGCAGTCTGCGGCACTCATAGGGAACGGCGCCGCGCCGCCATCTTCGAACCCGAACGTCTCGCACTGGCAGACCCACTCGCCGGTCGTCCCCGCGGTGCCACAGAACGCGCGCGTCGACTCACTGATGATGCGTTGGCACTGCAGCGCCTCTTGCGGTGGCCCACACACGTCCTCGAGCGCCGTGGCGCACTCGTCCA
>JBFIHF010000833.1:0-1440 GCA_041601915.1 Bradymonadaceae bacterium
ATGTTCAGCTGCCCCGCAAAGCCACCGCTCACCCCCAGGAGATTGCATGAAACGCTGCGCCATCCTACTCGTCGACGACGAGAAGACGATTCTGGATAGCCTCAAGGGCCAACTGAAGCGAATGCTCGGGAGCGAGTTCGTGTATGAGGCCGCAGAGAATGTCGCTGAAGCATGGGAGGTCATCGACGAGTTCGTCGACGACGGCGTCGAGGTCGTCGTGATCGTCTCGGACTGGCTGATGCCAGGGGTCAAGGGCGACGAATTCCTCTGTGACGTGCGCAAGCGGCACCCACAGGTCGCGACGATCATGCTCACGGGGCAGGCCGATGCCGTCGCGATCGACCGGGTGCGAAACGAAGCCAAGGTCGTCGAGGTGATGTCCAAGCCGTGGTCGGAGCGAGAACTCGAAGCGGTGATCCGCCGGGCGATCGCCGGAGAAGTGCCGACCTGACGCGCTGTGCGGGCGTTGAGTCCCGACGGTTGTGGAGTGCAGCGCTACGGGTCGCGAAGCTCCGATCCGACGCGAAACAGGTTGCCATCGGCGTCGACGTAGCCGAACTCCCGCAACCCGTACTCCGTGTCCTCGGGAGGGTGGAAGCGCCCCTCCACCGCCTGTTCCCAGCGCGCGTACACTTCATCCGCGTCGTCGACGTAGAGGTAGACGGCCGAGGTGTTGGTGTCGGGATTCAGATCGCTGACACACGCGACGTGGTACTCGGTGGGCCCCATGCACACGAAGCCGTAGAACGGCTCGGCGTCGGGTTCGTGACGATACGAGTTCGTGACAAAACCCATCGCCTCGTACCGCTGCATCGCCTTCGCGACATCCCGCACGGGCAGCACCGGGGAGACCGCGTTCACAATCGTTTCTGGCGAGCGTTTCGTCATACGACCTCATCCTCCGGCGATTGATTGATCGCCACATCAGGGGCTGCGTGAGAGTCTCTCAGCGAACCTCGTCGTGCAACCGCAACAGGTTTCGCGGCACCGCGTCAGTCCTCGCACCGCGCGCGCGTCTCTTCGACGAGCCTTGCCAGAGCCGACGCACCGAAGACGCCGAAGTCGTCGCGCATCTTCCGCGCTTGCTCGCTCAAGGCACGGGCCTGGTCGCGGCGGCCGTGGGCGAGAAGGAGCCGTGCTCGCAGGCACACCTCCTGAAGGTGCAGCCAGGCAGGCATCTTCTCGCGCGGCATTGCGACGTCCGCTGCAGCCGCCGCAGCGATCGCAGCGTCTAGTTGTCCTAGGGCCAAATGCAGTCTGGCCTGCTCGAGGTGGCAGCGCGCCTCGATCTCTCGCGCATCGATGTCGGCGGTGAGCGCACGCACCACCTCGATCTCGTCGATGATTTCGGCCGCAGGTTCTGTCGAGATTCGCAGCGCGGCCTGCCGCAGCAAGGCGTCCGCCCTGCCCGTTCCTGGCCAGCTTTGCAGTCGCTCGGCG
>JBFIHF010000834.1:0-1438 GCA_041601915.1 Bradymonadaceae bacterium
CGCGATGTACATCGCCTACGAGGTGATCCACCGCCGGCTGCACACCGCCCCGGGACGCAACCGCTACGGGCGATGGGCTCGTCGACACCATCTGCATCACCACTACCGCCGTCCAAAGATGAACCATGGCGTCACGACGCCCATCTGGGACCTCGTGTTCGGCACCCTCGACGTCCCCGACGTCGTGCGCGTTCCCCGCCGAAACGCGTTGGCTTGGATGCTGGATGCGAGCGGTGAGCTGTATCGCGAGCACGCCGACGACTACGAGTTTGTCGGACGCCGGTAAGACTACGCGAGCGAGCCCGTGAGGGCACCGCTTCCAACCGAGGCCGCGCGGCCCAAGAGTCACGGAATCTGCTTGTCTTCACGCGCGACTTCTCCGATACGTGCGGGGCGACTTGTGCGGAGGAAATGATGTCGTCTCGAACAGTTATCTTGTCGGTTTTGCTGATCGCGGCAGTGGGTTGCACGAGGTGGGGCCCCCACGAGGTCATCGAGTCCGAGAGCCTTGTCGAGCAGACGCCGCGCGGCGCGCCGTACGTCCAGGAATCCAAAGTCGCCAAGGCCCGCGTGACCGGGAACTCGACCTCGGACACCGACATCCACGGCCGAGAGCGACAGGATGCGACCGGCGGCGGCACGTTTCGGTCCGTGAAGGAGACGCGCTGCCTTCAGAAGTTCGATGTCGTGAGGCTTCAGCAACTGCGCTTTGACTACAAGCCAGACGCGCTGTGGGCCGACTTCCTCGGGGGCAGTCTCCTGGGGCTCGCGGGCCTCGGCACCCTGATCTCGGGGCTGCCCCGCGAGCGTCCTTTCTCGCGCTACTCCAACGAGGTTTCCCCGATTCCGATTGTGGTCGGCGGTGTCCTGATGGCGGGGGGAGCGGCGCTCATCGTTCACGGCGCGCGAAAGTCGCGCGCCAAGAACCGCCCACCGTCCGAGACCGGCGAGCGAACCGTGACAACCGTCGCCATCGAGGACGCCACCGGCTGTCCCGGGTTCGGTGCCCCGCCCGGCGAGGCCCCAAAGAACGAAAGCGCCGCGAAGCGACTGCTGGAGCTGAAGGAGCTGCGCGATAGCGGGGTCCTCACCGAAGAGGAATACGAGGCCAAGCGCCTCGAACTCGTCGATCAACTCTGAGGTCGGCGTGCCCATCGGTCGCAAGGGGGACGTTGTCGACCCGCTGGCACTTAGATACACTTATATGTGTACACATGGAGGCCACGTGGCTCAGCTCACCATCTATATCCCGGACGAACTGGAACAGAAGATTCGTGAGCGTGCGACGCGAGAGGGAAAGAGTCTGTCCGCGCTGGTCGCCGAAATCACGCGCGCCGCGCTCGATCCCGATGCCTGGTCGCAGGCATTCCTCGATCTGTATGGAAGCTGGGAAGGTGAGTTCCCCGAGCCCGAAGACTCCCGGCCCGAATCGCGGGAC
>JBFIHF010000835.1:0-1429 GCA_041601915.1 Bradymonadaceae bacterium
CGTGACGCCGCGCGGCAGCAGGAACAGGATCGAGGTTCCGGCGCTGCGGGGGCCGTCGTAGGCGTCGAGGTCGAGGTCGTGTTCGGACCGCCACGTCTCGCGGTAGTAGCCGCCTTCGGGGTGTGGTTCGAGGCGCAGCTGCGCGACGAGACGCCGAACGCCGGTCACTGTGTCCGCGGGTTCGAGGCTCTGCAGGACCGTCGGGATCAGCTCGGAGACGGTAGGGTGGATGTGCACGGCGCGCGAGATCGTGCGGTACGACTTGCCCGCGACCATCACGTCGAGCAGCGAGTGGATCGCCTCGTCGCCGTTGGGGCCGAGGATCGCGGCGCCGAGGATCTGCTCGGTCTGGGCGTCGACGACGACCTTGATGAAGCCGGCGGTCTCGGACATCTCGCGGGCACGGCCGACGCGGGTCATCGGTCGCTTGCCGACGCGCACGTCTCGGCCGCTCGCTCGCGCCTGAGTCTCCGTCATGCCGCAGCGCCCCAGCGGCGGGTCGACGAAGAGGCCGTAGCACATGATGCGATCGCTGACGCGACGCGGGTCGTCGTCGAGCAGATTCGCCGCCACGATCTCGTAGTCGTTCCACGACGTGTGGGTGAACGCGCCCTGTCCGTTGCAATCGCCCATCGCCCAGATGCCGGGCGCGCTAGTGCGCAGCTGGTCGTCCACGACGACGTACCCGCGCTCGTCGACCTCGACGTTGGCGGCTGCCAGACCCAGGGTGTCCGTGTTCGGCAGCCGCCCGACGGCGAGCAAGACGTGGCTGGCCTCGACGGGCGGTGAGCCGCAGTCTGTCTCGACGAGCGTCACGCCGTCACGCCGCGAGAACCCGATGCAGCCCGAGTTGAGTCGCACCGTGATGCCTTCGGACTCGAAGACCTCCAATACGGCGGCGGAGACGTCCTCGTCCTCGCGTGCGATGAGCCGCGGACCTTGCTCGATGATCGTGACCTCGCTGCCGAACCGCCGGAACATCTGCCCGAACTCGAGGCCGATGTAGCTGCCGCCGATCACGGCGAGGTGGGTCGGGAGCTCGCTCAGCTCCAGCATTTCACGGTTGGTGAGCACGTCGATCAGCTCAATGCCGGGCATCGTAGGCACCCGCGCGCGCCCGCCGACGTTGAGGAACACCTGGTCTGCCGTCAGCTCGTCCTCGCCGATGCGCAGCCGCCGCGGCCCAACGAACTCGGCATCGCCACGCACCAGCGTCACGTTGGCCATTCCGTCCAGCCACGACTGGACGCCGGTGTTGGACTCACCCGAGATTCGCTTCATGCGCGCGTGAATCGCGGCCATGTCGACCTTCAGGTCGCGCACGGCAAACCCGAACTCGCTACCGCGGCGCGCCTGATGGATCGCCTTCGCATTGGCGACCAGCGCCTTCGTGGGGATGCAGCCGTAGTTCACGCAGGTGCCGCCGACC
>JBFIHF010000836.1:0-1428 GCA_041601915.1 Bradymonadaceae bacterium
CACTACGCCACATATTGTTCAGCCGAGCGCTGGGCGTGGTGGTGTTTTGTGCATTCCTGACCCTCACCCCCCGCGCTTGGGTGGAACCCGAAAACCGCGGTGCCACCGAAGAGGTGCCCGTCAACGTACTCGAGACGCCCACTGGGTGTCTGTGGTGCGACCCGGTTCCGTCGTCGGAGTGTGACGATCAACAAAAAGCGAAGGCCTCACCCACGCGCCCCTGGCTCAATCCCGACGAGTCCGCCGTGCCGCCAACGCCATGCTCCGACGACGAATCGACCACCGTACCTCACAGTTAAACCCCCAACACCAGTACCCGCCGACCGCGAACTGACGTATATGTCAGCCTCGTGACGCCGTGCGATTCTCGCGCGAGAACGGCCAAGGCTTTAGATCTATTGATAATTTTTACCCAATACCGGTCGCTGATGTGGCGACCACCAGGAACAGATGACTGACGAAAGCTATGTACGCGTCATCCCGCTTGGCGGGCTGCGCACCTTTGGAATGAATTGCTGCCTCATCGAGCACGACGGAACGCTGCTCATGTTCGACTGCGGAATCGCGTTTCCGGACGCGAGCGACTTCGGACTGGACTACTACCTCCCCGACTGGTCGTACGCGTTGGAGAACAAGGACCGGCTCGCCGGGATCGTGATCACCCACGCTCACGAGGACCACATCGGAGGGCTGGCGTTCCTGCTCAGCCAGATCGATGTCCCGGTCTATACCGGGCGCTACTCGGCGGCGTCGCTGAAGCGTCGCCTCGCGGAATGGAACCTGAAAACCAAGTCCAAGCACCACGCCGTGGAACCGGGCGACATCGTCGAGATCGGTCCGTTCGAGCTCGAGTTCATCCACGCGAACCACTCCACCGCGAACGCCATGATGGTCGCCGTGGGCACCACGCTTGGTGACGTGCTGTTCACCGGCGACTGGAAGATCGACCACACCCCGATCGGCGAGCCGGTCACGGACCTGCCCACGCTGGCTCGCATCGGCGATGACGGCGTGCTCGCGATCGTGGGCGACAGCACCAACGCGCAGGTCCCCGGGTTCTCGCGCAGCGAGCGGGTCGTTCAGCGCGAGTTCGAACGCGTGATCAGCACCGCGAAAGGTCGCGTGATCATCGGGATGTTCTCCAGCAACATCCCGCGCGTGCGTGGACTCGTGGAGACCGCGAATCGGCTGGGCCGGAAGATCGCCCTGATGGGGCGCAGCCTCAGCCAGAACGTCGGCCTCGCCCGCGAGACGGGGTTCTTGACCCTCGACGGCGAGGATCCGTTCATCGACGCGTCGCAAGTCCGAAACTACGACGACGACCAGCTGATCATCATCGCGACCGGCTCACAGGCCGAGCCGCGCGCCGCGATCTCGCGGCTCGCCCAGGGCGACCATCATCAGATCAATCTGTCGCCCGACGACACC
>JBFIHF010000837.1:0-1428 GCA_041601915.1 Bradymonadaceae bacterium
ACCTGCAGGTCGAGGTCCAAGGCGTAGCCCTGCTCGACGAGATGCTTGCGGAAGTGCTCCGCGAGCCGCCGATCGAAGTCGTCGCCGCCGAGGAAGTTGTCGCCGTCGATGCCAACGACCTGATACTCGCCGCTCAGGCAGCGGATGATCGACACGTCGAACGTCCCGCCGCCGAGGTCGTACACGAGGAACACGCCGTCGCCGATCCCGTGGCGCCACGCGTAGTACATCGCGGCGGCCGTGGGCTCTTGAACGAGGCTCAGCACGTTGAGGCCGGCAAGCTCGCCGGCCTTGCGCGTCGCCTCGATCTGGGGGGCATCGAAGTAGGCGGGCACCGTGACGACCGCGTCGCGGACTTCGACCTCGTAGTCCTCGATGCGCTCACCGGCGTATCGCTGCATCGGGGCGATCATCGCGGTCAGGATTTTCGCCGAAATCTCTTCCGGCGACAGCGAGCGCCCGCCAATCGTGATGAGCTCCTTCTTCCCCATCTTCCGCTTGATCGACCCGATTGGCGCGGGCGTCATGACGCGCCGATTCCAGGCCTCCCAACCCGTGACGAACGCCTCGGCCGCGGCGTCCCATCCAACCAGCGACGGCCACGTCTTGCGTCGAAACTTATCCTCATACAACAACACGTCGTCGCCCTCGGGCGACATCATCGCGATGGCGGAGTTCGTAGTTCCCAGATCGATGCCAACGGCGCGTGCGAGCTTCATGGGTCTCCTGCAGACGAGCGGACGACGAGTTTGCGATCTTGCGGCGCGTCCGGCAACCTCCGGTCGATGGGAAAGCAGAATCCATTCGAAGAACTCAGCCTCGACCCGCGGCTCGATCCCGAGCAGCTCACCGAAGTGCTGCGCCGACGCGCGGAGAAAGCCGAGGGGCCGGAGCGCGCGCGGATTCAGGAGCTGTGGCGTCTGCTGACCCTCAACGAGCGCGATCGCGTCCGCTGGGCGTTCTTCGCTCATCCACGGGCCTCCGACGACGACGTGCGCTCGATCGACGCGCTGCGCGAGAAGATCCCGCCCGTCATCACGCGCAAACGTCAGGCCGCGATCGAACCGGTGGTCGCCGACGCGCTGGTTTTCGCGGATACCGCGGCATCGGGCGATGCGCTGCGTCCCCCGTCCTTATTCGCTCGAGAGCTGACCTAACGCGGCGATCGCGCGCTCCTCGGCCTCGAGAACGACGTCCATCGCGTCGACAAACGTGGCGGAGCCGCCCAGGGCCTGCGCCACGTCGCGGTAGTGGCGGGCGGCGTCCTCGATGTGCGCGCGCGCCTCGGCCGACGCCATCGATTCCGCGATCGGCTCGGCCCAGCGGGAAAGGCACGACGCGGCAGCGGCGCGCGCCAAATGCAGCCCCCGAACCGTACGCTCGGCATGCGCGACCCCGGCCGGATCCGTGAGGCCGTCGAGGAAGGCC
>JBFIHF010000838.1:0-1426 GCA_041601915.1 Bradymonadaceae bacterium
AGGTCCGGTCCTGTTCGAGCTGACGTCGGTGTCGAGGACTCCGGACAACGCGTACCTTGTTGGCCAGCTCAGCTGGCAGCCTTGCTGCGAGGCGACGAGCGACGCGGAGCGCGTCTGGGTGCTGAACTGGGACGGCACCTCCGAGATCGGCGGTCCGATTCCGACATCCGCCGAGCCCGTCGTGGTTCCAGCGGATCCGGAGATGCCGGTGATCGTGGAGTCGGTGGACGGGCAGAGCGTGCAACTCGCCCAGCGGGCTTCGGACTCCGTGAACTCGATGTCCTTGGATATCGGCGACCTCGTCGATACCGACGCGAGCGTCCTCGGCGACGTGACCGTCGACGTTTCGCCGTAGCTCGGCGATCGCACCATGACGGCGGAGACCGATGAATGGCCACTGAGCGCAGAGTGACACCGATTCGCGTCGCGATCGTTCTGGCCGTTACCGGGCTCGCGGTGGTGTCTTGCCTCACCGCACGTGGGGGCGGGACGGGATATCGCGAGATGCCCAACCAGGGGATCCACGGCGCGCAGACCGCGAGGAAGGTCCTGTTCGTCGGCAACAGTCACATGATCGTCGGCCAAGTGCCGTATCTCGTTCAGCAGCTCGTCCCCAAAGGCGAGCCGCCGCTGGAGTTCGAAGCGCTGCTCTACCCGGGGGTCACATTTCGGTGGCACAGCGATGCCGGAGACGTGCGCACGTTGACGCGGAAGTACGCGTTCGATGCGGTCGTCATTCAGCCCCAGAGCCAGGAGTTGACGCTCAACAGCGCCGCTGCCGTGCGGGACGCCAGAGCGCTGGCGGCCGAGGCGAACGGCGCACGCACGGTCCTCTTCCAGACCTGGCCGCGCGAGAAGTCACGAGACCCGCAGGCCTACGGGCCGGGCCACCCGACTTCGATGGATCATTGGGCGACGCTGGGCCTCCAAACCGCCCGCGACACCGGCCTTCCGGTCGCACCGGTGGGGTCCGTCTTTCTCTGCGTCTACGCCGCAACACGCATCGACCTGTGGTCGCGGGACGGAAACCACGCCAACGATGCGGGCGCCTACGTGGCAGCACTCACGCTGCTCGGAACGCTCTATACGACGGACGTCGCCGAAGCCCAGTGGCGTCCCGACGGAGTGCCCGAACAGATCGCACCACGTCTGCGCGAAGCGACGGCGAAGTGTCTTGCGGCGACGCGCGAGAACTGACCGCGATCAAACGTGAGGGGCGGACTCGTCCGGATCATTGACGTCATCGCTGTCAGCCACGAACTGAATCAACGAAACCCGCCGTTTGGACATCGCACGAATCGTCGCGGTGTACGGGCCGAGCTCGACCACATCGCCAACCTCCGGGGTGCGCCCGAGGACCTTGATCAGGTACCCGCCGATCGTGTCTTCCTCCCCATCGACGTCCAAGCCCAGCAGTTCCGCCGCC
>JBFIHF010000839.1:0-1422 GCA_041601915.1 Bradymonadaceae bacterium
CGTCGCTGATCTGCGCGAACGTCGAACCGTCCCACGTATACCCGTCGGTGCCATCCACCAGCATAATGTGGTTGATGTTCGAGGACATCGAGACGTTGCCGGTGCTGCTGTTCAGCGTACCAACCGACGAGGCGACGCCCGCGGCGTTGACCTTCACGAGTTCAGTGCCGATGACGAAGTACCCGGCGTCTTCCCAGAATATCGGGGTGGGCGTACGACACACACCGGCACCGGCGCTGCCGGCGAGTTTCAACCCCGGCGTGCGGATCAGCGACGAGGGGTTCTTCGCCCCGTCCGTTTCGATCTGCGGGTAGAGGTTGACCGTGATCTGAGAGTTGACATTAAGCGAGGGGTGCTCGGCTTGCTGCCCAACAACGGGGATCTGAAGTCTCACTGTCAGCGCTGCTCCACCCCGAAGTACACACTGCCCGGCTCTTCGTCCCACGCCATGACATCGTCCAGCGCCTCATCGCGGTCAACCTTCAGCAACGCACGCTCCTGCAGGGGGATGCCGTTGTTGCCTGACATCTCGTAGGCGAGGCCCAGGATCAGCGCGCGGAACCACTCCACCGGGAAGTCCGGATTGTCGGCTGCCGCGTCGAAGTCCTCGATGGGCCGCTGGAACGTGATGAACAGTGTGTCCTTCACCGAGTCGTTCGTGACCCAGACGTGAAGCTCGCCGGCGGTGTCGCGTTTCGGATCGTAGTAGTACTGGTTCGTCTTCCCGCTTGAAGACTTCAACGACAGCGACTGGTACTCGTCATCGGACACCCCGTACACCGGGGTATCAACGCCGCTAGAGTCGCGGTGCACGATGCTCTCGATGCGGAGCGGTCGCTGGATCTTGTTCGTGTAGTGGTACACCTTGTTGCCGATCGCCGCGGCCGCATCGAGACCCGTCGTGATGACCACGGTGTCCGAGTCGGTCACCGAGGCGATCGTGTCCCAGTGCAGCGTCCCGTCGTCCATGATGATGCCGATGTTGTCGCTCGCGGCCATGCCGGTGGTCGAGGTGACCTCCAGCGTCGTGTCGGTGCTGGCGCCGGCGACGCGCATCGTGGTGATGCCCGTGGTCGAAGCCTGGACGGCGTTGATCTCCGCGGTGCAGTGGTCACCGGCGGGGCCGAGACTGTAGGACTGCTTGTCCGCTTCGAGGAACAGCGTGGCCTCGGTACGCCGCCACAGGTTCAGACCCTTCGACATCCACGACTTCGCGAGCAGGTTCAGCTTGCGCGAGGCGCTGACGACCATGTCGGAATTCGGCGTCTCGGTCGGGTCGATGACGCCGATCTTCTCGTACGCCTCTTTGATGATGTCGTCACGCGTGACCGTGAAGTTGTAACTGCCGGATGTTGCCATTACAGATCGTCCACCGTTACGTCACCGGGTTCCAGAAACGTCGTTGCGGGAATAGCCGCGGGC
>JBFIHF010000840.1:0-1422 GCA_041601915.1 Bradymonadaceae bacterium
CTCCCGCCGCAAGCCCCGCTAGGCACAGCACGCTGGCCGCGTGCCGTCAGATGTACAAGGCGTCGAGGCTCTCTCGGTTCATATCTTCAGGGCTCAGCCGCGCGTAGCGCCGACTCGGTCATCACGCGCCAACGTGGAGTTCCCCCGGTTCGTCGGACAGGTTGGGGCTTTCGGGGAAAGCCTAGGAGTTGGTGGTGATTGGGGGAGAGTTCTCTTCGAACTGGATCGGGGAGAGCATGCCGAGGGTGGAGTGTCGACGGATCGGGTTGTAGAACGCTTCGATGTATTCGAAGACCTCGGCCGTGAGCTCGCGGCGGGTCGGCCAGGTCTGGCGGTGCACGAGCTCCTTCTTGAGAGTGGCGAAGAACGACTCGGCGACCGCGTTGTCGAAGCAGTCGCCGCGTGAGCCCATCGACCGGGCGATGCCGGCTTTGCCGGCGGCCTGCCCGAAGGCCAGAGACACGTATTGGCTTCCCTGATCGGAGTGATGGATCAGACCGGGCGCGGGACGCCGTCGGGCGACCGCCATCTGCAGCGCGTCGACGACGAGCTCGGCGCGCATGTGATCGGCCATCGACCAGCCGACGACCCGGCGGCTGTAGGCGTCCTGGACGGCGGCGAGGTAGAGCCAGCCTTCCCAGGTGCGCAGATAGGTCATGTCCGCGATCCACAACACGTTCGGCGCGTCGGGGCGAAAGCGGCGCTCGACGAGATCGTCGGCGACGCGGACGCCGGGGACGCGGATCGTGGTGCGGCCGCGCTTGCGCTTGACCAGGCCGGAGACCCCAGCCTGGCGCATCAGGCGCTCAACGCGCTTTCTCGAGACCCGGACGTTGTGGGTCATGCGCAGCTCGGCGTGGATGCGCGGGGCCCCGTAGACGCCGCGGTTGGCGTCATGGATCTCCTTGATGCGGGCGGTCAGCCACGCGTCGCTCAGCGCGCGGTCAGACGGCGCCCGCCTCGCCCAGTCGTAGTAGCCCGAGCGTGAGACACCGAGCAACTCGCAGCTGATGGAGATCGGGGTTCTGGCCTTCTCGGCCGAGACCAGGCGATAGACGCTCACCGGGTCTCGGTCTCCGCTGCGAAGAAGGCCGCGGCTCGCTTGAGCAGATCGCGCTCCTGTCGCAACCGCTTGTTCTCGCGGCGCAACCGGGCGAGCTCATCGCGCTCGCTGCTCGTCAGGCCGTCGTCGCGCTCATGCGCATCGAGCTGGCTGCGCTTGACCCAGTTGCGCAACGACTGCGGCGACACGCCGAGCGCCTCGGCGACGTCCGGGATCGAGCGGCCGGCATGGACCATCGCGACGGCTTCGCGACGGAACTCCTCCGGGTACGCGGGGCGGGTCTTGGGCATCGACAGACACATCCTTTCGCGGCCTGCAATCGCAAGCCATCAGATGTCCGTCAAAGCGGGGGAACTCCA
>JBFIHF010000841.1:0-1420 GCA_041601915.1 Bradymonadaceae bacterium
CGACGCCTCCGCCGACAGTGGGCCCGATGCGACCGCCGACATGGCTCCGACGCTGTGCGGCAATGGCGCGATCGACGGCGCGGAGCAGTGCGACAACGGTGCGCGCAACGACGATCTGGGGAACGGGACCTGTCGGACCAACTGCATGAACGCGGGGTGCGGCGATGGCGCAGTCGACTTCATTCTGCGTGAGACCTGTGACGATGGGAACCTGGTGGACGGCGACGGGTGCAGCTCGACGTGCCAGCGCGAAGCACGCGGCACGTGCGGCGACGGAACCGTGGATGCCGGTGAGGCGTGCGATAATGGGGCGCGCAACTCCGACCAGCTGGCGGACGCGTGTCGTACGGACTGCACGGCGGCGGCCTGCGGCGACGGCGTCGCCGACACGACCGAAGAATGCGATGACGGCAACGTACGAGCCGGTGACGGCTGTTCGGCGACTTGCCGGCGCGAGGTCGGCGGCAGCTGCGGGGACGGCATGCTGCAGCAGCAGCTCGGCGAGGAGTGCGACGACGGCAACAACGCTCCGGGCGACGGCTGCTCGGCCACCTGTCAGTTGGAACCCCCCGGATTGAGCTGCCCGGATGGAACGGTCGACGCGACCGAGAAGTGCGACGACAACAACGCCGTGAATGGCGACGGCTGCAACCCCACGTGCAACTTGCTGGGGGACGTGACGACCCTGTTGCCTGCGGCGCAGTTCGGGATCTCGGGCGCCGGTGGCATGGCGGTCGATCGCGACCGGCTGTGGCTGACGGAAGACTTCCGGATTGGGTTTGTCTCGCTGGATGCCACGTGCCTGGGCGGCGGGGGTTGTACGTTCACGACGGTTGCTGGGAACGGCACGCAAGGGCACGTCGACAATGCAGACGGTTCGATGGCGCAGATCGGCTTCGTGGAGTCGCTCGCGACCGACGGGCAGACGGTGTGGTTCTTCGATCAGCGCACGATTCGCGCGATCTCGACGACCGCGCCGTACGCGGTCACGACCGTGGCCGGCGATGTCACGGCCGCGCCCAACGACTGTGACGTCGTCGACGCGATTGGCAGCGCGGCACGGTTCCATGGGACCCGCGCACTCACGTACTACGCGGGCGTCTTGTACTTCCTCGATGGTTGCACTGGTGTGCTCCGGCAGTTCGACCCGGCCACCGCCGAGGTGCGGACCGTCGCGGGGACGCAGTGGACACCGTCGAACCCCGCGCCGCCGATGTGTCCCACGAACCTTCAGTTCTCCTGCAACGCCGGCGCCGCCGCGGACGGCTACGGCGCGGCGGGTGCGATGGTGAGCCCGCGCTACATGGCGTCGGACAACGCGGGCATGCTCTACATCACGGACACCAACGGGGAGACGCTGCGCACCTACAACACCGTGTCGGGGTATCTGGGGACCCTCGCCGGCGGCACGCAGGGCTAC
>JBFIHF010000842.1:0-1417 GCA_041601915.1 Bradymonadaceae bacterium
GACGGCGCTGTAGAACGCATCGAAGACGTTCTCCCCGATGTGTCGGGGGAGCCCCGTGACGACCTCGTGCAGGCTCGCGCCGACGAGGTAGACATCGGTCGTCGGGCCGAGCTCGGCGGCGTTCCGCGTCGCCATCTCGGGTGCCATGTAGGCGGGCGTGCCCGCGATCTGCGTCTGGTCGGCGGCCAGCGGAAACCGACCCATCGGGTCCACCTCGAGCGCCACCGCGAGATCCCAGCCGTGCAGATACACGCTGCCATCACGGCCGATCAGGACGTTGTCCGGTTTGACGTCGCGATGAATGCAGCCGCGGTGATGGGCGTGCTCGAGCGCGCTGCACACGAGGATCATGCGCTGGACGTTGAACGCGAGCGGATCGGCATTGCGCGGGCAGCCGAGCGGGTGCTCGGGGGTCTCGAGCACCGCCGTCCACGGTTCGGTCTCGATCGCCTTCATCATGACCAGCGGCAGGCCATCGGCGTCCTTGGTGACGGCGTACACGGGGAGAATGTTGGCGTGCTCGAACGCTCCGAGCATCCACGCCTCGCTGAGCACGTGGCCGGGGGCCGCGGCGGTGCCATGATGTTGGTGGACCTTGCGCACCGCGACTTTGCGGCGCATGGAGCGCTGTGTGCCGAGGTGTACTTCGGTGGTCTCGCCGTCCCCGATCTTCGATTCGAGGGTGACCTCGGCGACGAGTTGGGGCTGGGCAACCATCTCCATGCTGCGGTCGGAGCGCGAGAACCTGCTGTCACCCACGGATGCGGTGGGATCCGCGGTGTTCCCGTCGACACCGACCTCGGTCAGCATCCCCGCGAAGTCAGGTGGGGTTTCTCGGCTCATGTCGGGTTTAGTACCTCGGCGCAGCGTAGACACACTTCATCATCTGAGGCGCTGTCGATCCAGTAATTCCAACAGCGCGGGCACTTCTGGGCGGTTGCCGGCGCCGCTTCGACCCCCACGACCTGACCCTCGGGCGGCGCGCCCTCGACCAACACGACGCCGCTGACGATGAACAGCGCTGCAAGCTCCGACTCGTAACTGCGCAGCAGGGCGAGCGTCTCGCCGGCCGCGGTGACCGTGACGACGGCTTCCTGACTTGAACCGATCTGACCCGGCTGCTTCTGTTTCTTGGGCACGCGCACCGCCTCGAGCGCCTTCTGGACCTCGTCGCGGGCCGCGAGCAGATTGTCCCACGTCGCCGCGAGCGCTGGGTTCTGCCACACGCCCCACTCCGCCTCGCCGGGAAAGTCGGCGAGGAAGACGCTGTCCGGATCGCCGGCGAGGTGGGGAAGAAAATCCCAGACCTCTTCGCAGGTGAACGACAACACCGGCGCCAGGGCGCGGGCCAGGGCGTGCACGATCAGCCAGTAGGTCGTCTGACCTGAGCGACGGGCCTTGGACTCCGTGGCCTCGC
>JBFIHF010000843.1:0-1415 GCA_041601915.1 Bradymonadaceae bacterium
GCCGCGAACGACGTCGGTCGCCCGCCTCAGCGGACACCTGAACCCGCGGCGCTGGTGGTCGACGCGGCCGGCGAGGTTGATCTGGGGCGCAACGCTGCTGGCTGCGAGGGAATGACCATCTGGGAACCCGGGACCCACCGGTTCGACGAGCTCACGATTCACATTCCGCCCGGGTACAGCCCGACCAGAACGTACCCGGTCGTGATGCTGTTTC
Organism: Bradymonadaceae bacterium; assembly: GCA_041601915.1. Classification (GTDB taxonomy): domain Bacteria; phylum Myxococcota_A; class Bradymonadia; order Bradymonadales; family Bradymonadaceae; genus JBFIHF01. The sequence goes on from JBFIHF010000843.1 coordinate 215, forward strand.
ACGACGGATTTCAGGAGTCCGACCCTGCCTTGCGGAACCTGGATTTCGGCAGCATTGACGAAGGCCGCGACTACGTCGTGATCGCGCCGCTCGGTAACGCCTGGGTGACGAGTCACCATTGGGAGGACCAGCAGGTGCAGCAGCACGCGTTTCGTGCCCTGAATCGCATGTCCGTCGATCTGTGTCTCGACCGGGACAACATCTACGCGCTGGGTCACGGCAAAGGCGGCAACGCCGCGTACGGACTCGCCTGTCACATCCCGGTTCGAGCGATCGCGGTGTTCGGCCATCGACTCACCGACGACTGTGCTCCTCGATGCGCGCCGAAACCACCGATCGCGACGCTCGAGATCTTCCCGGACCACGACTCGGTGGCTCCCGCAGAAGGTGGCGAGGGGTGCGGGGGCGGCGGGTACCGTCCGATCAGCGCCGAGATCGCGCGGAGCAAGAAGCGGCAGAGCTGCCGAGGGCCGGCGACCTCGCGAGAGGTCGCTGGCGGGACGTGCCAGACGTGGACGTGCGGCGCACCGTACGCGGCCTGCGTCGTCGACGGCGGACGGGCCTGGCCTGGGCGGCCGCGCCACTTCGAGATTGGCGCGATCTTGCGCCGCTGCAGAGACGATGGTGCGACCCAGTTTGGCGTGACGGCCGCCATCTGGGACTTCTTCGATGAGGCACGTGCGGCGAGGTAGCGGTTGTATTCGCCGCGATGTGGAAGTTGTTCCGAAACCAACTATCATGGGGCCACGAGGTCTCGACGCGCCTCGCAACCGGGCGGAGCGATGGTCGTCAGGTCGGTGCCCGAGCAGTGAGTTCACGTATTCTCCGCGCTGGTCGAACTTGAACGCCAAGCAGTTCTCCCCATCGGTGGCGGGGCGCTTCGTCATTTGCTGCATCGCGATTTTTGCGGTCAGTCTCCTCGACTATGCCACGGGCACGGAGCTCCGCGTCTATCCGCTGTACATGCTTCCGATCTCGTACGTCGCATGGGGTGGATCGTTCGAGTGGGGGCTCGCTGCATCTCTGACTGCAACGGTCGCATGGCTGGTTTCGAACGCCCTCGCCGGCACCTACTCCACGGGGGTCTGGATCGTAAACTCGTTCGCCCAACTCGTGGCGTTTAGTGTCGTCGTCGTGCTCGTCGTGCACCTTCAGCGAAGTCGCGATGCGGCGACAAAGCTCGCACGAACCGACGAGCTGA
>JBFIHF010000844.1:0-1410 GCA_041601915.1 Bradymonadaceae bacterium
ACCTAGTTCGCCAACCGGGTCGAGTATGTCTGTCAGGGTGCTAGACCGCTTCGAACTGATCGCGCCCTACAACGAAGACGGGGTGTTGCGGCGTTGGGTCGCGCGCAATCTCGACCCGCGCCCCGGCGAGCACGTCCTCGTGTCCGTGACCGGCCTGCCTGCCGGCGTCGCACTCAGTGAGCGGGTGCAGCAGCTCGGGGGCTACGAAGCCGAGCTGGCGATGCAGCTCAAGCACCCCGGCATCTCCCGCACCTTCGAGGTTGGTCTCGATCGCGATCGGCTGTTCTTCGTCACCCAACTGCCCGTCGGTGAGTCGTGGGCGGCGCTGTGGGAGAAGGCGCTGATGTGGGACGAACGAATCCCGGTCGCGCTGGCGATCAAACTCGCGCTCGAAGCGAGCGAGATTTTGCATCACGCCCACACGCAGGTCGGCGACGACGGCATGACGCTGCATGGCGTACACGGCGCGATCGCGCCGAATCGGCTCCACGTCTCGCCGTCCGGCCGGGTCCTCGTCTCCGATTTCGGGATCGGAAAGGTGCTGCAGAAGGTCAACGAGCTCACGAACGGCAAGGCCTCCGAGATCGGGCAGGCCTACCGCGCGCCCGAGCAGGTCCAGGCCAAGGCGATCGGCACGTCCACCGACGTCTTTCTGCTCGGCGCCGTCCTGTGGGAGCTACTCTCGATGAATCGCCTCTACCCCGAAGAACTCGACCGCCGCGATATCGCGATCGTCACCGAAGCCCCCGCACCACCCTCGCGGTTCAACGCCGCCGTGACCGGCACCCTCGACCAGGTCGTACTCACGGCACTCGAGAAACAACCGTCCGATCGCTACACGACGGCCGACGCGTTCGCCGACGCACTCCGCCCCTTCGAGCGCTCCATGCCGATGCACGGCAGCGTCGCGAACTACCTCGAGGAACAATTCGTCGAGACTCTGTTTCAATGGCAAGAGCTCGAGTTTGCCCTCGCCGAGGATGACCTACACAGCGCGCTGCTCGCGGTGCGCGGAACCCTACTGCAAGCGACGATCTGATGAGCGAACTCGAAGAAAAGCTCGCCCCACCACAGACCAAGGGGCATGTCTCCGTCGCGAAGCTCGACGAGTGGTGGTACGCAGCCTGCCTGTCCAAGCAGCTCGGCGAGGGCCCGATGCAACGCACGGTGCTCGGCACGCCGCTGGTGCTGTTTCGCAACAAGGACGGCGAGGCCGGGGCGCTGCTCGACCGCTGCCCCCATCGAAACATCCCGCTCTCGCTCGGTACGGTGACGGACGAAGGCGTGCTGCAGTGCAGCTATCACGGCTGGTGTTTCAACGTTGGCGGCGCCTGCACCAACGTGCCGGGGCTTGTCGGTGACCCGGACTCCAAGGGCCGCGCGGTGACGCGCTACCCGACGCTCGAGCGT
>JBFIHF010000845.1:0-1403 GCA_041601915.1 Bradymonadaceae bacterium
CACGCGCCGCACAGCTTGTCGGACAGCGTCGCGCATCGCCCTTTCGCGATGTCGCACACTTCACCGGCCCCGCACTGCAGCGTATGCCCGCATGGCGCGCCGTCGGCCGGGACATCCGGCTGGGCGACGGACATGTCCGGCGTGTTCATGTCGATGGGGGTCGTGTTGTTCGCGGCGTCGGACGGACCGACATCGGGATCGGTGATCGGCAGCTGCCCCTTGGAGCAAGCAGAGATCGAGATCACGATCAACATCATGGCGAGGGCGCGAAGCATCCTGTCACGTTAGTCTGGGTGGCCCTGCGTTTCAACTTCCCGGGGCGCTTGGCTGCTTAGTAACTCGTCGTGACGTGCTTCTTCCAGATCGCCTTCGCGTGATCCAGCAGTTGGGGTTGGTCCTCGAACCCTTCCGGGGCCGACTTTCCGTGGCCGAGCGGCTCGGAGCCCTGCATGATCATGATCTCGGTCCCGCGCAGCACAGCCTTCTGGCCATCCTCAATCACCAGCACCTTGTAGTCCTGCGGACTCATGTCCGACCGACAGGCGTACTTGTACGCGAACGTGACCTCCCCGCGGTCGTCGCCGTCGAGGTCCGTCACGCCGATCGAGCCCGGCACGAACGCCGACGAATAATCGAACTCGCAGTCGCCACGGACCTGCTTCACCTCGCGCAGCGTTCGCGCGACCTTGCCGGCGGCGAGCAGCACATGATTCACGAACAGATCCTGCTCCTTTGCCCAGAACACGGCGAGGTTGTCACCGTTGGCGTCCGTGAACCGCAGCCCGTGCAGGATCTGACCATCGGTGACGATTCCCGCGGGAACATCAGCGGCGGCGAATGTCCGCACCTCGAACGTGGCCGCAGCCGCGGGCGTAGTGGCTTCCACTTCGGCGGGTGCGACTTCGGGGGGCGCGACCTTGGCAGGCGGCGAGTCGCAGCCGGCGGCGGCGAGAGCGATGACGAGGGAGACGGCGAGGCGCATGGGCGGCTCCGAGGTTGTTGCCGGACAGTCGACCGAGCCACTACTATGACGGCATGTCCGAAACAACAACCTCCGCCGTCCCCGCCGCGTTGCGCACGTGGTTCGTCGTGCACTTCGTCGCGGACATCGTATTCGCGCTGCCCCTGCTCGTCGCGCCGGTGCTGTTCCTGAAGACGTTTGGCTGGACGGAAGTCGACCCGATCAGCGCGCGGCTCGTCGGCGCGGCGCTCGTCGGCATCGGCGTCGAGTCCCTCTTGGGCCGCCACAAGGGACCCGAAGCCTACCTCGGCATGCTACGGCTCAAGATCCTGTGGTCGGCCACGGCGACGCTCGGCATCCTCGTGAGCATGCTCCAGGGCGCGCCCGTCATGGGCTGGGCCTTCTTCGGCGTGTTCGCGGTGTTCAACGGGATCTGGACGTA
>JBFIHF010000846.1:0-1403 GCA_041601915.1 Bradymonadaceae bacterium
GCTGACATGGATGAACCGGCGGACCTTCGCCTTTGATGCCGCGTCGAGGATGTTGTGCGTCCCGCGCTCGTTCACCGCGTAGAACTGCGCGACGCGTCCCTTCGGGTGAATCACGCCGGCGGTATGGAACAGCGTCGCCCCACTCGCGCCATCGACGAACGCGTCCAACGACGCGCGATCGGTGAGGTCGCCCTCGATCACCTCGACACCATCGACGTCGGCGATGGACCCGGGGTCGCTGCCGGGCAGCACCAGACATCGGATCGGTCGGTCCGGCTGGGGGCCGAACCTCGGGTCATCCGTGATGCCGTCTCGCAACGAGTGCACCAACTGCGTGCCCAACCAACCGTTTGCGCCTGTGATCAGTACCGCCGAACCATCAGTCATCTGCTCCCCTATTCAGCTCGAGTTCATCGACAAGCGCGTGCGCATTCCGGCGCGCCATCGCCATCACGGTCGCCTGGGGGTTCACCCCCGGCGAGTCGGGCAGGATGCTCGCGTCGTTGACGTAGAGGTTCTCGTAGTCGTGGACACGCCCGAACGAGTTGACCGCGCAGCGTTCGCGCCGCTCGCCGGCCGGGCACGACGAGAACATGTGCACCGTGGTCAGACTCAGGCGCGACTTCGGAAGGCGCTCGTCGAGCCAGCGTACGGCTTCGAGCGGCTCGCGGATCGGCGCCATGCCCTGAATGCCGGGGAAGAGTTCGACGGCTCCTCCGGCCAGCAGGAGCATCGACAGCCGGCCGAGTCCGACGCTGAGACTCTTGAGGTCGTCCGAGGACAGCTCGTAGCGCACGGTGGACAGGTCCGGGTCCACCAACGACGGCCGAACGAAGCCTTTGCCGTTGCCTTTCACGGCCACGTAGAAGGTCCCGAAGTAGTCCGCCTCTTCGACCAGATGGCGCGCGACCTCCCAGTTGTCGCTCAGCATCATCGCGAGGTGGCCGTGGGAGAAGAACGCCCCGCCGAGCGTGATATCCGGAGCGAACTGCTTCACCTGCAGCAGCGGCAGCGGACCGCCGGCGGCTCCGAGCGGCTCCGGAAACCGCGCCGCAACTTTGAGCATCGGGTGGGTGCGCAGGCTGTTGCCGACCTGGGTGCGAATCCCGCTTCGGCGCAGCAGCGCTGGCGTTTCGGTCGCCCCGCACGCGACGACGACGTGGGCGGCGCGTATCCGGAGGACCTCGGAGCGGTCGCCGCGCTGGCGTCTGGCGATGACCCCGTCGACGCGGCGCTTGCTCGTCAAGAGCTGCTGAACGCGACATCCGGACATCACCACGGCGCCTGCTGCTTCGGCGTCCGGAAGCAGCGTTCGGCTCATGCCGAGCGTCGTGCCTTCGATCGTCTCCTGCCCCTCGATCGGCGCGACGCGCGGGACCTCGCGGTACGCCCAGCCCATCGCC
>JBFIHF010000847.1:0-1402 GCA_041601915.1 Bradymonadaceae bacterium
GCTCGATTCGAGCACGGGTGATGATGTGGCGTCGGCGATCGATCGGGTGGCGGGGGTGCACAGTCGGCGGACGAGCTATGGGCAGTCCGCGTACGCGACGGTTCGTGGCTCGAACTCGCGGCAGGTGCTCGTGGAGTACGAGGGGCTTCGGCTCAATCCGCCGTTTGGTCCGGGGTTCGACCTCGGCGGAGTGGGGTTGGGGTTCGATTCGGTCTCGATCTGGCGTGGTGCCGCGGCGACCTATCGGGGCAGTGGGGCGCTGGCGGGGGTGCTGGAGTTTCGCACCGCTCATTCTCGAAAGCCGGGGGCGTCGATCGAGGGCAGTGCCCTGCGCGGCTCGCACGATACGCTGGCGGGCGGGGTGCAGGCTGCGGTGGCCGGGCGCAACGTGTCGACGCGCGTGGGTGTTGGCGGCCGTTCCAGCGATGGCGACTTCTACTTCACCGATGCGCAGGGCACGCGCAGCCGGCGGGTCAACAACGACCACGAGCGAGGGGCAGCGTTTGGCTCGACGGAGGTGCGCGACGGGAAGGGGTGGCTTCGCGCGACCGTGTTCACCGATCGCGGCGAACGCGGCACCCCGGGGCTCAGCGAGTTTCAGGAGCAGTTCGGTGAGGCCCGGCTGAGGGATCAGCAGACCGCGGCGATCGTCGGAGTCGGCGGCACGGGGGTCGGCGCCGCCGGTGATTGGTCGTTGGATAGTTCGCTGCGGGCCGGCGTGCAGATGCGGGGCTACCAGTACGACAACCCGGAGCCTTTCCTGGGCGACGTGCCGATCCATGAGGAGACGCGCGCGACGACGGTGTCGGCGATGGGCGATGGTACGGCGTGGGGAAGTCGATCGGTCGCGCGGGTCGCGGCTGACGTGCGCCACGACGACTGGCGCTCCACGACCAATGCGGAGCGCCTCACGGGCGGGCTCGGGGCGAGTTGGGAACAGGCGATCGCGAAGCGCTGGGTCGCGGTGGGCGCGCTGCGCGGCGAGGTCGATTCCGACGGTCGCTCGGCGGCGCTTCCCGCCGTCGGCGCGCAGGTGGAGTTGGCCGACGCGTGGACCGTGCAGGCGAACGTTGGGCGCACGTTTCGGGCCCCCAACCTCGACGAGCTCTACCTCGAGCTCGAGTCGGTGCGTGGCAATCCCGAGCTGACGAGCGAGCGCGCGTGGGTGGGCGATCTCGGGGTCCGCTGGGCCGGCGAACACCATGCGGCGACCGCGACCGCGTTCGGGCGTCTCGTGGACTCCGAGATCCTCTTCCTGCCCGTCACCGCGTACCTCGTCGAAGCCCAGAACATCGAAGGCACGTGGGCCAGCGGCGTCGAGACGGAGCTCACGCTCGATGCACGACCGTTCCGCGCCCAGTTCGCGTACACGCTGACGGTGGCCCGCTTCCAAGAGACCAAC
>JBFIHF010000848.1:0-1394 GCA_041601915.1 Bradymonadaceae bacterium
ATCGACGCGTCGCAAGTCCGAAACTACGACGACGACCAGCTGATCATCATCGCGACCGGCTCACAGGCCGAGCCGCGCGCCGCGATCTCGCGGCTCGCCCAGGGCGACCATCATCAGATCAATCTGTCGCCCGACGACACCGTGGTGCTGTCGGCACGAATGATCCCGGGCAACGAGGCGCCGATCGGACACATGATCGACGCATTGGTCCGACGCGGCGCGACCGTCATCACCACGAACGACGGACCGGTTCACACCTCCGGCCACGCGTACCGCGAAGAGATGAAGGTGCTGATGAACCTCGTGCGGCCGCAGTGGGTGGTCCCGGTTCACGGTGAGTACCGGATGCGGCTGGCGCACGCCGACCTCGCCCGGGAGCTCGGTTTTGATACCAAGCTCATCGAAGAAGGCGACGTGCTGGAGTTCACCGAGGACGGCGTCGCGATCGTGGACCGCATCTCGATCGGCCGGATCGCCGTCGATGGCACGATGTTGGGTGACATCGACGACGTGACGCTGCGCGATCGACGCAAGCTCGCCGCGACGGGGATCGTCGTCGCGTTCGCCGTCATGGACCGCTCGGACGGCTCGTTGACCACGCTCGACCTGCTGCACCGCGGGTTCCTGCCCGATCACGACGAAGCGGAGGAGTTACTCCGCGGCGCCACCGAGTACGCCCGTGAAGCGATCGACGACCTGTCGGCGGACGCGCGCAGCGACGCGGGCGCCGTCGGTGAGGCGCTTCGGACGGCCGTCCGACGGTTCTTCCGCCGGGAGATCGAACGAAAACCAGTCGTGATCCCCGTCGTGCACGAACTCTGAAAGATCCTGAAAGCTGCCGGCAATTCGTTGCCGGCAGCCCCGGCGCCCGGTACACTCGGTGGTAGTTGAATACCTCCAAACCGGGCCTCCCCTTGACGAGCTTTCGTGCGACATTCGCAGCGATTGCCTGCTCGTTCGCCGCAATTGCGTGCGGCGGCGGGAGCTTGGCCCCCAGCCCATCCACGCCGGATACCCAGCAGCCCGACGATGGGAAGGCCGATCGATTTGGCCAACCCACCGTCTATGAGGGCGCTTGTGCGAACGACGCACCGAGCACGCCGTACCAACCGGTGCCCGCCGGCACGCGCGCCCAACCGGACGGTCCGGAGATTCTGCACACCCAGACCGGCGTTCCGCTCCGGGTCGACTTCGGTACGCCGACGCGACTGCGCGGGGAGTTTCGCGCCACAGATTGCGGCCGCCATTACTTTGTGTTCACGCTCGACCGCGCGGCACGCCTGACCGTGCTCGGCGAGAGCACGGCCAACGATCAGCTGACCGCGCTCGACCTGTGCTTCGTGCGCCCGCAGTTTCTGCGCATCGACACGCCCTGGTACACCGACATCTGGGAG
>JBFIHF010000849.1:0-1391 GCA_041601915.1 Bradymonadaceae bacterium
ACGGCACGTCGTTTCGCGGTATCGCGACGGCAATGATCGCGAGTGCACCGACGACCAGCGCAAGCCCCCCGATGAACAGTGCGCGAGTGGACGGTCCATCCGAGCTCGCGACGACGGGAGTTGGCGATGCCGCAGGCACTGCTGATGGGACGGACGGTCCGGGGTCGAAGCATTGATCGAACGCATCGACCACGTCTCGCATCGAACGAAATCGCGCCTCGGGTGCTTTCTGAAGCAGACGTACAACGATCGCGGCCAACGGCGCCAACACCGCGGGGCCCAGCGGGGGCACTGGCTCGCGCAGGTGGGCCATCACGAGCGCGAGCGGGGTGTCCCCGGCGAAGGGGTGCTTGCCCGTCAGGAGCTCGAACAGGATCACGCCCAGACAGTACTGGTCCGTGGCGGGGCCGATGTCACGCCGCCCCAGCATCTGCTCGGGGCTCATGAACCCGGCCGTGCCGATCAGCTCACCAGTCTTGGTGATGTCGAGGCGTTCGACCCCGATCATCTTGGCGAGGCCGAAGTCGAGTACCTTGACGATCGGCGGTGCCCCGATTGCCTCGACGATCAGTACGTTGGCCGGCTTGAGGTCGCGGTGCACCACGCCGCGGTCGTGCGCGTAGAGCAGGGCTTCGCCAATCTGTCGCGCGACGTACACGGCCTCTGCCGGGGTTCGGCCGCCTTCGGCCCACTGCGCCAGCGTGCGCCCCTTCAGATACTCGGTCACGAGGTAGTGCGGGCCGTCGGCTATGCGACCGTGGGCGAGCAGCGTCACGCAGTGTGGATGGCTCAGGTCCGCGAGGATTCGCGCCTCCAGCTTGAAGCGCCGCTCGCCGTCGCGATTGACCGAGGCGTGCAGGAACTTCATCGCGACGTCGCGCCCGTTGACCAGCGACGTCGCCCGCCACACCGCACCGAACCCGCCGCTGCCCAGGAGGTGTTCGAGTCGGTACCCCTCGACCACGGTCCCGTGCTGCAAGTCGATCGCCATCCCTGACAGTAAGACGGCTCGCCGGCAGGAACAACCTGTGAAGCTCCCTGTGGTAGGAGGGTTAGGCGCTCGAGGCGGGAAGCTGCTCGGCAAAGAACTCCCAGATAACTTCCTGATAGGGGAAGTCTGGCGCCGGTTTACCCGCACACTCGCGTTTTCGCCCGCGCCCCCAGTCGGGCCAGACCCCACCCTCAACGCGGCAGCTCACGAACGGCGTCTCGCAGCGCCAGGTGACGCACTCGCCGTGGGGCTTCGATCGCCACGTCGTTTTGGGCCCGCGACAGTTGTTGGCCTGCCTCCAGTACGCTTCGTGTGCCTCGATCGACACGAGCTGCACATCGTTCCGGTCACCGCAGCGGTATCCACCGTCGATGGGTGCAATCGGCGTCCCCATGGGCAC
>JBFIHF010000850.1:0-1389 GCA_041601915.1 Bradymonadaceae bacterium
GGTGTTGTGCATGTTCTCGTGAAGGTCCGCAGCGGCTCCCCACTTCATCACGACGACCCAACCCGCGTCGGCCCGGCGCAGCTGGTATGTGAGTGTCTCGATCCCACGGTCGATGCGCATCTGCTCCGCAGCGGCTTGCTGTGCCACCGCCGTCGGGAGCGAGACGATGTACTCGATATCGACGCCGCCAAACCAGAAGTAGATCGGGTCGACGGGTCGGATCACCTCGACGCGCGCCACTGCCTCGTCGCCGTCCACCGTGACTTCCTGAATCGTCCACGCGACGCGCGAGATCGGGTTTCGGTCTGGCGTGTGGGGATGCATCGCCCGCTGGGCGTGTTCCTGGTCGTCCGGCGTCAGAAACGGCTTCATCGCCTCGACGTCGTACGACCATCGGGCGGTCAGAAACTGCCCCAGCATCTCGCGGACAGCGTCCGCTTCTGGTGTCTGGGCGTTAGGTTGAACAGCAGCGGGTCGCTCGGTCACGAGCGGTGCGTCGGGTACGGCAGCGGAGCTGCAGTGGCACATCAGCAGGCATGCCAGCGCCGCGACGCGGGACGTCATGGCAGCTCTTTGAGTTTCACCATCGCTTGTTCGAGTACGTCCCATTCCTTGGCGTAGCAGAAGCGCGTGAGGGTCTTGCCGATCTCGCTCATGAAGAACGACGAGCCCGGCACCGACGCGACGCCGACGGTCTCGAGGATGTGCATCGCGGCGTCTTTGTCGTCCTCGAAGCCGAGCCGCGTGATGTCGGCGAGCACGTAGTAGGCGCCGTCCGGCACCAGCGGCGTGAGGCCGATGTCCGTCAACACCGCACAGAAGCTATCGCGCTTGGCCTGATAGTCCGCGGCCATCTGTGCGTAGTAACTCGCAGGGATCGTCGCCATGCCCACGGCGAGTCCCTTTTGCAGCGGGGTCGGCGAGCAGACATAGAAGAGGTCGTTGACGAGGCCGATCGGACCGGCGAGGTCTTCGTGGGCGACCACACTGCCGAGGCGCCAGCCCGTGATCGAGAACGTCTTGGAGAACCCGGACATCGTGACCGTGCGTTCCCACATCCCGGGGAGCGTCGCGAGGCTGATGTGCTGGGCGCCTTCGTAGACGATGTACTCGTAGATCTCGTCGGTGATCGCGAGGAGATCGTGGTCCTTACAAAACTGCGCGACGACCTCGAGTTCCTCGGCCGACCAGACCTTGCCGGACGGATTGGCCGGCGTGCAGACCATGATCCCGCGCGTCTTCTCCGTGACGACCGCTTCGAGCGCTTCGCGAGTCACCTGCCAGGTCGGCGGGGCGAGCGTCACGAACTTCGGGACAAGCCCGCCGACCTTCAGCGTGTTCAGGTGGTAGCCGTAGTACGGCTCGAAGAGGATGAACTCGTCGCCAGGA
>JBFIHF010000851.1:0-1381 GCA_041601915.1 Bradymonadaceae bacterium
CGGGCTTCAGGATTTCGTGTGGGCGGCGGCGAGCTGAGGGTACAGATCGAGATCCCCGCAGTGGAAGAGGATCGCATCACGAAAGCGAGTTCGGTTGCGGTAGCCGCAGGCTCGCTTCTTGAGCTTCTGGATCTTGGCGTTGACGGCTTCGAGGTGAGCATTGGTGACCCCGAGAACGATGGCGTTGATGATGCCCCACAGGTGTTCGCGGAGCATGCCGCTGACCTTCACCATGGGTTCGAGACCCGAGTCCTCCATCCATTCGATGAGGCTCGTCCAGGCTCGACTGGCCCATCCTCGAGTCTTGTACGACCACAGATGCCGAGCTGTCTCCTTCATCGCCCATGCTCTCGCGACGCGCAGCGCAGTGTCGCGGAGCTCCTCGAAGCGAGAGCGATTTTGGGGCTTCATGTTCTCCGGATTCTGCAGCCACAAGTAGCGCGTCCTCTTGAGTGTATCGATCCCGCGCCCGACCAACTCGGAGTTCTCCTCGACACGGACCTTGTTGACGCCGTCGCCGATGTGCTTGGCCACGTGGAAGCGGTCGAACCCGATCTTCTTCTCCGCTTCGGGGACGTGCTCGAGCGTCGCCTGGATGTACGGCCCCCACATGTCCATCGAGACCGACTCGAGCGTCTGCAGGTCCTCGAAGGGCGTATCCCAGTAGAAGGTCTCCAGGTCCTCCTGGGAGCGCCCGTCGAGCACTTCCACCACGCGCGTGCGCTCGGTGTCGTAGACGATCGTGACGTACTCGTGGCGGCGCTGGAAGGAGGTTTCGTCGATGCCGATCGCACGCAGCGGCTGCGACTTGCGGCGCTCCAGCCCTCGAGCGACCGCGCGACTCATGACACCGTGCACCTCGTCCCAGGACATGCCGAGCATCCGAGCGACGCCCGACGTGCTGGTCTCCTTCAGCCAATCGATGACCAACGCCTCGAACAACGCGGTGAACCTCGAGCCCGGCTCGGCCCACGGCACCTTGACCGACTTGACGCCATGCTCTGCACACTTCACTCGCGGCACGTCGGCGGTCAACAGCGTCCGGTACTGCATCGTGTCCAAGTGCCTCCACGACCGCGTCCGTGTGTCGTATCGACTACATGGCACACCGCAGACCGAGCACGTCGCATCCTCCGTGTCGGCGAACGAGATCAGCACCTCGACCTCGCGCTCCTCGAGCCGCGCCTCCACATCGCGCACGTACCACGGAGTCTCGATGCCAAGCAGCTTCGCGTACAGGTCTCGGTCCCTCATCGAAGACCATCATGCCCCCGTCCGCAGCACCAGCCAAACCAGCTCTCAGACGGCTAGCAGCACCGCCTCAGGCCGCCAGCAGGCGCAACTCGGCGTCCAATCCACCCACTCGAAATCCCGAAGCCCC
>JBFIHF010000852.1:0-1380 GCA_041601915.1 Bradymonadaceae bacterium
AACCACGGTTTGGGCGATCGTGAACCCCTTGCCGTCGTCGGCCCAGAGGCGCACCTCCATGTCGACGAGCGCCGCAGCGCCCGGACCGGTGATCTTCCCGCTGACTGTGGCCGCAAACGCGGGCGCGGACAGGCAGAGAATAACGGCGATCAAACCACTTGTGATCGAATGACGCATATCGGCTCCTGAATCAGCAGTAATCGTAGCATCATGCCGGACACGGCGCACAAACTGTTCGGTCGGGTGGTACGACCGTGACCGGCCGCTTACAATCACTGCTCTCACTCGGAGCGTTCGGATGAAGCAACTCCTCTACATCGGCCTCATCGCGATCTTCGCCAGCTGCAACGACGCCGGCGTTCAGGTCACGAACGACTCGGGCTCTCCCACGCCTGATGCGGCCGGCGATCTCGCACTCGCACCCGACGACGGCACCAGCCCGGACACCGGTTCCACCGGGGGCAGCGACGTGGCCGACCTCGGCGCACCCGCGCTCGACACGGACACGCCCGACACCAACGTCCCGGATCTCCCGGTCACGCCTGTCGGAAGTCCTGGATGCATCGACGGCACCGGCATCGCCGAAGGCGAGAACACCTTCATGCTCGAAGGACGCAACCGGCGCTACATCATGCGCCTGCCCAACAATTACACCCGCGATAAGCAATGGCCGTTGGTGCTCGCGCTGCATGGCAACGGCGGCAGCACCAGCTACTGGGACGGCACCTCCGGCGACCGCAACATCCGCGGCGTACTCGCCGACGAAGCGATCCTGGTCGTCGCCGAAGCGATCGGCGGCAACTGGCGCGACTACGCCGAGGAGCCGTCCACGTGGCCTGCCCGCATCGACAGCGAGCTGCTCTACTTCGACGAGATCATCAACCAGGCGAGCAACGAGCTCTGCATCAACCCCAGCGCGATCTTCGCGATGGGCTTCAGCGGCGGCGGATCGTTCTCCGGCGTGCTCGGCTGCCTGCGCACCGACATCCGCGCCATCGCCGTCGGCGGCTCCGTCATCTACTTCGACCCCGAGAGCTGCGTCAGCACCCCGGCCTCCTGGATCACGATCGGCACCCTCGAGCTCGTCCCGGGCCGCGAGGCCTACCGCGACTTCTTCCGCGACCGCGCCGGCTGCGCCACCACCGCCTCCGCCATCGATCCCGCGCCCTGCACCGCCTACGACAACTGTGACGCCGCTACCCCGGTCCACTACTGCCAGCACCCCGGCGACCACATCTGGCCCGACTTTGGCAGCCAGGCGATGTGGGACTTCTTCAAACGCTTCCTCTAAGCCACTCGGGTGGTGTGGCGATTGAGTGCCACCACGACGCAATCTGCGCGAAGATTCGCGCAGCCTCGATCGGCGTCCTCCAGCACGAC
>JBFIHF010000853.1:0-1369 GCA_041601915.1 Bradymonadaceae bacterium
GCACGCGAAGGATCGACAAGGGTCCTGTATCTGTTTGCCGGTAGCGGGTTGATCGTCGGCGGCAAGGCCGTGCAACCCGGCAACGTGATTCAGGTGCGCGCGGACGCCGAGATCGTGCTGACCAACGGCGACGAGGCCTCGGACATGTTGTTGCTTCAGGGGCAGCCGATGGGCGAGCCCGTGGTGCACCACGGACCGTTCGTGATGAACTCCCCCGACGAGATTCGCGCCACGATCATCGACTACCAGCGCAACGGCTTCGGCAAGTGGAAGTTCGACTCCGACGCCCCCGTGCATCCACGCGAGGCAGGTCGTTTCGCCATCCATGCCGACGGCCGCAAAGAGGTTGCGCCGTAGGGCGCCCGCGCGGCGGTTCGCAGAAGGGCGCCAACAGGTGTACTCTCTTCAGACCCCCGAAGTGGAGCACCTATGAAGCGCGCCCTGATGTGGTCGATGCTCATGCTGCCGTTGGCCCTTGGCGCATGCGGCAAAGGCGAAGACGATCCCAATAGCGGTACCAACGGCACGACGGCCACGAACAACGACACGTCGTCGACCAACGGCACCACTGGCTCCAACAACTCGACTCAAGGCGGCGGCGTCTGCGAGTGGGGCGCGTTCATCGCGTCCTGCGGCGGTGGGCCGGAGGCCGACATCAGCGCACGCGCCGTCGGGTGCCGAGAGTACTACGAGCCCGGTGCGCGCGAAGAGGTGACCCAGGACGCGGTCTGCGACGGCCTGCTGTGGGCCGAAGACGCAGGGTGCTCCGACTCGGGCCTCAGCGGTCGCCGGCCGCTCGGCTGTTGCTTCGAGAGCGACGGCGTCTTCAACACGCGCCACTGCTTCTACGACGATCCGCTGGCGATCGAGGCGTCCGCCGCGCTCGCCGAAGACGCATGCACCGGCGCCGGGTTCTGCTGGATTCCGCCGGAGATGATGTAGCGATGGCGCTCGACCCGGACCTGTTGCGCGAAGAACTGAGTCGCATGCGCGAGCTCATCGCCACCGATCCCAAGGTGCTCGCCTACTTCGACACCGACGGCAACGGCGTCATCGACGGCGACGAGTGGGAGAACGTCCGCACCCTGGTCACTCGCCGATTGGAGCGCCAGCAGGCCGAGGCCGAGGAGTCGTTGCGGCTGAAGGCGGAGTACGAACGCGAGCTCGCCGACGAACCACCCGCTGCCGCCGAAGTCCCGGCGGGGCGCGACTTCAGCAACCTCGAACTCGCGTTTGACCCCCGCGCCGAGCCCCGGGGCCAGGTCGCCGATGCGATCTACAGCCAGGACCTGCCTCATCGGATGTCGCCGGCCAGCATGCGCATCGGCGAGGACCACACCCTGGGTGGATTCAGCGAGCTGATCCTCGA
>JBFIHF010000854.1:0-1365 GCA_041601915.1 Bradymonadaceae bacterium
CGCGGACCTCGGCCTGCTGGAGCTCGGCGGCGGGATTGAATCGATCACCGGCGCCGTCGGCGTCCAGCCCTGACAAACAAAGAGGATCGAGATGGCTCACTCTCCTGGCTTTGATCGTCTCCGACGCCTCTTCGCACTCGGTCTGTGGGCCGACGAGCGCGGCCTCAGCGCCTCCGAAGCTGCGGACGCCTTCGAGACCCTCGTCATCGACCGCCGCACCATGCTGCGTGGCGTCGCAGCGACCGCCGCGCTCGCCGTCGTTCCGACCGGCCTGCAGGGTTGCGCGTCAAAACCGGCCGTCAAACCCGACCTCACCGCGCTCGGCAAACCCGGCTCGACCTCGGTCGCGGTGATCGGCGGGGGGATCGCCGGCCTACACTGCGGGCATCGCCTCAAAGTCGCGGGCTTCGACGTCACGGTCTACGAGGCTCAGCAGCGCACCGGCGGCCGCATGTGGACCAGCCGCGACAAGTTCGAGAACCTGACGTTCGAGATCGGCGGCGAGCTCATCGACAGCAACCACGCGACGATGATCGCGTTGGCCAAAGAGTTCGGGATCACGCTCGACGATCGCTGGGCCGCGGAGCCCGAAGGGATGACGCGCGAGACCTGGTTCGTCGGCGGCAAGCGCATCGACAACGCCACGCTGCTGCAGCAGACGATCGCGATCGCGCCGGTCATGAGCGCACAGGTACAGGCCGCGGAGAGCGACGAAGCCGCGATGAAGACCTACAACGAGATGACGATGCAGGCGTGGCTCGATCAGTACGTGCCCGTCGCGAAGTACCCCGAGCTGCACCAAACCCTCGCCGTGGCGTTCGTCGGCGAGTACGGCCTCGAAGCGGACCAACAGTCGGCGCTGAATCTGCACTACCTGTTTGGGATCGACTCCACCGAAGAGTTCCTGATCTTCGGCGACTCCGATGAGCGCTGGCACACGCACGGCGGAAACGACCTCATCACGACAGCGCTCGCGTCCGCACTGGGCGGGGCGGTGCGCACCGGCTCGCGCCTCGTGAAGGCGGCCGGGCCGACCGCCGGACCGTTTGCGCTGACGTTCGAGGGCCCCGACGGGGCCTTCACCGTGACCGCGGACCGCCTCGTCTTCGCACTGCCGTTCACGCTGCTGCGCAAGGTCGACCTCGCGGACCTCGCGCTCAGCGCGGAGAAGCGCAAGATCATCAGCGAGATGGGCTACGGCACGAACGCCAAGGTGATGGGCGAGTTCTCCTCACGGCCGTGGTGGACGGAGCACAACGAGTCGGGATTGCTCACGACCGACCTCGGGGTGCAGCAGGGCTGGGATACCACGATCGGCCAGGACGCTGGCGCGCGTGGCGTCTGGACGAACTTCCTCGGCGGAAA
>JBFIHF010000855.1:0-1355 GCA_041601915.1 Bradymonadaceae bacterium
CGGTGGCGAGGATTTCGGGCCGACAGCCCTCCCACCACGCCGGATCTTGGTGCCGGCGCCACAGGAGGTGTTTGAAGTCAGCAGATCGCGGCGATTTTTGCAGCATGGGTCCCATCGTGACGACACGCCATGTTAGTCAACAGGCGGGCGTTAGGCCACGCGCATTGCAGATTTCGTCGCGTCAGTCCTCGATCTCGAACTCGATCACACCGGGTTTCGCACGGGTGGTTGTATCGCCGAGGTCCAAGGAACCGAGCAGCGGCCCGAGTTCGTCGACGAGCCCCGCGAAGGAGTCCGGCGGGGCCTGCAGACTCAGCGTCGTGACAAATCCGCGATTCGTGAACTGCCAGGCTTTCAAGTGCACGGCCCCTTCGGCGTGTCGGTCCTTGATCTTGCCGAGCGCGTCGATCACCAGTCCGCCGGGGGTCGGCACGTCGCTGCGCGTCACCGTCGCTGGTGCGTCCAACGCCATCGTCGCAACAAAGCGCTCACGGACGCGATCAGCATAGGCCGCGGAGTCGAACGGGGGGTCGAAGAGCCCCGCCGGCTCGACGAGGTACTGCAGCACCGCACCGCTGGCGTGCTTGCCGAACCACGGGAGGTTCGGCTCGGTCGTCGGCAGGAGCTGCCAGTTGGGCCCTAGTGCCCCGAGGTCGATGCTCAACCCGGTTGCCGCGTCGGCCCACGGCGCCGATGGGATCGACGACACCAGCGGGCGCGACTGAATCAGATCGATCGGTGTCGGCACAAACGCAACACCACGCGGGGTCGGCTGGGGGAACACCGGCAACAGGTCCACGAGCAGCGTGCCGGCGGCGACGAGGTCGCCATCACCGGTCGACGCGCCGATCACCGCGACCGTCGAACCTTTGCGCAGTACTGAGAAACGCGCGCCGTCGGCGCGTTGGCGCAGACCAGCGTCCAGCGCCTCCACGATCTGCTCGGCCGTCGAGGGGGTGTTCCATAGCGAGACCCAGTGAAACGTCCAGCGTCCGTCGGCGTGGGCGTAGATGCGGTAGTCATCGGACTCGAAGCCGATGTACCCCGCACGAGCCACGCCCGCGGGGACGCGTCGGCTGAGCCACTCCACGAACAACGCCGGGCCCACCCGGCCGTGCAGGACTTCGGCGAACCCATTCCGCGCGACGAGCGCCTCCAGCTCCGGCGACGGCGGCCACTGCGCCGGTTGCTCGCCGGCCAGATAACGATCGGGCCGCACGATCTGCAGGGAGTCGCGCGGGCGCTCGGCATGGGCGAGTTCGACCGCGGACCAGCCGCCGCTGCGCACGAGCGCCGCGACGAACGCGTAGCCTTCCCGCGTGCCAAAGCCGTCGGCGAAGCGGTTGGCCCCGAAG
>JBFIHF010000856.1:0-1351 GCA_041601915.1 Bradymonadaceae bacterium
CCTTCCCCGAGGGCACCTACGCGATGCACGTCTGGCACGGCTTCCCCCGCGCCGGCCCCTAACGCCACCCACAACCTCACCCCACGGACCATCTCCTGATGGGCCGCACACTTGCGTCCGCCGCCCCCCACCACCCCCAAATCACCCACCCCGACACCCCGTTCTCACGATTCCATCGCGAGTCGCGGCGTCGACAGTTCGAACAAATCACACACAAACAGCAAAAGCATCGACTGAGACGACCAGATAGCCCCCGATCGAGGACTGCCCCGGGCGGTCCCAAGGACTGCCCCGGGCGGTCCCCGCTCGCATTGGGGTTGGGGCTGTGCTATTGGCGATGGCCTATGGCTGACGCGACGCAGGGCGATTTTTGGCGGACCCGGGTGGGGGTGGGGAGTGCGTTGGGTGCCGCGATCTTGGTTGCGGTGGTGCTGATGCTCGGGAACCTCGGGGGGATCGGGATTTGGGAGCCGTGGGAGTCGAACGAGATTTCGGTGGCGCAGGAGTACGCGACGCGTGGGGCGGCGCCGGAGGTGACGAATCCGAAGGCGACGTCGTGGAACGGGGCGGTGCCGACGCACGACACGCGGCCCGTGGACCGGCCGCTGCTGAAGACGATGCTGTTGAGCTGGTCGATCGGTGAGTCGAAGGTCGATGCGGCGAAGATCGGGTCGCTGGAGCGCAACGCGCGGATGCCGATTGCGCTGGCGACGTTGCTGCTCGCGCTCGTGATGTTGGCGTGGCTGTTTCGGCGATTCGGGGCGCTGCCCGCGGCGGTGTCGACCATCGCGTTTGTGAGTTCGCCCGCGATCTTTCTGGGGGCACACAATCTGGCCTCGGAGATGATGTTCGTCATCACGACGTCGCTCGCGATTATCGCGTTCGCGGAGTTGGTGCTCGACGCCCGGCGAAAGTGGTTGTGGGGGACCCTGTTTGGCGTGGGTCTCGCGTTGAGTGTGCTCGATCAGCGCTTGCTCGGGCTGTACCTGGTGCTGTCGGTGCTGTCAGTGTTCGCCGCGGCCGAGGTTACGTTGGCGGAAGTCATCCGCCGGCGGGACGGCCCGAGCGCGCCTCGCCGTTTCGGGGCCCTGGAGCTCGGCGGTGCGGCGGTCAGCGCCGTGCTGGTCGCCGGCACCGTGGCGTGGGCGCTGGGGACGAAGTCGGCGGGCGACAAGGCTGAGATCCCCTTGTACGCGAAGCAGGTCGTGAGCATCGTGGTGCCGGCGCTCGTCGTGCTCGGCTTGTTCTGGTTCGGGCGCAAGTCGCGCCCTGGGCGAGCGTTCTTCAGCCTGCCGGGCTTGTTGGGCACGAGTATCGGCGTCGCGACGGCCGTCGGGCTCGCGCGCATGTA
>JBFIHF010000857.1:0-1349 GCA_041601915.1 Bradymonadaceae bacterium
AGCTTACCACACAGCGCTTTGTATCGACCCTTACAACGCGAGCGTCAAGCGTGTCGGCCGTCTTGATTTTGTACTTGGCGCGGCTTCGACCGACCGGCGCGTCAAGGTCTACGGCTACCAGACCCTCGGCTTTGCGGGCGGTAACCCAGTCGGCCCATAGGGCATCGAACATCGCCGGGGCCAGCTGGGGTGCCGCTACGATGCGCTGGTACGTGCTCGCCGTCTTCGTCGTCCAGCGGCCGTGACCGCCTCGGGCAAACTTGCCGGCGGATTGCCAGTCGCGGTCGTCGGGGATTGCTGACATGATGCGCATCATGGAGTCGCGCCGGGTGCGGTACGGCTCGGCGTGGAGTGGCCGCTCGCCGTCGGAGATGCAGTCGAAGGCGTGGAACATTTGGTACCCACGCTCCGCGATGAGTCGCTGGCTGCATTGGGTGTGCGACTCCAGCTCGCCGGTGAGAATGGCGTTGGGCGTGCCGATGGGGCGACCGAGCAACTCGGTGCTCAGCGGCTTGCCAGCTCGCGATACAGCGGCAGCGATGCAGCCGTCGCTGTCGAGATGCAGCTCGGCGTAGACGCCGTCGAGCTTCGGCTGGAGCGCCCAGCCTGTGCCGAGTGCTTCGGCTTGGGCCGGCGTTAGCTTGCCGCGCGCTCCGGTGTACCTATTTGCCATGGGGCACGCGCTCGCCCTTGCGGCGCCGGGTAGCGATGAGCCTACCGGTGCGCGCTCCGAGTTCCCATTCGTAGAGTTCGCAAAAGTCGCCGTCGATCGGCTCAGCCAGTGCGCGCTCCGCTTCGTCAAGAGTCGCGAAGATTCCATCGACTTCGCCGCCTTCGTAATCGCAGCAATCGACCAGTACGTAAACTCGACTCCCCATGATGCTCTCAGTGTACCGGATCCGACGGGGGATGCAACTGTACGGTGAACGACGAAAAGACCAATTATTCCGTGGAGTTACCATGGGGGGCGCCAAAATGCCGCCACAACCCGGTCCACCTATCTATCGGATCTCAGGTGGGTGAGGGTCGCATCCGTGTCAGATTTGACACACACCTACCCGTACCTACCCCCGCACAACCCGCTCACGTGAACAACCTTCTTCACTATTACACTGCAACTGTAAGCTGGTTACTTGACAACATTTGTCAAATATCACCCATTAATACCAACTCGCGTCGCTCGTTGCAGTTCGTGGCTGAGTTAGCGCTATCCACAGAGTCGCGCTGCCAAATAGCCATCCGGTAGGTCGTACTCCGATACGAGCATCACCTGGCAATCGCCTACGCATGTCCATCGTAGTGCATCCCAGTCGCGCTTGTTCGGCTTCGATGATTTGTTGTCCGTAATG
>JBFIHF010000858.1:0-1348 GCA_041601915.1 Bradymonadaceae bacterium
CGAGGCGGGCAGCACCGCGGCTCAGGAACTCGCCTTCACGCTCGCTGACGGCATCGCCTACGTCGAGGCGGCACAAACAGCGGGGCTCGAGGTCGACGAGTTCGCGCCGCGCTTGTCGTTCTTTTTCAACGTGCACAACAATTTCCTCGAAGAGGTCGCGAAGTTTCGCGCTGCACGTCGGATGTGGGCGCGGATCATGCGCGACCGATTCGGGGCGAAGAACCCGAAGTCGCTGATGATGCGGTTCCACGCTCAGACCGCGGGTTCGACGCTCACCGCGCAGCAGCCGCTCGTCAACCTCACGCGCGTAG
Source organism: Bradymonadaceae bacterium (assembly GCA_041601915.1). GTDB lineage: Bacteria > Myxococcota_A > Bradymonadia > Bradymonadales > Bradymonadaceae > JBFIHF01. Next base: position 312 of record JBFIHF010000858.1, read on the forward strand.
CGCTGCAGGCCATGGCGGCGGTCCTCGGTGGGACGCAGTCACTGCACACCAACGGATGGGACGAGGCGTTGTCGCTGCCGACCGAGGAAGCCGCAGAGCTCGCGCTGCGGACCCAGCAAGTCGTGGCCTACGAGTCCCGCGTCGCCGATTTTGTCGACCCGCTCGGTGGTAGTTGGGTCGTCGAGAACCTCACCGACGAACTCGAGCGCGTGGCCCACGAGTACATCGCCCGAATCGACGAGATGGGCGGCGCCGTCGCCGCGATCGAGAACGGGTTTCAGCAATCTGAGATTCAGGAAGCGTCCTACCAGACCCAGCTCGCGATCGAGCGCCGGGAGCAGGTCATCGTCGGCGTCAACGAGTTCACACGAGCCGAAGCGCCGGTGGTGGGGATCCTCAAGGTCGACGCCGAAGTCGAACGAGAGCAAGTCGATCGTTTGAGGGCTTTCAAGGCGTCGCGCGCCATGAGCGAGGTCGACGCCTGTCGCGCCGCACTCAAGCAGGGAGCGAGTGGGGCGGACAACCTGATGCCGCTCATCCTCGACGCGGTCCGCAAGAAGGTGACCCTCGGCGAGATCTCCGACTCGTTGCGTGAGGTGTTCGGCGAGTACCGCGAAGCGGTGTTGATCTAGCCAGAGCTCATACGTGATCACTTGGGCCAAGAATCCGCTGGTCTGCTGGGATCTTAAGGCGTCCTCAACACAAGCGGGCCGCTCCGCTGGTCCGCTGGTCTGCTGGTCCGCTGGTCTGCTGGTCAGTTTCAAACTAAGGCGCACACGCCAACGATAGAACCACCACGCGAAGCGCCCGAGGCAGTCGCGCTTCACGGGGAGGCCGCCGGTTCACCAGCCGGCGCGAGGTTGCTCGACGCTTCGCGTGGTGGCTCCATGAACCGAGTGTGGGTCTTAGTTTGAATTTGACCGGCGACCAGCGGACCAGCGGACCAGCGGACCAGCAGATCAAAACGGCCCACTGTTGTGTTGAGGACGCCTTAAGATCCTGAGCTAGAGGGTCGCCACGGACGGCCACTTCCGCAG
>JBFIHF010000859.1:0-1332 GCA_041601915.1 Bradymonadaceae bacterium
GGGGCGACGCTGTTCCATACCGCCGGCGTGATTCACCCGAAGGGACGCGTCGCGCAGTTCTACGCGGTGAACGAGCGCGGGACGCACAACATCCTCGACGCGGCATCAAAGGCGAAGGTCCGCCGGTTCATCCATGTCAGCTCAAACTCGCCATTCGGCACCAACGCGCGCGCGGAGTCCTTCGCGGCCGATGCGCCGTTCAAGCCGTACATGCACTACGGACGCAGCAAGCGTCGCGGCGAAGAGCTCGTGCTGCAGGCCCACGCCGCAGGCGAGGTTGACGCAGTCATCGTGCGCCCGCCGTGGTTCTACGGCCCCAATCAGCCGCCCCGGCAGACCCAGTTCTTTCGGATGATTCGCGACGGCAAGATGCCAAAGATCGGCGGCGGCACGAACCGTCGCTCGATGGCGTACACCGAGAACATCGCGCAGGGGATGTTCCTCGCCGAGCGCGTGCCGGAGGCATCGGGGCGGGCGTACTGGATCGCCGATCGGCAGCCCTACGAGATGCGCGAGATCGTCACGACCGTGCAGGACGTGCTCGAGGAGCTGGGCTTCGAGGTCCGCCGCAAGTCGCTCGCCGTTCCCGGCATCGTCAGCGAGATGGCGATGTTCGCCGACCACATGCTTCAGGGCGTCGGGCTCTACCACCAGAAGATCCACGTGCTCGGCGAGCTGAACAAGAACATCGCCTGCGACATCACGGCGGCCGTCGACGAGCTCGGCTACGATCCGAAAGTCGAGCTGCGCGAGGGCATGCGCCGAAGTGTGCGCTGGCTCATGGACCGTCAGCTGTTCGGGTAACGCGACGGTAGATGCGGAAGTAGGGCGTCGATCCGCGATCGATCGTTCGCACGAGTTCATAGTCGCGCATCAGCTCGGCGGTCGCGCCGAACGTCGTGGGTTCGAAGCGGCGATCGAAGCCCTCCAGACCGCTCGGGGACGTGTCGATGACGACCTTCGGCGGGTGCGCCTTCCAGTCCGACGCGAGCATCTCCCAGCTGCCTTCGACCGGCCGACCGTAGGTGTGCGGGATGATGCCGGCGACGACCGTGCAGTACACGAATCGCGTGGCCATCGGGCGCCCGGGGTCGATGTAGAAATCTGCGGCGAGCCCCCACACGAAGATCGGATCGGACGGGCTGCTCTCGGTCCGCAGGACCTCGCGCACTTCGCCGACGATCTGAATGCTCTGCGCGATCGTCGGCCGCGCGGCCAACGGGGTGTGCAATCGCGTCGACAGGAACGCGTCGTGCTCGATCGGCCCGACGGAGAGAGGCTCGCCGGGCATCTCGACCGCGGGCCGATACGCGAACACCATCAGCGCGACGA
>JBFIHF010000860.1:0-1329 GCA_041601915.1 Bradymonadaceae bacterium
GGCGCGCCCTCGACCAACACGACGCCGCTGACGATGAACAGCGCTGCAAGCTCCGACTCGTAACTGCGCAGCAGGGCGAGCGTCTCGCCGGCCGCGGTGACCGTGACGACGGCTTCCTGACTGGAACCGATCTGACCCGGCTGCTTTTGTTTCTTGGGCACACGCACCGCCTCGAGCGCCTTCTGGACCTCGTCGCGGGCCGTGAGCAGATTGTCCCACGTCGCCGCGAGCGCCGGGTTCTGCCACACGCCCCACTCCGCCTCGCCGGGAAAGTCGGCGAGGAAGACGCTGTCCGGATCGCCAGCGAGGTGGGGAAGAAAATCCCAGACCTCTTCGCAGGTGAACGACAACACCGGCGCCAGGGCGCGGGCCAGGGCGTGCACGATCAGCCAGTAGGTCGTCTGACCTGAGCGACGGGCCTTGGACTCCGTGGCCTCGCAGTACATGCGGTCCTTCGACACATCGAGGTGCACGTTGGACAGGTCCACGGTGCACAGGTGCACGATGGTGTGGAAGATCGTGTGAAACTGGTACTCCTCGAACGCGGTTTGGGTGCGCTCGAGCGCACTGGCCGCGCGATGCAGCAGCCAGCGATCGATCTCTTCGAGCTCATCGATCGGCAGGAGATGCTGATTGGGATCGAATCCCTCGAGGCTTCCGAGCAGGAAGCGAAACGTGTTGCGCACCTTGCGGTAGGCGTCACTGACGCGCTTCACGACTTCGGGCCCCATCGCGATGTCACCACGATAGTCGACCGCCGCGACCCACCAGCGCAGCACTTCGGCGCCGTGCTTGTTGATCTGCGTCTCGACGGACTCGAAGTTCTTGGACGATTTCGAATACTTGTGCCCGTGCTCGTCGTTCACGAAGCCGTGCGTCAGGCACGTGCGGTAGGGCGACTGCCCGCGGGTGCCCACGCTGCACAGCAGCGACGATTGGAACCAGCCGCGGTGTTGATCGCTGCCTTCGAGGTAGAGGTCCGCGACGCTGCCCCAATCCAACTGGTCCTCGAGCACCGCCGCCCACGACGTGCCGGAGTCGAACCAGACGTCGAGGATGTCGTTCTCCTTCTCGAACTTCTCCGGCCCCGCGCCACAGCTCGAGCAGGTGTAGCCGGCGGGCACGAGTTCGCTGGGCTCGCGCTCGAACCAGACATCGGCCCCGCCTTGGGCGATGAGGTCGGCGACATGCGACGTGACCTCGCCACTGGCGATGATCGTGTTGCACCCGCCGCACGTGAACGCCGTGATCGGGCAGCCCCAGTTGCGCTGCCGCGAGATGCACCAATCGGGTCGCCCGTCGACCATGTTGACGATCCGCTCGCGCCCC
>JBFIHF010000861.1:0-1328 GCA_041601915.1 Bradymonadaceae bacterium
GGCTGCCATGAAGTCGGCGCAGGCCGCCTCGGCGGGCGCGGGTGCGGTGGGTGGCGCGTGGGGCTCGCTGTGGCAGCTGGTGAAGTCGCAGATCCCGTCGGCCCGGATCAACTCCACCTTCCGTGCCGGCGACCCCGGATACCACGGCAAGGGCAAGGCCATCGACTTCGGTTTCGGCTCGGGTCCCGGTGGGGCCGGGTCGGCTGGGCTGGCGTCGATCAACCGGCTGCTGCATGACCAGGTGGGCCGCAACCTCGCCGAACTGATCTATGACGGCATCGGCGACGACCGCCCGGACCTCAAGAACGGCCGGCCACTCACCTACTCGGCGAGCACGCAGGCGCAGCACCGCAACCACGTACACGCCGCCGTCTACGACCAGGGCGGGCCGCTCGAGCCCGGCTACACGCTGGCGTTCAACGGCACCGGTCAGCGGGAGTGGGTGTCGCGGGAGATGCCTGGCAGTGGCTCTTCGTCGGGGGGTGGCGGCGCGCCGTCGATGGCTGGGCTGAGGATTGTCGGGACGTTGGATCTGGGCGGTGGGCTCGAGGGCCGAATCGAGGGCGTCGTGGTTTCCACCCTGACTGCCGCGGGTGACCGTGGGCGGTTCAACCCGTGAGCACCGTCTCTGTTGTTCCGACGGTCGAGCCGGGCAACGTTCCGCCGCGCATCCGGCTGGACGTCACCGACACCGGTTCGCCCAACCTGTTCGCTACGACGGTGACGCGGCTGGACCCGGACGGGGCGCTGCGGGTGGTGCGGACTACGGACGGCAATCCGTTGACGTTGACGACGTCGGGATCGAACCGTGTCGGCTTCGTCTACGACTACGAGGCGCCGTTCGGGTCGGCTGTCAGCTATTCGACGGGGGAGTCCCCGGCGACGGTCTCCACGGAGGTCACTCTCGACCAGGACGCCCCTTGGCTGATCCACGTCGGAGTTCCGTCACTGTCGAAACCCGTCGAGTTTCGGGTGGGCACGGTCGCCGAGGAGACGCTGTCGGTGCGCCGCGGTGTGCATTGGCCGATGGGTAGCAGGTTCCCGGTGGTGCAGACGGACGGGGTGCGTAAGGCCCCGGAGTCGACGCTGATCGTCAGCACGGACTCCCCGCAGGACACTGCGGCCATTCGGGCGCTGATCGCCGACGCCAGTGTCCTGCTGCTGAATGTGCCGACGACCCTCGGCCTGGAGATTGCGACCTGCTACATCTCGATCGGGGATGTGCGGATCGCCCGTCCATCCGACATCGGCACGGACCCTTACCGGGACATCGTCATGCCGTACCTGGTCGTCGATCAGCCGGTGGGTGGTTCGCAGTCGGGTCGCAC
>JBFIHF010000862.1:0-1328 GCA_041601915.1 Bradymonadaceae bacterium
AAGGTCGGCGGCGAGCGCTTTCGGTCCTCGAAGCTGCCGTCGACATACGCGACGTGGAAGGAGTACCGGCGTCTGCACCGCATGCTGCGCGAGCGTGAACGTATCCTGCAGTCGGCGCCCAACATCACGACCAAGTACAACGTGTTCGCGTTCATGGGCGAGACGGCGGGCTTCGGGGTGCGCAAGACGCTGAAGACGACCCTCATCACCGCGGCGGATACCAAGGCGGACCCCTGGATCTCGAGCTTGATCACGAAGCTCACCTCGGTCTGGAACAACGCCGCCGACGGAAGCCTGCGCTGGCAAACCGTGCCGATGCCCTTCGAGGTCTACGCTGACGGCATGGACCTCGTCGTGTTCGAGGAGTTTGGCGCCGGCGAGGCCGCGCTGCATCTGGCCGACGAACTGGAGCGTAACGAGCTGCTGCAACAGGAGAGCTACCGTCGGTCGTTCCGCAAGGACTACGAAAGGCGCTTCTCGCCGCGCGTCTGGCACCGCGACTTCTACGACGCCACGATCGTCAGCGCGCCTGACGAGACCCTCGCGGGCAAGTCGTTCGGCGAGGTCGCCGACGAGCGCGGCCTGCATCCGGTGGACGCGTTCCTCGACCTCGTCGTCGAGCACGGGACCCAGCTGCGCTGGAAGACGACCATCGCAAACCACCGCCCCGAGCAGCTCGCCGAGCTCGCGAGCCACGACACGGTGCACGTCGGCTTTGCGGATTCGGGCGCCCATGTGCGCAATATGGCCTTCTACAACTTTGCCCTCGCGTATCTGCGCATGGTCAAGGAGTCCATCGAGCGCGGCGAGCCGATGCTGGCGCTGGGCAAGGCCGTGCGCAAGCTGACCGGTGAGCTGGGCGACTGGCATGGGTTGGACGCCGGACACATCCGCGTCGGCGATCGAGCGGACCTCGTCGTCGTGAACCCCGACGGGCTCAACGCGGACATCGACGGCTACCACGAAGCACCGATGGAGATGTTCGGCGGACTGCAACGCATGGTGCGTCGCAATGACGACGCCATCACGGCGACGGTCATCTCTGGCGAAGTGGTCTACGAGCGCGGCGAATTCGTCGATGGCTTTGGCGTCGACCGCCGCTACGGCTCGTTTCTGCGCGTCGGTCAAAAGATCGCTGCCCCGACCCAGGTGCCTGGTCAAGTCGAGCGCGCAGCATGAGCCGTACGCAACACGAGCGTCGGACCGAAACGATCGGCAAGCTCATCGACGCGACGATCGACTCGCTCTACGAGAGCGGCTACGTCGCGACGTCGACCAGCGCGATCTGCAAGCGCGCGGGCGTCTCCGAGGGTGGCCTGTACAATCAT
>JBFIHF010000863.1:0-1325 GCA_041601915.1 Bradymonadaceae bacterium
CAGAAGCTCAAGGCCGAGGGCAAGATTCGCTACGTGGGGGTCACCACGTCGCATGGGCGACGGCACGATGAACTGGAACGCGTGATGAAGACGCAGGACCTCGATTTCGTCCAGCTGACCTACAACATGGACGAACGCGAGGCGGAACGGCGCCTTCTGCCGCTCGCCGCGGAACGAAACATCGCCGTGATCACCAACCGACCGCTCGATGGCGGAGCGCTGGTCGACCGGTTGAATGCCCGAAGCAAGGCGCCGCCGGCGTGGGCAAAGGAGATCGGGGTCGAGACGTGGTCTCAGTTCGCGCTCAAATGGATCGTATCGCATCCGGCCGTCACCGTGGCGATCCCGGCAACGTCGAGCGTCGCGCACATGCGCGAGAACATGGGCGCGTGCCGCGGTGACCTCCCCAATGAGAAGTTTCGGGCCCGGATGCTCGCGGCCGTTCGTTGAGCAGAGTCAGTGGAGCGCGGGCCCCGCTCGACCTGGAGCCGATCACGTACGGGCCGCTCAACCGAACTGGCAGAACGTGTCTGGTCCCGTCGCGTTGTCGCCCCCCGGGCTGAATTCGCTCGGTCCACACGGAACACACGTGTTGTTCTGGACCCGTTGATCGACCCCGCAGATGGTGTCGGTGCAGCCCGTGTTCGGGCCGGTCGCGTCGGCGCCGGGTGGGCTGGTGCTGCCCGGAATACAGGGGGTGCAGGCGTTGGAGAACACGAACTCGTTCGCCGCACAGAATGTCGGCGCACAGAACGTGTCCGGTCCGCTGGCGTCGTCACCCGCGGGGTTGGTGGAACCGGGCGCACAGGTTGTGCAGGTGTTGTTCGACACGGATTCGTCGACGGCGCACAGGATCGGGTCGCAGGCGGTGTCCACCCCCGAAGCATCATCGCCCGCGGTGTTCGCTGTGCCGGGTCCGCACGGGGCGCAGGCGTTCGCGAAGACGTACTCATCGACCGCGCACAACGTGGGGTCGCACGCGGTATCGGGCCCCGAAGCATCATCGCCCGCTGCGTTCGTCGAACCGGCTCCGCACCCGGTGCAGGCGTTCGAGCTCACGTACTCGTCGACGGCGCAGAACGTCGCGTCACACGTCGTGTCGATCCCCGAAGCGTCGTCGCCCGCTGCGTTCGTCGAACCGGCGCCGCACGCGGTGCACGCGTTCGAGCTCACGTATTCGTCGACGGCGCAGAACGTCGCGTCACACGCCGTGTCGACGCCCGAAGCGTCGTCGCCGGCAACGTTCGTTGAACCCGCTCCGCAAGCGGTGCAGGCGTTCGACATCACGTACTCGTCGACCGCGCACCGCGTCGTGTCGCACGTCG
>JBFIHF010000864.1:0-1319 GCA_041601915.1 Bradymonadaceae bacterium
ACGACGTCGACCTCCCACCGGCGCATCCGCCCAGAAAACCTGACGAATCGAGCCGCGTGGAGGACGAGGAGGCGTGACGACGCGATGCTTCAGCATCGTGGAGGAGCGACGACGAAGTCATCGTCGCGGCTCGTTCGTCAGCGCCGCGCGAGTTTTCCCGCAGTGTGCTAGAATTCGAACGACAGCCCGAACATCCAGATGTCGTCCGACAGATCGAAGCCCTCGCCGCCAAAGTTGTCGACCCGCGTCTTCATGAACTCTACGAAAAAGTAGGAGTTGTTGATCCCCCACGACAGGTCGAACGCCGCGGCCGCGGAGGGGTCGATGAAGTCGAGCAGCAGCTGCAGCCCCGCGGCGAGGTGCCACCCGCGCTTCCAGCCCGAGCCCCCGTCGCCGTCGAACGTGGCGGTCTCTTTGGCGGCATTCGTGATGCGCCAGCGATAGAAGTCGGGGCCCACCTTGATGCTCGCCGATACCGGGATGCGCGTGTTTTGCGCGAGCCAATCGAAGCGATAGACCGCCGAGATCCGCATCGGAATGATCGTAAATCCGGTCGTGTCCTCGATCGCGAGCTCGTCACCGGTCGTCTCGGCACTGGGGACCGCGCCGCCCTTGACGTGGGTGTAGCCGATATGGCCCGCGACCCCCACTTTCCCAAAGCCCTGCCACAGCCAGCCGTCGATCTCGAGTTCGCCCAGCAGGAGGTTCTTCCCGCCGAACGTCGACTCAAAGGGGCCTGAACCCCCAAATTCGTCATCGATCGCCGGGTAGTACCCGCCAAACTTGATCTCGAATGCCCCCCACGTCGGGGACTCCGCGCCGGCCGCCAGGGGCGCGACGGAGACGACCGTCGAAACCAGCAGCGCGGCCGCGAGGCGCCGGCGTCGCGCGCCGAATAAACCCACGGCGATCAGAAGCAGCCACGCCGATGGGTCGGCGGTCGTCGTGGCGCAACCGCCACGTTCGGCGCCGCCGGCTCGGCGATATTGCTCCCAGAAATCGTTGGTCTCCACGACCGTCGCTTGCACGACGCCGGACAGAGTGCTGAGGTTGCCGGCGAGGTCCTCGGCCACGACCGAGACGTAGACGTCCTTGGTCGGATCGAGGGTCACTGTGATCGAGCCGGACGTCTTGTCACCCAGTGTCTTGCGTTCCAGCGTCAGCGAGGCCGGATCCTGCCCGCCATCGAACGGGCTCGACGACCAGTACACGAAGTAGCGATTGATATCCGGGTCGGCCGACGCTTCGAACTCGACCGCGATCGCGTTCTCGGTCGCCGCCGCCGTGAGACCGCTGGGCGAGGCCGGTCGCGTCGTGTC
>JBFIHF010000865.1:0-1317 GCA_041601915.1 Bradymonadaceae bacterium
CGCTCCTCCACGATGCTGAAGCATCGCGTCGTCACGCCTCCTCGTCCTCCACGCGGCTCGATTCGTCAGGTTTTCTGGGCGGATGCGCCGGTGGGAGGTCGAAGTCGTCGCAGTGAGGCGATGCTGTAGCATCGTCGAGCGAAGGCGACGAAGACATCGCGCCGGCGAGCCGCCCAGACGCCGACGCGAGTTTTCCCGCAGCGTGCTAGAGAACCACCACGCGAAGCGCCCGAGGCACTCACGCTTCACGGGGGAGGCCGCGGTTCACCGGCAGGCGTGAGGTTGCTCGACGCTTCGCGTGGTCGCTCCATGAGTCGAGTGTGGGTCTTAGTTTGAATTTGACCGGCGACCAGCGGACCAGCGGACCAGCGGACCAGCGGAGCTTTTGCACCGTAAGTGATTACCTTGAGCTTCACCTACTGAACATCACGCCCGGCAGCGCGCGCGCTGAAGACGCCGGGATCGCCGGAACGAGTCCCGTGCAGCGACGTCAACTCCAGGGCGTGCTCGTCGGGACCAGGGATGCGACGGCTAGAAACCCATCACTTCGGCGAGGTGTGTCGCGCACAGCGCGGTCTCGTCGCCGGTGGATGCGCGCTCGGCCGAGCAGGCCTCGCAGACGGCGGCCTCGCCGAATACGCGGTCGTCACGCACTTCCTGGTCGAGCTTCATGAGCTTCTCCATCGGGTCGTTTCCGGTTGGCGGCGCCCACGCCGGATCGTTGCGCAGCTTGTGCGCGGCGGCCCGGGTGTCCTTGCGGTCTTGTCGCTTGCTCATCGTCCGATCTTGGCCGATGGGTGCGCCGCGGTCAACTGGTGGCTGTCCGCCCTGCACTTGCCGCGCGATCCGAGCTAAGCTACGACGAACGCCCCGATCCCCACACGGTCTTGTCATGAAGTGTATTACCCTGTGCCTCATCGCCCTGCTGTCCGTCGCCTGTTCCGGTGAAGCCGAGAACAACGCCACCGCGAACAACACCACCGCGAACAACACCACCGCGAACAACACCATCGCGAACAACACCACCGCGAACAACACCACCGCGAACAACACGACGGGTGATCCGCAGGTCGTCATTCTCAACGCTGACGACTGTTACGCCTTCTCCGACGACGTCGATATCCCGCTCGCGATCGATGGCGCGTTTGCGGCCGATAGCCCGGTGTGGCGACGTCCGCACGACGAGTCCGAAGCATGCCCGGCATCGGCGTTGCTGCCGGAGACGGCGGCCCTCGTACCCTACGTCGCGTTCAAGTTCTGCAATCCGGATACGGTCGAGCACTTCTACGACTTCGAGTTGGTGGGCCAGGAAGGTCC
>JBFIHF010000866.1:0-1313 GCA_041601915.1 Bradymonadaceae bacterium
CCCAACCACGCCATCGTTGTGGAACGTGAGCGTCGCGGCCTCGTCGTCGAAGTCCCACGTGCCAAAGTCGTTGAGCCCGTAGGTCTCGTCGGCGAGCTCGTTGCGGACCTGTGCGCGGCGCGCGCAGTCGCGAACGAAGAGAACCCGCTGCATCACGGTCGCGGGGGCATCGAGATCCTCGACCGCCGCGAGCGAGGCATTGCGGGCGCGGGCCTCGTCGTAGCAGTGCGTACACAAGAGCGTCAGGTCGCAGAACGCCATCGCGGCTGGAGTCCAGTCGCCCTCATGTTGCACGACCGCCTCACAGGCGTCGCACCAGGCGTCGGGCCACGGATCGTCGCCGGCGTCGTCGGCCGGCCAGTCGCCGCACGCGACGCCCGTCGCCAGATGACGGCACACAAAGGTCGCGGGGGTGGTGCCGTGGTCACGACACTCGACCGGTTTGTCCAGATCCGACACGTAAACTCGACGCCGTAGACCCGCTTCTCATACCATTCGGTCTGGGACCATCCAATCGTGCGGACGGAGGCAGGATGCGCGAGCTCAACTGGGAAGGTGTGACGGTGATCCTCCAGCATGTTGCGACGCACGGCATGACCATCACGGTGAGCGTCGACTCGCACCTGAGTGCGTCGTGAGGGACCCCGGCCGCGCCCGCGGTCGGATCGCGAGGATCATGGTCCTCGGCTTCCTGCCGATCTGGGCGTTCATCCTGAGCACGGCCACGGTGACGGTCGCCGGCACCGACGTCGCGCTCGGACTCCCGGGCGGCATCGTCCTGGCGGTGATGATGTATGTTCCAGTCGCTTTCGTCGGGTGGCGAAGGGCATCGGCGATTCATAAGCTCGAGACCGAACTCGAGCGGCGCGGCATGACACTCCTCGAGGTCCACAACACGTGGCCGAACTCCACAATTCGGTTCCTTGCCGTCGACCACGACCGCGGCGTCGACGTGACCGGAGAGATCTTGCTCAACAACCCCGAATACCTGCAGTTTGCGCCACAGCCACAGCTCGAAGCCGAGTAGACCTGGCTGTGCTCTCTAGCATCCATCGCGGGAGAGCGGCTGGGCATGACGAACCGAAAGCCGCTATCGTCGGTACGTCGCTCGAAGGAGGCAAGATGCGAGAACTCGATTGGGAAGGTGGCTGGAACGTGCGAGACCTCGGCGCGTTGCGCACCGCGGACGGCGAGCTCACGCGAAGCGGGTCGTTCGTGCGCTCGGCCACGCTTCATCGCATGACTGCAGCGGGCTGGGACGCGGCGTTGGCGTACGGCGTGCGTTCGATCGTGGATGTGCGGTCGCCCGAGGA
>JBFIHF010000867.1:0-1311 GCA_041601915.1 Bradymonadaceae bacterium
CAGTCCCGCTTCAACGACACTCCGAATCATCGCTTCCACCTCGTGAACTGGGGCGCCCGGCGCCACCGCGAACTCGCTCTCCCAGGTCACCGCACACCCCTGCGGGCTGTCGTCGACGCGGAGGGTCGAAACGTAGCCCTCAACGGGGAGCGGACCGCCGACGATGCGATAGGTGTACGCGCGCGCAGCGTCGTCGTGGCTCACGATCTCCTCGGTGATCGTCGCGCCGTCCGCCAGCACGCAGGTGCGAGTGCGCCCGTCTGGCGACATGCTTGATGTCGCGATGGCGGGATGCCAATCCGCCAGCCCGGCCGGTCGTCCGACCTTGGCCCAGAGGGAGTCAGCGGAGTTGTCGAACTGCTTTGTAACCGTAATCTTGCTCATGTTGTTCTCCTTGCGATGTGTCGTCGCGGTGTAGGGGCCGGGCATGGATCGCCCGGCGATGTAAGGTTTGATGCGCGTTATGCTTGCTTCGTGTTCCAAACGTATCCAGCGTCGGCAGCGGTCGCAAAGTGAACGTCCTCAAGGTAATGTGAGCGAAATTCACAACGCTGTCGTTTTCCTACGGACCGACGAATGAGCCCGCGAGACCTTTCCCACATCAACGTGAATCTACTGGTGGCGCTCGACCTCTTGCTTCAGGAAGGGGTCGTCTCGACTGCTGCGTCACGGGCCGGCGTGACGCCGTCGGCGATGAGCCACTCCCTGCGAGCGCTTCGCGAGTTGCTGGATGACCCGTTGCTGATCCGCACGCACGGCGGCATGACGCCATCGCCCCTGGCCCTACAGCTGTCCGGACCACTGCACAAAGCCTTGGCTGAGCTGGCCAACGTGGTCCGACTGGAAGCGACGTTCGACCCCGCGACCGCGCGTCGGTCCTTCGTCGTATGCGCCCCCGACTTCATCGCGACACTCCTACTGGGCCCGCTGAGCGACCTGCTCGCCGCCGAGGCACCGTACGTCGACGTGGAGGTACGTCCCGTCGCGCGAATGGGGGAGCTGATGCTCTTGCGGCAAGCGGCCCAGCTCGAAGAAGGTGCGGTCGACCTCATCATCGGTGCGCTGCTGCCGCAGATGCCGGGTCTCGTGCGACGGGAACTCTACCGCGAGCGATTCGTGTGCGTGGTTCGGTCGGACCACCCCGAGGTTGGGGCAGACCTCACCGTGGAGCAGTTCGCCGACCTTCCACAGATCCTGATCACGATCACCGACGACCGGTCGCCGACGGCGGTGGACGACGCGCTCGCCGCGCGCGGTCTGGAACGCACGGTCCGGCTGCGGACCCGATACTTCATGATGGCTCCGCAGATC
>JBFIHF010000868.1:0-1308 GCA_041601915.1 Bradymonadaceae bacterium
AGTCGTTATCGGGGTGCACGGATTCGAACCGTGGACCTCTTGTACCCAAAACAAGCGCGCTACCAGGCTGCGCTACACCCCGTTCGCAACGAAACCGTCGCGAGTCGCGCATTATTGCTGTACGGCGCAAAGATGCAAGCACGGGATGAGTGCGGAGCCCTTTTGCAAGACGGCTTCTTAGCCCACTGGGCGTGGGTGGGAAGCGGTGCCGGAGTGAGGGGGGCCGCGGCGGCTTGAGAATTGATTTATCGGGGTGTGAAGACCACCCTGCTCGATGCTTCGGGTGGAGGAATCAGCATGCGAGTTCGAGAACTAGCGGCGGAACTGGGCGTCGATGCGAGGCGGCTGGTGGGCGAGATCAACGCCGCCGAGCTCGGGTTCCGGGTGGACAATCCGATGAGCCAGTTGACGCCGGCCGAGGTCAGTCGGGTGAAGCGGTCGCGTGGGATCGCGGACCACCCGCTGCTGGGCACCTGGCGGCTCGTCGGGATCACGCGCGGCGAGCACGAGGTGATGACCGGCAAGACCCATCTGGTGGTGAGGGCCGACGCGATGTGGGAGGTGTGGCCCGACCAGGTTCGGTACGTCGGCGACCCCGATCCGTGGAGGAGCTACGAGCTGGACTGGCTCGAGTCAGACGATGGACGGCTGGTCGTCGACGGCGCGCGATTCGAGACACACTACATCGTGCGGCTGGTCGGCGAGGAGCTGCGCCTGCGGGCCGGCGGGGTCGCGGGACAGCCGCCGAAATCGTTTGCGGACGAACATGGCACTCTGACGAGGTATGTCCGCGAGACGGATCCGGAGGTCCTTGAGAGTCTGCGTGAACCACCGGCGACGCTTGCGCGGGTCAGCGTGACGCACGCGACGCTCGGTGAGCTGACCTACGATGAGAACCTGAATTGGTGGACGGCGAAGACGACGTGGGACGGCGCTGAGATCGCGTTCCGCGTCGACGGTGGACCTGCGTCGGTGGCGGCGGACTTCGATCGTGGTGCACAGATTCTCGCGGCGCTTGATCCCCGCTCGATCAAGCTCGCCGCGGCGGGCGAGCTACTGGACACGCACAACGACGGCTGGTGTGACGAAGGCGAGGAAGTCGATGCCGAGACGTTCATCGCGCGGATGCAGGTCGAGTCGGTGAACGTGGACGCCGACGGTGGCGTCGTCGTCTACTTCGACGACGGGGACCTGTTCTGGGGCCACTCCATCTATGTCTCGCTCAACGAGGGCCTTGAAGTGACCACGAGCGGGATCGCCGGATAGGAGATCGGAGTCGTCAGGAGACACGGCGAAGGTTCCGGAGCA
>JBFIHF010000869.1:0-1307 GCA_041601915.1 Bradymonadaceae bacterium
GCGTGGCAGGGGGTGTGTGCATCACCTCGGCGCCGATCGCGAGCCAGCGCCCCGACGGATCGAAGCAGAGGTGTCGAACCTCGCTCCGGCTGGGAAGCGGAAGCGTGAAGCGTTGGTCCGACCACGACGATGAGGAGTCGAGCTGATCCCACGGTCCGATCAGGACTTCGCACGACTCGTTGCCCACGACGACGGCGACACGTCGGCCGTCGGGGCTAAACGCGAGGCAGGTTCCGTCGATCTCCCGCACGCCCCCCTCGATCGCCATGATGACGACCTTGCTCAGCCCGCACCCCACGAGCGTTCGCCCGTCCGGCGAGAAACAGGGCCGCGTCTCGGACTCGATGTCCGTCATGCGAATCAGCGTGCCGGAGGTCGTGTCGAACAACGCCAGGGGTGAACCGGTCGCGCCCAACTTGCCATCGGGGCTGATCGCGATCGGCGCATCGAGGCCGCCATAGCTGGACGACTGAAGCTCTTCGGAGATCGAGCTCGTCGCGCTCGTGCCATCCGGCAGCTCCACGCGGGTCATGTACTCGTCCCAACCATTGAACGCGATGAGGAAGCTGTGGTCCGGCGCAAAGCCGATGGCGTCGTCTCCGTTGAGCTCCAGGGTCTGGACCACCGCCATCGTGTCCGTATCGATGAGGAGCGCCCGCTCGGCGGCCATGACCAGCATCTGACGGCTGTCCGCACTCAGCGCCCAGTTTCCGACGCGCGTGCGGTCGTCGCGGGCACGCGCGGTTCCGAGCAGCGACGCCGAATCCAGGCGGTCGAGCCGCGCCTTGGCCTCCCGCCACGGGTTCGAGGTCGCGGCGTCCTCACTCGGGGTGTCGCGCCGGACCGCCACGGCCTTGTCGCGCAGGGGCGCGAGCCGCGCGAGCACCTCCCCGGCGCTCTGCGGTCGATTCTCTGGGATACGGTCGATCATGCGCTCGATCGCCAGCCGGATCCGCCCGTCGAGCGGCCGGTCCGCGAGCAGCGCGTCCAGCTGCACTTCACCGCGCGCGAATGGCATCTGCTCGGGTTCGATCCCCGTCCATACCGCGAGGAACGTCATCGCGAGGCCAAAGAGGTCGCTCGACGGATACGCCTTGCCGATGAACTGCTCGGTCGGTGCGTAGCCAAACGTCCCGGCCGCCGTGGATGAGATGTCCGACTCCGCGCGAATCGCCGCCTGCACGGTCCCGAAGTCGATGAGAAACGGCTCCGTATCGCCGTCGCGCAAGATGATGTTGTTCGGGTTCACGTCGCGGTGAATGACCGGCGGATCGAGCGCGTGCAGGTAGGCGCAGACCTCCAGCACC
>JBFIHF010000870.1:0-1305 GCA_041601915.1 Bradymonadaceae bacterium
ATTCGCGCTTTCGCCTCAAAAACGAGCATCGCTACCTCCTGTCAGGCTGATTCGATCAGGTAATCCGCAAAGACGTCTAAGACATCGTCCCATGATTTCTCAAAGATCTTCACGCGTTCGGTCCACTGCTCGCCAAGCCGGCTCTCCGCCTCGCGATGTGCGATGCGAACCACCGTCCCGTCGGGCTCCGCGACGAACGCCACTTCGACGAGCGTCTCCCCGCCGCTCCCGCCCGGAATCCACGTGTAGGTCAGCCGCTCCGGCCGCGTCACCTCGACCACCGTGCCCAGATCCACGCGCTCACCGGTCTCGCGCATCGCGTAGAAGGCGCCGCCGGCGCGCGGTTCGAGGTGCATGCTGGTTGCGCCGCGGGGGCGATGTCCGGCTGGCCACCACAGGTCGATCCGCGCTGTGAACACGTCGAAGGCGTGCTCCGGCGAGCACGCGACCCGCACTTCTTTGAACAGCGGCATGTTCATGACGGCTCCGTGTTTTCGGCGACCAGCTTGAATCGCGCCAGCGCATCGTCCCAGAAGCCGTCCAGCCAGGCCCGGGCGGCTTCGAACCCCGTGGCGTCCAGCGACACCACGGTCCGACGACCGGTCTGCACGGATTGAACGAGGTGGGCCTGCTCCAGCAGCCGCAGGTGCTTCGAGACCGCCGGCCGGCTGATCGGCAGCTCCGAGGCGATCGAGCCGACCGTGCGGGGACCCGGCTCGAGGATCGACAGGATCTGTCGCCGGGTCGTGTTCCCCAGTGCATCGAGTACGAGTTCTGCGTTGGCGCCCATCGGTAACCTCAAGATTACCGATAAGCTAACCGTGCGCCCACCGACGGTCAAGCCGTCATTTGTCGCTGCCCAGCCGAATTGCGGCGCCGACCGCGGGCCCGTCCGGCCCGCTGAAGTTCAGCGACGCCGAGTTCACGCAGTAGCGCTCGCCGGTCGGCTTCGGGCCGTCCGGAAACACATGCCCGAGGTGCGCGTCGCAGGTGCTGCAGACGATCTCCACGCGCCGCATGCC
Organism: Bradymonadaceae bacterium; assembly: GCA_041601915.1. Classification (GTDB taxonomy): domain Bacteria; phylum Myxococcota_A; class Bradymonadia; order Bradymonadales; family Bradymonadaceae; genus JBFIHF01. The sequence goes on from JBFIHF010000870.1 coordinate 1,023, forward strand.
GTGGGCCGTGTCCACCCGCCGCTCGATCTTCGCGTTGTCGAGCTCTTCGAAGAACGACGGCCAGCCGCAGCCCGAATCGAACTTCTGGTCCGACCGAAACAACGCCGTTCCGCAGCACACGCACGTGTAGGTCCCGTCCTCGTGATGGTCCCAGTACTTGCCGGTAAACGGCCGTTCGGTCCCCGCCTCACGCGCGACCTTGTACTGCTCCGGCGAAAGCGCCGCCTGCCACTGTTCCCGGGAAATCTTCTTGTAGTCCGTCATATCGACCTCCTGATCTGCC
>JBFIHF010000871.1:0-1305 GCA_041601915.1 Bradymonadaceae bacterium
ACCACCCAGTGGACGAGCTTCGCGTCGCGCGCCGCGGGGATGAACTCACACAGCTCGTCCAGCGTCGCCATCGCGATCTCCTCGTCGCTCCACCCCTCGACGCGGTGACACCAGATGATGTTGGACTGGATGAACGACGGTCGCCCCTGCCAGCCGGTGATGATGTTGGAGTAGTCGTAGAAGTCGCTGTTGAGGTCGTTCGCCTTCCAATAGCGCGCCCAAAACTGGCGATGCGTCAGCTTGCGGTCGAACCACAGGTACACGCACTTGTACGGCACCGGCGCGAAGCGCACGAGGTTGCGGAACGTCTCGTGACGTTTGAGCCAGGCTGGGCGCGCCAGCGGGCGAAGCGTCATCGGCGGCAGCGTGCTGATGACGTGGTCGGCAACAATCGTCGTACCGTCGGCGAGCTTCACGCCGGTCACTTTGGCGTCGGTGCCGCTGAACTCGACGACCGTCGCCCGCTTGAGGACCGTGCATCCGCGCGCGGCGAGGTACGCCTCGGACTGCGGGACGAACGTGTCGCCGAGCCCGCCGTCGGGAAAGCCGAATTGCAGGTCCGCGTTCGCGATCAACCGCCGATAAAAGCGCATCATCGCGCCCGCCGATGCATGCTCGACGGGGATGTTCAGGATCGTGAAGCAGATGAACGTCCAGAAGCGCTCGATGAACGCCTCGCTCACCCCCATCGTCCGCAGAAACCCCAGACCGTTCATCGCGTCGAGCCCACGAACCTCGTCCTCCGTCAGCTCCAGCGCCAGCTGGACCATCGGCCAGTTCGACACGAGGTCGCGCATCCCAAGGCGGGGGTCCTCCAACAGACTCGGCGCAAAGTGATACGGCGCCGGGTAGCCGGAGTCTTTGATCTCGGTGGCTACCTCGCCCTCGACCATCGTCAGGAATCGGCCTTCCTGCCAGGTGATCGTGTTGCGCGCCCCGATCGTGTCCTGGAATTTCAGGAAATTCGGGTAGTGGGTCAGAAAGATGTGTGGGCCGATGTGGACGGGGTCACCGGTGGTTTCGTCGGTCCAGCTGCGGGCGCGACCGCCGAGGATCGGTTCGGACTCCACGACGGTGACGTCAAATCCCTCGCGGGCCAGCGCTGTGGCCGCGCAGAGCCCCGCAATCCCGCCGCCGACGATCGCGATGTCGGTTTTGCGCGGGGGTGTTTTCGCCTTTACCATCAACCACTCCGGGTCTGCCCGATCTCGGCCGGACCATCCGCGCAACGCGCGTCTTTGTCAACGCGTGCTATAGTGGCCTGATGAGCGGACCGACCCAATCAGATCTGGACAATCGCCTCCC
>JBFIHF010000872.1:0-1305 GCA_041601915.1 Bradymonadaceae bacterium
CGCTTCGCCGACGTCTACGGCGCGCTGGTAGCCGCCGAGGAGAGACGCGCTCTGCGTGGCGCCGAGGTGCCAGCGCTCGAGGGCGAAGCCCCGGGTAGACGCCGCCGGCTCGTCTCCGAAAACCTGCGGGTGAAATCGTGAAGCGCGCAGGAGACGTTGCAGCCGACGCGCTGGCCGAGGCATTCGATCGATTCGGGATCGAGGTCGAGCCGCGATCACCCGCGTCGCACGCTCCGAGTCCTCACGTGATCCGTGGCAACTACTCGAACGCGACGCCGCGCGCGAAGCAGCCCCGGCGCGAGTTCCTCAAACCCGACGACCTCGAGTTACGCATTTGCGTCCGCTGTCACAACTCAGGCGACGAGGGTAAGGGGAGTTTCAAGGCGTGCCGGAACAAGTGCGCAACCGTGGGAGACGACCGACCGTGACCGCGAAGCCGACGATCGAATCCGAATCATGCAAACCGCGCCCGCTGTGCCCCCGGTGCAACGGTCGTAACTCGCGATGGTCGCCGACCAACGAGGACGACCCGCGAGAATCCCCCTACTGCTTCACCTGCGAACGCGTGATCGTCTACGAGGTAGCCAAGTGAGAACCTGCATCACCTGCCAAACGCCGAAGCTCCGCGACCACGCCTATTGGCTCGACCCCGCGAACGACAAGCAGTGCAAGACGTGCACGCTCGGCCGGTCGATCAACACGCCGGCGAAGTTGGTCGACGGCGCCAAGTCGCTGACGTGCACGCGTTGCAAAAAGTCGAAACCGTACACGCTCGAGTTCTTCTACGCGAACCGGCGCGCGTGCAAGGTCTGCTGCCGAGCCGCGTCGAATCGGTCGCGCCGGTCGCAGTCGAACGGCTCCGCGCAGATGGTCGCGGCGCAGTACGCCGACCAGTGTGTAGGCCCGACCCGCGAAGAGATCGCCGAGTTCGACGCGAAAGCCGAGCGAGTGATCGCGGACGCCTATGCGCAGATGCGGGCGCATCGAGAGGCGGCGCAGGCATGACGTACGCAGACGGACTTACGGCGGCCGCGGACCTCGTCGAGAAGCAGCGCGACAAGGCGGAGCACAACCCGTTTCTTCAGGAGGGCGAGTGCCTGGCTGTCGTCGCTGAACTCGAATGGCTCGGGGCTATCCTCCGTGAGACGGCGACGAGACACCGGGAGGCGGCGCAGCGATGAGCAAGGGATCGCCCATAACATCGTCCAAGACTCTGGACGAGTACCTGGCCTACGACCACACGCCGCCCTCCGTCATCCCAGGCGCGCACTCGGTCAAGGCGAACGCCGAGGCCATCGAAGCCCA
>JBFIHF010000873.1:0-1300 GCA_041601915.1 Bradymonadaceae bacterium
AAAGCCCTTTCGCGCCGCTTCGGTCCCGTACTTCTTTTCTCCGGAACTGGTGTTGTTGTATTGGTCGTCGTCGTTGCGCACGTATCGATAGACGGCGCGATGCATGAGCGCGATCTGGACGGTGACTCGAATGGCGGTGGGGGCCAGTGAGGGCGCGCCGTCGGGCGACGGGTCGGTCGCCGCCTTCTTGATGCCCTTTGCGGCGTAGTACACGTTCGCCCACGGCAGGAGGTTCTCCGTGCCGAAGACGGTCACAAAACTTCGGTAGAAGGTGAGATTGTCGAGCCACATGTCCTGGCACAAGTTGTAGCTGTCCGAGCCCTCCGCGGATGGGTCGGACCCCAGGCGGTCCGCGCCGCCGAGCATCAGACCTGCGTCCGGCTCGCCGAGTGTGATGTCGTGCACGCCGAAGACCCCATCGTGCTCCCAGAAACTCGAGATGACGTCCCGGATCGACTCGGAGCCGCACTGCCGCAGGCCCTTGAGCTGCGTGTCCACGTCGAGCTTGAACGGCGGCTCGATGATCGCGCTCTTGATGGGGTCGGCGCTGTGTAGGCAGACGCGAGTTCCATCGAACTCGTTGTCCAACATGTCGCCATAGCGGTAGTCGCCGATGCCATTTTCCGGTGGATTGGACGCATCGGCGTACTTCCAGGTCGAGATCAGCGCGGTGTCGTCGCCCACAAACCGCTGGTCCGAGAGGGGGGCGCTGGCCGGTTCGGGAAACCCGAACACCGCCTCGGAGCCGTGGACGATTCCCGTGAACATCCCCATCGCGAGCAACGCCGACATGTGGACGCCGCCAGCCTGCTTCGGCGCGTCCTCGTAGCCGCCGCCACCCCAGCGATTGAACATGTGGCCAATCGACCAACGGTCCTGAAGGAAGTGCTGCCCGACCATCTCGTAGATCAGCGCGGCGAGCTCGGCCTCTTTCACGAACGACTCGTGAAATGGCATGCCGTCGACGAGCCCCGTGTTGCCGCCCTGCTTCAGGGTCGTGCCCATGTAGCCCGCATCGCCGGCGATGTCGCTCGCGATGCGATGGAACCGCGCATACGACTTCGTCGCCAGCGGACCGAAGTGCGTGCTGTTGAGTGCGGCGCCTTTCCACACCAGGTACTCGTGACAGAGGTCGTAGTACTGGGCCTCAGGGGGCAGCGTCGGGCAGACCTGAGACTTATTGACCCAATCGTAGATGGTGTAGTTGAAATCGGGGAGCCCCGCGAATCGAACGAGGTCCCCGAGATCTCTCTCCTCGAGCACGGTATCGGCGTTGTCGCCGGCCTGGCCGTCGTTGCGG
>JBFIHF010000874.1:0-1299 GCA_041601915.1 Bradymonadaceae bacterium
AGCACGACGCCGCGAGCAGGACTGCGGCGGCTCGGATCATTCGTCGGCCTGGAGTTTGGCCAGATCGGCCCGCTGTTGAGCCTGGGCGAGTGCGCCCCACAGACGCAGCAGGTCGTCCCGGATGTTGAGCCCGCCGGATTGCGGGTTCGTCATCGCGACGTGCATCATGCGTTCGAGTGACGCGAGTACTTCAGGGGTCAGATCCATGGTTGGCATTATTTCGCTACCCATCCAGTGTTACCGGCGCCGGACTCCTTGACGTAGAAGCACGTCCCCGCGCCGCCATCGGTGCGCATGAAAAGAGAACCCACCGCTGCCGTTACTGCCGCCTCTGGTGTACCCGTCCCCGCACGGAAGATCCGCGACCCGGTGCTTAACTGGATGTCGCCATCGATGCGCACCGCCGCCGGGAACGTCCAACGCCCGTTCGAGTTCGCATACGTCGTCGTATATTGCAACGTGCCGCCGGAGTCATGCATGCGGAACTGCATGCTCTCCGCATTGTCGAAAATCTCATTGTAGCGCAGCACGCCGGCGGAGTACTGACGCGACTCGTTGTTACCGGTCTCCGACTTGTACTGGTACACGCTACATGAACCAGTCCCGTCGCCGACGGAGACGAGCGGACTGGCGGACGTTAGGGTCAGGTTTCCGTACTGCGTCAGCGTCCCGGAGTTTCCCCATGTTGCACGCAGCGTGCCTGTAACAGTGGTATTATTACTCGCCGTGTAGACTGAAATCTGCGTACTGGCGTTGGATAGCGACGATCCTCCCCCGATCTGGACGACCCCGGTCGTCGACGTGCTCGTGCCCAGGATGGTGGCGAGCGGTTCCTCTGCGTTCGTATAGTGGGAAGCTTCAAACCGGGCGGTTTTATTTGTCGCATCGGTACCGCTTGAAGCGCCGCGGAACGTACCCGAACCCTGCACATATACTCCGGGATCCTGCCCGCCTGCAGGAAAGGACGTCGCTCCCGCTATGAGCGATGCGCAGCTGATCGCCCCGGTTACCGTCCACGCCGGGACAGCCAGCGTCCCGTGCACGGCGTCGTTCAACTCGCGTAGGTCGTTGATCCACTGATTGACCTGCGTTGCGATCAGGATGTCGCCGTTGCTCTTCTGCTGCGTCAGCGCGTCGGCCTGGTACGTCGCGACGGGTGATGCGATTACGGTTGCCATGATTCTCCTAGTAGTCCGGGGCGACGATGACCGGCAGCCGCACGCGGTGCAACCGTTCGATCAAGTCGATCTCGCGATCGTTGACGAAGCGCATCGGGCCAGAGCCGTGGCGCAGTTGGTA
>JBFIHF010000875.1:0-1298 GCA_041601915.1 Bradymonadaceae bacterium
ACGTCGTGGCCGCCGGAAACGGCACCGACATCGGGAGCCCGCTCATCGAAGGTATCGCGATCTACGGGAGCGGCAACCGATTCGAGGACGTGACGGTCACCAACGATTCGTTGGCCGTGGGTCGGAGCGGGATTCTGGCCGTGGACAACGTGTTGCGGCGCGTCACGATCACCGGCGGTCAGCTCTACCTTCGATCTGCGCGCCATACGCGCATCAGCGACCTGACCATCGACGCCAACGGCCTCACCGGCGAATACCTGCTCTACGCGCTCGAGGCGTACGGCAGCGTGATTCACAACGCGGCGGTCAAGGGGGGCGGCGGCGGGGTGCCGGTGCGCGCGGCTGTCTACCTGTCTGGCGGTGTCGTCGCCACGCAGCTGGCCGCCTACGACGCCGACGGCAACGGCGGCGATCTCCGCGGGTCGAACGTGTTGCTCGGCGCGACCGTGTCCGGGCCGCGCGGCGAGGGACTGAGTCTCGAGGACGGCAGCACCGTGATGGGTGCGCTGGTCCGGGACGCCTCGAACCTCGTCGTGCCCGCCGACGGGCGCGGGATTCGGATCGTGGGCGCCGACAGCACCATCCGCAATATCGGAGCGACGGCGACTTCGGGCCACGCCATCTCGTTGGAGTCCACGGCGCAGGCCACGAACCTGAGCGGTAGCGTCTGGGGCGACGCGTTTGCGACGGATTGTTTCGCGTCAACCACGGTGCCCGATCGCCCATTCAACAACAGCTGTGCGATCGACGCGACGTACTCCAGCGCCACGGCGTACGAGGGCTTCCTCGATCGCGGCGTGCGCTTGCCCCCGAACTACGAGCTGTCCGCGACCTCGCCGATGATCGATGCGGGTGTGCTGCCGACCGGCAATGACACCGTGACGCACGCATTCAGCTACATCGACCCGGCGGACAGCGCGGACTGTGACGGTCGCGTGATGCGCGGCGCGTCGCTCAATGCGGCGACCACGAAGTGCGAGATCACGTTCCTGCGCGACGCGTTCGAGCAGCTCGGCGACGGGATCGGCAACGACAACGGGGTGTGCGAATCCGACGAGACCTGCGTATTCATGCCGAACATCGGCAAGTACCAGGGCCACGGCGCGCTGGTGCCCGCAGCCACGATCGGGGCCGGGGGCGCGATCGAAAACGTGACTCTCGTTCGGTTCGAGACGAACGGGTTGTAGACGAACGAAAGCAGCGCGCGAGCGACGCGCGCTGCGGTGTGTTCCGCCGCGGTTAGTTGTCGGTGGAGGTCACGAGTGTGATCTTCTTGTACAGCTCGGTTTCGGACTTCT
>JBFIHF010000876.1:0-1292 GCA_041601915.1 Bradymonadaceae bacterium
GATGACCGGACCGGCTGAAGAGGCACCGATGAACGTGGCGACGTCGGCGTCATCCGCGGCCAGGTCGTCATAGTCGACCGTCGCGTTCCACGGGCCGTCGACCTTGCCCACGTACAGGCGGCCGAGGTTGCCGTACACGTCGAGGTTGGCCGACGTGTTGCTGTAGGTCTCCGTCGGCGCCGCATCCGCCGTGGCATAGGCGAACTTGATGACCCCGTTGGAGATCGTCGTCCCCGGCACCATCGCCAGCTCGACACGAATCCACGTGTTCAGCGGGATCGCGGCAGCCGACCGGAACAGGTCAACGTCATTCCAGTCGCCCTGCACGATGAACTTGCCCGACGCGTCCATCCGCAGCCACGCGATCGCGTCGGCGTTGCCCGCGTTCGTCACGTAGCAGAACGACGCCATGCCGGTCGGGTAGGCGTCGAACCGCATGTACCAGCGGGCACGAAGCTGCGGCCAACCGGTCAGCGTCCATCGGACGTTGGCGCCGACACCCGACGCCGAGCCGTACACCATCCGGTAGCCGAGGGTGCCCTTTTGGGCAGCCGCGGCAGCGAACGTGATCGACTGGCCGCTGGGGACGTACATCGAATCCCAGGCGTCACCCGACGCGCCACCAGAGTTGGCGGTCGTGACATTGACGCCGTTAGTGCCGCCCTCAGCTGAGTTGACCCGTGCGGTCAAAGGGTCACCTCCGGGTTGTCACTGGGGCGGGCAGGATGGGGCGCATGGAGACCACGGAGTTCCTGCTGGCGCGGATCGCGGAGGACGAGTCGGTCGCGAAGGGGGCGCTGCGCAAGTCCTCTTATGAGTGGTCCGACAACGCGTTCACCGAGGCCGTGGAGCTGGCCCAGGGTGAAGGCGCCGTCAAGGAAGCGACCGAGCACATCGCCCGCTGGGACCCGGCCCGCGTCCTCGCCGAGTGCGAGGCCAAGCGGAGGGTGGTGGAGAGCGTGGAGCGTGCGATGCGGACAGGAACGAGCGGGCTCGGACCGAGCGTCGTTCGCACACTCGCCCTGCCCTACGCCGACCACCCCGATTACGACGAGGCCTGGAAGGTCTAGGGGCCGGCCAGCATGTCGGCATAGGTGGGATAGGCGGCGTTCAGATCGGCGTAGGTGGAGAACGTCAACAGGTCCACGTAGGTGCGACCCGACTGCGAACCACCCACCGGCTGATCGACGACCAGGTACGGCATGACGATGTCCCGGTAAGGGTCCGTGCCGATGTCGGATGGACGGGCGATCCGCACATCCCCGATCGAGATGTAGCAGGTCGCAATCTCC
>JBFIHF010000877.1:0-1278 GCA_041601915.1 Bradymonadaceae bacterium
CGGTCGGGGTCTGGCAAGACCACGCTGCTGCGGGCGATCGCGGGGTTCGAGCCGATCAGTAGCGGACGTATCGTCGTCGACGGCCGCACGGTCGACGATGGCTCGCGCGGCGGGTGGGTCGCACCAGAGCTGCGCCGCATCGGGTTCGTGTTCCAAGACTATGCGCTGTTCACCCACCTCGACGCCGCGGGAAACATCGGCTTTGGCGCCCCGGGCAGTCGCGACGAGCGCCGCAAAACGGCGAGTGAGTGGCTGGCGCGCGTGGACCTGGCGAGCCACGGCGATCGCAAGCCCGGCGAACTCAGTGGCGGCGAGCAGCAGCGCGTCGCGCTGGCGCGGGCGCTGGCCCAGGGACCGGCGCTGGTGTTGCTGGACGAACCATTCAGCAACCTCGACCCTCATCTGCGTCGCCAGGTGCGCGACGATACGATCGCGCTGCTTCGCGAGAACGGCGCGACGGCCATTTTTGTGACGCACGACGTCGAAGAAGCGTTCTCCGTCGGCGATCGGATCAGCGTGCTGGACGGTGGGCGCGTCGCCCAGACCGGCGCGCCACACGAGATCTACACGCGGCCCGCGACGCGGCACGTCGCGAGTCTGTGCGGGCAGGCAGCGTTCATTCCCATCGACTCGATCGCGACAGGCGAGGCGGTCTGCGCGCTTGGCGAAGTCGAGGTCATCGGGGAGGCCGCGGTTGGCGACTGCCTCGTCGTGCGGCCCGAGCACGTCGTGGTGAGCGCCGGCGAGGGTGCGGCCATCGTCCGACGCCGCTTTCTGGGCCCCGTCGAAGAGCTCGAGCTCACGATCGGGGACCTCCGCATCGTCGCCCGCGTCGCGCCGGGGAGCATCGCAAAGAGTGCGACCGAGGTCGCGGTCACGGTGGTCGAGCAACTCGCCGTCGTGCCGCGCCGGTAGCCTTTGAAATCTACGGGTGCCGGACGTAGGCTGCCGCGCATGCAGAATTACAAGTTGTTCATTGATGGCGAATTCACAGCGGGGCGCGGCACCTTCGAGGACATCGATCCCACGACGGGGCGCGTGATCGCGACGGTCGCCGAAGCCGGCGCTGACGAGGTCGACCGGGCCGTGCAGGCCGCGAAGCGGGCGCTGCGAGGCCCATGGGGCAAGATGGGCGCCGACGCGCGAGGCGACCTGCTGTCGAAGGTCGCCGACGGCATCATGGCGCGGTTCGACGACTTCCTGGCGGCCGAGATTCGCGACACCGGTAAGCCGCGGAGCTGGGCGGCGAACGTCGACATCCCGCGCGGCGCAGCGAAC
>JBFIHF010000878.1:0-1277 GCA_041601915.1 Bradymonadaceae bacterium
GACTTCTCCAGCGCCCAGACCGGCAGCTCCGTGTTCGACTTCGAGGGCGATGGCCGTGCCGAAGTCGTCTACAACGACGAGCTCTTCCTGCGCGTGTACTCCGGGATCGGCACCGGCGCCGACGCCGACGGCGACGGCTTCAACGACCCCGAGATCCTGCTCGAGATCGAAAACTCGTCCGGTACGCTGATGGAGTACCCGTTGATCGTCGACGTCGACAACGACGGCTCCGCCGAGATCGTAGTGATGGCCAACAACTACTCGACGCCGGGTTCGCTCACCAAAGGGCTGCGCGTGTTCAAAGACGCCGACAACAACTGGGTCGGCACCCGTCGCATCTGGAATCAGCACACCTACCACGTGACGAACATCAACGAAGACGCCACGGTTCCGGCCAACGAGACCCCGAACTGGTCGCTGCCGTGGCTGAACAACTACCGGCAGAACGCGCAGGGCGGCAACCCCCTCAACGCCCCGAACTTCATCCCGACCATCGAGGAGGTCGACGGCGCGCGCTGTGGCACGGCCGGCGTCGTGATCCGATTCACGGTGCGCAATATCGGCAGCATCGGCGTCCGCGCCGGGGCGCTGGAGACCACCGTGTTGGCGGGCGAGACGGGCACCATGTTGGCGCCGGTCACGACGGTCACGAACATGGTTCCGCTCGGGCCGGGCGGTTCGGAGTCCTACGAATTCGTGTGGATGCCGCCCGCCGCGCTGGTCGGCAAGGGGATCGACGTCGAGGTCATCACCGACTACGGCGCCGATGGGTCTTCCAGACACAACGAATGCATCGAAGACGACAACGCGACGACGCTGCCGAATACGGCGTGCTTGGTGCCGCAGTAGGCTCAGATCCGCTGGTCTGCTGGTCTGCTGGTCTGCTGGTCAATTTCAAACTGGACCCGCGCTTCGGCCACGGAGCCACCACGCGAAGCGTCGAGCAGCCCGGCTCCGCAGGCCAGCGAGGGGGCGCACGACGCTTCGCGTGGTGGCATTCTGGCTGGAGTGCGGGTCCAGTTTGAAGTTGATCGGGGACCAGCGGACCAGCAGACCAGCAGACCAGCGGATTCTTCGGCGCACCCTGCGCGATCACCTATACCTAGGGCTACTCGCCAGCGGCGTAGGGCGAGCTAGCGGGATATTGACGCGGGGTGGGGAGTTCTCCACAGTTCTGCGCTTGGAGCCATAGTCCTCACGCATCGCGCGTGAACTTCATGGGCCTTAGGGGCAGGCATGTGTCGTCTGGTTGGGCTGGTTGCTCTCGTAGCGGTTGC
>JBFIHF010000879.1:0-1275 GCA_041601915.1 Bradymonadaceae bacterium
GCAGCAGGTGCCGGGGTCAGGGCTGATGCTGGTCGCCCAGCCCCCGTCCACCACGGACACGGACATGACCGCCCGCAGGATCGAGACCCTCGAGTACGCGGCGCTGCGCGGCGACGGGTTCCTGGACGTGTGGGGCGCGTTTGAGGCGTCCGCTACCGCGGTCGCGGACCTGTTGGAGGTGGACGGGATTCACCCCAACGCTGCGGGCCAAGCACTGTGGGCGGCTACCGCCGCCGCGCAGTTGACCGCCGAGCTCCCCATCGCCCTGTCCTCGATCCCGCGCAGCCCGTCCTCCTTCGACCGGACCGCCCGGAATCTAGTGACGAATGGTGAGATGGGCGTGCGCGCGGGCCGGATCGTGCTGGGCTCCTCCACGTTTACCACCAGCAGCCCCGTGGTCACCGTGAGCAGCACGACGGGATTGAAGGTCGGCGCGTACGTGAGTGGCGGCAACCTGCCGTCGCAGACGCAGATCCTGAGCATCGACTCCGCGACGCAGATCACCTGCAACAAGAACTGCACCAGCGGCGCGACCGCCACCCTGACACAGCAGCAGGGACCGACCTATGTGGAGCCGGTGAACCTCACGGACGGCACGTACACGCCCGCCGCCGCCGCGGCTACGGGCCGCGGGTCGCTGCCTGCGGGGTGGGGTGGCATGAGCCCGAGCTCCGCGTTCCTGATTGACCTGCGCCAGTCCGCCGAGGGGCAGGCGTACGTGCGCGGCACCCTGCCGGTCTCCGACATCAAGGGCAAGGAGATTTTCATGGTTGCCTGGGTTGACCGCGACGAGGACGACAACGGGTGGATGCGCCCGTACTTCGATCAGGTTGGTGGGAGCGCGGTCACGAACATGACCCGGCTCCCGAACGGGCCATCCGGGGACACGTTCGGCGGGTCCTGGCTGGGGTTCGATCGCAGCGCGGACGGGCCTGTGCCGGTCGGCTTGCGGTTCTTCGTGACCGATGACGCCACGAGCGCCCAGTGGTTTGTGTACGTGCAGGACACGGCGTCCGGGGAGACCGGGGCGCGCGGCGGCCTGGACCGGGTGTGCATCGTCACCGGCCCGATCCCCGGGGACTCCCGGCGCACGATGGCGGTCCCAGCATGAGTTTCACCAATGATCTCTCCACGCTCATCGGGAAAGTCCGCCTCGAGCTCGATGACACCACCGAGGCGACCGCCCTGTTCACGGATGAGGCCATCCAGGTCAAGCTGACCGAACGCTCCGACAGCGTGCTTCTCGCTTCCGCGGACCTGTGCGACATTCTCGCC
>JBFIHF010000880.1:0-1275 GCA_041601915.1 Bradymonadaceae bacterium
CCGGGCGCCGCCCCCGAACAACGGAGACAGAGCAATGACGATCGCGAAAGCCTACGAGCACAGTTACATGCTGTCGGAGAAAACCGGCGGCCAAACAATCCGGCCCGTTCAACTGCCACAGGACTTCCTCCTGGCGGTCAGTCCGAAGGGCGTGATCAAAACGCTACGGTACGGAACCAACGGGATGACATCCGTCCTGTCGGGCAAGCCCGTCGTACGCAACGGAAGACGGGTCGGGCTGGCGTACATTACGCTGACCGAGGAAGCTCGCCGCAAGGGATGGCTTCTGCTCGAGGAGGCCTACGAACTCGACGAGGACGACCGGACGTCAGACTGCGACGCGGTCTACAGCTACTATCGCCAGGTCAACGGGCGATCGTCGGGCAAGGTCGCGCCGTTGGATCCGGCCTATCTGCCCGATTCACTGGCGACGATCGCAGCTAAGGCGGCAGCCGCAACGGCCGTCGTCATGCCGCCGCCACAGCGCGGCAAGGGCAAGAAGGTCAAGGCGAAGGCCGAGCAGGCGCCACTGTCGGACGTTCCGCTGTGAGCGCCATCCAATGCTCGTCGGTCGAGGCTCCGATCGAGTACCCGGATCGGGACTGGCGCTTGGCACTGTCCAAGTCAATCGAGGAGATGCGCAAGCGCCTTCGGGCCGAGCGCGAGAAGAGAAAGGCCGCCGGGTATGACACCGACGGCCGGATCTGGTGGGTCGCAGATATGAGCGATGCGGTGCTCGAGCGCGTCGCCCGAACCTACGCGATCCGCCGCGTCGAGCATGCGATCCGCGTCCACGAATCTCGCGATGTCCAGCAACGGGTCAGATCGCGAAGTGGACGCGCTCAGTAGGCGGCATCCGACCAAGGGCGCCGCACGCCGCTATAGAAGGTGGCTTGCGGCGCCTATTCCTCCCGTGCAGGTCATGCGCAAGGGTGTTGCTGTGACGATTGAGCGGACTTCGACCAGCCTGCGGCTCGATCTGTTCGTCTACGAAGGCACGCGGATTGTCGGGCTTACCACTATGGCGATGTTCCAAGGCTACCGACTGCCATGCACAAAGTGATCTACAACCGCGGCGCGCAGACGCTGACGCACGTCCCGCAAGATCGGCTGTCGAGGCCGACGCTCGTTGCGTCTGCGACGTACCGGATCCTCGATCTGACCGAGGGGGACACGTCGGCGCAGCGCGAAGTCGTGGCGAGCACGGCGGCCACGGTCGACTCGTTCGCGACGACGCTGAGCGCGGCCGCAGGCTCGACGACGGCCAACGCGTCG
>JBFIHF010000881.1:0-1275 GCA_041601915.1 Bradymonadaceae bacterium
GGGTCTGCTGCACGATCGGGTGACAGGTTTGGTTTATGCAGCTTGAGTGAGTGAGATCGGGATGATCATCTCGTACTCGATCGGGGTCAAGCGTCCGAGGGAGGCCTGGCGGCGACGGCGGTGGTAGGTCCGTTCGATCCAGGTCACGATGGCGATCCGCAGCTCCTGCCGCGTGGCCCAGGAGCGGCGGTCCAGGACGTTCTTCTGCAGCAACGAGAAGAAGCTCTCCATCGCGGCGTTGTCGCCGGCGGCGCCGACACGGCCCATCGATCCGACCATGCCATGGCGGTTGAGGGCGTGGACGAGTTTGCGGCTTCGGAACTGCGAGCCGCGATCGGTGTGCAGGACACAGCCGGCGACCTGGCCGCGGCGGGCGACCGCGTTGTTCAGCGCTGCGACCGCGATCCGGGACTTCATCCTGCTGTCGATCGAGTAGCCGATGATCCGGTTGGAGTAGGCGTCCTTGATCGCACAGAGATAGAGCTTGCCCTCCGCGGTGCGGTGCTCGGTGATATCGGCCAGCCACAGCTCGTTCGGGGCGCTGGCGGCGAACACGTGCCGCAGACGGCCCGTGGCGTCGACGGTGGCGCAGAGATCGTCATGCACGGGCGGCCCGGGCTTCCTGCCGTTGCGGCCGCGTTTCTTGCCGAACGCCGACCACCATCCGAGGTCCGAGCAGATCCGCCACGCCGTCCGGTCAGCCATCGCCTCGCCCACCTGGCGGGCTTCGTCGGCCAGGAACCGGTAGCCGAACTCCGGGTCATCACGATGCGCCTCGAACAGCGCGTCGGCGCGATAGGCACGGATCAGTTCGGCGTCGCCGACGGGCTTGGCCAGCCAGCGGTAATACGGCTGGCGGGCGAGATCGAGGACCCGGCACGTCACCGTGACGGGGATCCCATCAGCGGCCAACTCGCGGACGAGCGGGTACATCATTTTCCCGGGAGGTTGGCCTGCGACAGATACGCCGCCGCGCGGCGCAGCACCTCGTTCTCCTGCTCCAGCAGCCGGTTGCGGCGCTTGAGCTCACGCAGCTCGGCGGACTCGGCGCTCGTCACGCCGGGCTTGACGCCGTCCTCGACAGCGGCCTTGCGCAGCCAGTTCTGCAGCGTCTGCGGATGGACCCCGAAGTCCTTGGCGACCTGCTCGATCGTCGTCTTCTCATCACGGCCCCGAGCGACGCGCACGACGTCCTCACGGAACTCTCTAGGGAACGGCTTGGGCACAGCGACATCCTTTCAACCGGTCTCACGACCAGCCAGATCAGGTGTCACC
>JBFIHF010000882.1:0-1274 GCA_041601915.1 Bradymonadaceae bacterium
CTCATGCACGCCGGCGAGTCGATCCGCACGGTGATCCACTTCGACTCGAAGGCTTGACATCCGCCTCATTGGCTGGCAACGTTCCGCGTCCGTGGCGCAGCCCGAAATTGTTGATGAAAGGAGTTCCCCATGGCACGTCGTTGCAAGATTTCGAATAAGGGTCCGCTCGTTGGCTACAACGTGTCGCACGCGCACAACCGAACGAAGAAGCGGCAGCTGCCGAACCTTCAATCGAAGCGGATCTACATCCCCGAAGAGGGCCGATGGGTCCGCGTTCGCCTTTCCACCCGCGCCCTGCGTACGGTGACGAAAAAGGGACTGTTGGCCTACCTCAAGGATGTGGGCCTTTCCGTGAAGGACGTGATCTGAGCGGAGCGCGAAAACGAAGCACGACGAGAGCCCAGCTACTGCAGCTGGGCTTTTGGCTTTTTGCGGGGTGCGCGACCGCCCAACCGGTGCCGCCGCCCGCCGAGATCGCGCCGGGGCCTCCGCCGATCTGCGCCGTGGAATCTCCGACGCTGTGTTTGCAGGACGGGATCGACCTCTGGGTCGGCAACGGGCGCGAGATCGACCGCGTGACCGCGCAACAGAAGTTCGAGCTCGCCTGCACGGGCGGCCTGGCGCGCGGCTGCACGTTCCTCGGGATCGCGCTCAAGCCGGGCGATGCGCTCGATCGCGCGCGGGCATTCGACCTCTTCGGTGAGTCCTGCGAGCGCGCTGAGCCCATGGCCTGTGCGCAGCTCGGCACCGAGTACCTCGTCCAAGCGTGGACCAAGTCGCGGCAATCCGGGGAGCCAGAAACCGCGGCGTTCGTCGCGGCCAACGATCACCTGCGGCGCGCCTGCATGGCCGAGGAGCCCGCGGACTCCGTGGCGGTGTGGGGATTCAGTGTTCGCGGCTACGCGTGCGGCAATCTGGCGTCATCCTACGAAAACGGCTTCGCCGTGCCACAGGACTACGGGCGCGCGATGGAGCTCAACGAGGCGAGTTGTTCGCTGGGTTGGGCCAGGAGCTGTGCGCAGATCGGGTACTTCTTCGAGCAGGGACTCGGTGTAGAGGCGAATCGCGAGAGAGCGCTCGAAATCTACGGGATGGCCTGCGACGAACAAGACGCGATGGCTTGCTACAACCTTGGCGTGATGGTGCGCGAGACCGACGGTCCGCGGGCGCTCACGGCGTTCAAGATCGCGTGTGACCAGCAATATCCCGGCGCATGTGAGGCGATTGCGGGGACTCCGTGAAGTTTCGGCTGGAGACCGCGCTCGCGGCTGCGC
>JBFIHF010000883.1:0-1273 GCA_041601915.1 Bradymonadaceae bacterium
ATTACTCGGCCACGAAACGCGGCTGTCGCCGCGTCTCGTCGCCTCCTGATTCGCTCCGCGGGACCCCGGCCCCACCGGCTCCCGCTCGTGCTGCGGCGCACGGCGCCAAAGGCGCCGTCGCGCCTGGCACGCCGCTCTGGCGGATACGGCGTCCACGCGGTGCGGCGAGTCCGGGACGCTTCGCAGGCGGGCGGACGCGGTCGCTCTGGCGGATGCGGCGTCCACGCGGTGCGGCGAGTCCGGGACGCTTCGCAGACGGGCGGGCGCCGTCGCGCGTGGCACGTGCTAGCGGCTCGCCGCGGACGTCGTCCACTGGCTCGCGGCGCATCCGAGACACGAGCCCGACGAGCGACGCGTCGTGAGCGACACCGCCTACCGCCGACGTTCGACGATGGCCACCGCGACGACGGCGACCAGCAATCCGCCGATCACGTCGGCGACGAAGTGTTGTTTGGTCGTGAGCGTGCTCAGCGCGATCAGCGTGCACCAGGTCGCCCAGATCCACCGTCCCTGTACGGCGCGCAGCATCCATCCGATGACCGCGGCCGTCGCGACATGGAGGCTCGGCAACGTGTTCGTGGGCGGGTCGTGGGCGTAGTACCACTGGAAGGCCGGGCGCCAGATCGAGTCGAGTTCGGTCACGTCGGGTCGCGGGTACGCCGAGGGAAACGCGATGAAACCCGCGAAGCTGAACAGGGTGACGAGTACGAGCGCGTGCAGCCCGCGAACGAACGTCTGTCGATCGACGATCAAGGGCGCCAGAAGCGCCACGAGATACAGGCTCGCGTAGATCGGCAGCGTCCACGGCACGAGCGGGATCGCAGCGTCGAGCCCGATCCCAAAGTCGTACGCGGACTCAAAGCGACCGTTGATCGACGAGTAGATCGCCAGCATCGCGGAGACCGTCACCAGCGTGACCAGCAACCGCCCATATCCGCGCTCCAACATCGGGACGCCAGCGTCGAGGAGGGTGTGAGGTTTCGTCAGTATGGACGCGATTCGGCCGCGACACGAGGTCGATCCTCGCCACGCAGCGTCACCGACTCTCAACCGCGGTTCGCTTGACTGCGCCTGAGGCCGACGCCACGCTGGATGAGGCCCAATCGGGGGGGTACGCGGTGGACAACGAAGAGGGCGAGCCGACGATCGGGACATTGATGCCCAGCCGGAAGACCCCATCGCGCTGCAACCGCTCGTTGCCGCGATCAGTCGGCGCAGGTCGTGTTCGACGATGTGAGCTACGAAATGGCCGCGGTCGACGCACCGATCGAGA
>JBFIHF010000884.1:0-1272 GCA_041601915.1 Bradymonadaceae bacterium
ATGCGGCTGAGCCCGGTGCCGTCCACCGCCTGCATCGACGTCGAGCGATCCACGACGATGTAGATGTTGGGCTTGATCAGCTCGAACTCGTTCTGCTGCATGCCGCAGATCTCACCAGCAGGCGCGTCCTCACAGGCGTCCCCGGTGCCGTCGCCGTCCTCGTCGCCCTGATCGAAGTTGGGTGCGTTGGGGCAGTTGTCACACGCATCGCCGATGCCATCGCCATCGGTGTCGGTTTGTGCGTCGTTGGCGATCGCGGGGCAATTGTCGAACTGCGCCGGGATCCCGTCGCCATCGTCGTCATGCCAGGGGTTGTCGCCGCCACCATTCGTCGCGGCGTCGGTCCGGTTGTTCTGGCTGGCGTCCGGTGGGCCGACATCCGCCAGGTTGTTGGGTGACGCGTCAGTCGACGTGTTGTTGCTCAGGCGCGGTGGGGTTTCGCAACCGCCACAGGCGCTCAGAGCACTGATCAAGGCGATACAGACAGCTACCCTCACCACTCGACGACCTCCCATGTGCAATCAATCTCCCCATCGGCTGCGGCCGAGCGCAACACCAAGATCTCGGTCGCCCCGTTCAATGCGACCAACGCAAACGATGTCGGGGCGCCGTTGTTGGACGTCTCGTCGGTCATGCAGGCGCCGTTTGACGCGGTCTGACCGAGATTGGCAAACGCGCGCGCCGTGTCGACGGCCGTGATCGGAGCGTTCGCGCTCTGATCGTTGCTCGCCATCGCGCCACTTCCGCGCTGCACAGTGCCCGATTTCATCTCGACGACTTGGATGTGCAGATTGGTCACGTTCGCGGTGAAGTTGCCCCGACTGCAGCTCACGGAGGTCGACGAGACCAAATCGCACGAGACGAGTGCGTTCGCACCGGACGTACCACTCTCGCTGGAGCGGTTCGAGTACACGATGAACGACCTCGTCACATCGACCGCGGCCGGCAGCGTGAACGCCTTCGTCGCCTCGCTCCCCCCCATCGTCCCGCTCACTTGCATCGTTCTCAGTTCGTCCGTGATCGCTTCGGCGACCCAGAAGTGCCCCAGGATGTTGCCGGAGGCGCCCGACCGTCCGATCGCGACCGTGGTGTCATTCGTGAAGGCCGCAGACAGCATCCGGTTGTCGTACTCGTCATTGTTGCGGCTAATGCCCGCCGCCACGGTGATGAACGCCTTCGAGCGGTCCGTCGTCGCGATCGTCTTGTTGCCGGTGGAGTTGAAACTGACCTTTTGGACGCGGACCTTGGTGGGGTCGAACTCCACGACCGCCA
>JBFIHF010000885.1:0-1271 GCA_041601915.1 Bradymonadaceae bacterium
ACCGCAGGTGGCATAAATGAAAGTAATGAAAAGCATTTTGGTTGGCCTCGTCACATCGGCCACTCTCGTAACGGCCGCGCCGGCCTTCGGCGACTATCTCCCGGGCGACGAGCCCAAAGCGGAGCGCCGGGACGACATGCAGATGATGCTGTCGTTCATGTCCGGCGATCAGTTCACGCCGAGCCGCCTCGAGTTTCGGCAACTCAGCGTCGATCCGGTTCGCGACCTCGTGAAGATCGCACAGACCGCGAAGTACGGCGTCGGGCTACGTGCTCGCGCGATTCAGTCGCTCCCGTTGTACGTGACCGACGAGCGCGCGGTCTCCACGATTGACGGCCTGATGACCGGCGCGAAGCCCGGCCACGCGCTGTTCGGACCGACGTTGATCGCCTACGCCGCGATGCATGGCGAAGCGGTCACCGAAGCCGTCGCCCCGTACGCTGAGCATCCTTCGACGAGCGTGCGCCTCGCCGCGATCGTCGCCCTGGGTCAGTTCTGTGGTCAGGCGGGTTATGAGACGCTGAAGAACTTGGTGGATGGTGAGGAAGATGTCGCCGTGAAGGCGCGCATCCAGCAACTGGTCAACTAGTTGGCTACAGCTGTCACTCGCGGTTGAGTGTGTGCGTGGATGAGATATGAGCGAGCCCGGACCGAACGGTCCGGGCTCTTTCAGTTCTTGCGCCCGTTCACCGGCTCTTTCTTTACGGGCAGGTCTCGACGGGCGCCGTGCCATAGTCGCTGGCGTCGTTTGACGCGTGCTTCGTGTACGTCAGCGCGACGTCGAAGGCGCCCGTCCCCGTGTAGGGGGTGAAATTGCATCGACGGTAGGTGCTGTCTGCCCAGATCGAGCCTGGGTCGGTCGCGAGCTCACCGAAGGCGTCGATGACGGTGTCGGCGGCCCCGAACTGTCCGTTGCCGTCCACGTCCCGGTACACGACGAGGCGGTCGTTGCCGTTGAAGTTCGCCACGCCGCCCGCCTCGAAGTTACAGTTGCTCGCGATGTCGGCGACGGGGTCCGGCGCAGCGCCCGAGCGTGTGCGGCAGACCGTGAAGACGCCGGCCGCGGGCAATGTCTGCACCGGCAGTGGCGCAGCGGCGCTGCAGGTGGTGTTGGCGTTCGAGACGAGGCAGACGCCGAACTCCGACAGCTGCATCGGCATGCCGGAGCAGTTGTAGAGTTCGAAGGCCTTGTTGTTCGACCCGGAACCCTCGATGTACTCGGAGATGATCAAGCAGTTGGGGGTGCCGGCGATGACGGTCAGCGGTGCGAC
>JBFIHF010000886.1:0-1268 GCA_041601915.1 Bradymonadaceae bacterium
AACGCGCCGCGCGGCCTGCGCGACAAGCCCGACAACGACATCGTCATCAACACGTGCGTGATCTCGCGCGGGTAATGCTGTCGTGAAGTACTTCTCCGCTATCGCGTTCGCCGCGGTTCTTGTCGCCTCGAGCCCTGCGTTTGCGCAGGACACGCTCATCGGCGGCAAGGCCGGCGGCAGCTTCAATCAGCTGTCCCGGCCGGCAGATCCTGCCGGTGAGCCGACCGTGCTGTTCGGCACCTCGTTCACCGGCTTTGGGTTCCAAGCTGGCGCGACCATCTATCGCGAACTCACGATCGTGGGCCCGGGGCCGCTGTTCCTGGCCGCCGACGTGCTCTACTCCTACCAGCGCGGCAGCGGATTCGCGGAGAGCCGCACCTCGCCGGCCCGCCGTACGGTCACGATCTCGACCTCCGGATTGCGGGTACCGCTACTCCTCGGGCTCGGCTTTGCTGGCAAAGGCTCGATGCTCAACCTCGCCGTGGGCCCCGAGCTGATGCTCGGCCTCGCCGCGAGCTCCACCACCGAACAGGAGGGCGGCGCGAGCGGAAGCACGCTGCTGCCCGTGCGTTCTGTCACCCACGTCGGCGTGACCTCCCACCTCGGCATGATCTTCGAGGTCGGCGCGGCTCGCTTGCCGATCGACCTGCGCTTCACCTGGGATCCGTTCGTCGCGCAGAGCACCCGCGATCGCTTCGACAACTACGTCGACTTCGACAACACCGGTGACTACGCCGTCGCGTTCACCTGGCAAGGCGTCGTGATGGTCGGCGTGATGTTCGACGTCTTCTCGTCCAGCGAACCCTACACGCCCGCCGGCGAGCCCGAGCCGGTCGACGAGCCCGAACCCGTCGAAGAGCCCGAGCCCGAGCCCGACGAAGACCCCGACTTCGGCTAGCCCCGTCCGCGACGCCTCTGCGTGATACCCGGGCTCGACGGGTCATGGGGAGCCCTACGGCGCACGCTCCATTGACACAGCTTTGCTGTGTCAACGGCCGTTGAGCGCGCCGTCCGGGCTCACCGCCACCCGCTGATCCCTGGCCCGTTTTGCCATCGACACAGCTTCGCTGTGTCGATGCCTGTCCGCGAACGCTCACCACAAGCGGGCCCACGGAGCGCCTGGAGGTATTGCCGATGCCGCCTGCCTTCGACGATCGCGCTGATGTCGCCTGCGGGGAGCAGACGCCTGCCACGGACACAGCGAAGCTGTGTCCATGGCAAATCGGGCCAGGGCTCGGCGGGTCGTGGGGAGCCCCGACGGCGCGCGC
>JBFIHF010000887.1:0-1263 GCA_041601915.1 Bradymonadaceae bacterium
ACCGTGCACGAACTCGAGGGTGTGCGCCACGGCCTCGGCGAGGTTCTGCGCCTCGGTGCGTCCGGACTTCTTCAGCGGAACCAGCGAGTGGTCGCCGGAGTCCAGCCAGATCACCTCGATCGCATCCGACAACGAGTAGCCCGCGACGTCGTCGGGCGTGCCGAACGGGTCGCGCGTGCCCTGCAGAATGCGGCACGGCGAGGTGAGGCTCTCCAGATGCTCGGTCCGCACTTTCTCGGGCTTGCCGGGCGGATGAAAGGGGTAGCCGAAGCAGACCACGCCGCGCACGCCGAGCTCATCGGCGACCATCGACGCGATGCGGCCGCCCATCGACTTGCCGCCGATGAACGTGGCGCCGGGATTCGGTTGCTCGGCGACGATCGTGCGCCAGGTGTCGAGCAGAATCGCCGCGGTATTCGGACCGCGCTTCTTGCCGTCCACCCGCCGCTGGGCCATGTACGGAAACTCGAATCGCACGACGCGCAGGCCGCCGTCGGCGAGGCCAGCGGCGATCGTGTTCATGAACGGCGAGTCCATTGGTGCGCCGGCGCCGTGGGCGAGCACGATGGTCGTGTCACCGGTTGGGTTGTCGACGAGCTGCGTCATCACCAGTGCCCGTCGTCGAGCAATGCTCCGTACCCGCGGCCGACGAGCGCTCGCGCGATGTGCACCAGTTTCTCGATCAGCATTTCGATCACTTCGGCGTCGGCCAGCTTGCCTGACGCTTCAAGAACCAGCGAGTCCTCGTTGACTTCAAACGTCGCCGAGCTCAGCTCGATCAAGTCCGTGAGTCCGCGCGAGACGTCGACGCGGCGTGCCCACCGTCGAACTTCATCCTCGTCGTTGCCACGGACCATGAGCTTTTCATCGATGCCGGGCAGGTCCAGTTGGATGTCCTGCATGCCGACGACCTTGCCGATCTTCAGGAAAACGCCTTCGTACGTGATGCGCAGGCCTGCGGGCACCTTGCGGTCGAGTCCTGCCACGAAAATGGTGTAGTGGTGCTTGCTCTTGCCGCTTCCACGCGTCTCCGTATAGATCTCGAGGTTGATCTCGCCAATGGCGCCGCTCATCCGCTGGCCGTCGAAGTCGAGCTTCATCCGGCTCGCGACCTCCGTCCACACGGCGATGCGCTGCTGCTCGAGGTGGTGGTGGGCCCAGAGGATGAATCCCGCGAACGCCAAAAACACCGGTATGACGATGAAGGCTTCCATGCATGATGTCATAGCAGAGCCCAGGTTTGACGAGGAGTGCCGATGCAGC
>JBFIHF010000888.1:0-1255 GCA_041601915.1 Bradymonadaceae bacterium
CCGCGAGCTGGCGACGATCATCGGCTCGCAGATGAAGAACGCGGGTGTGCCGCTCGATGAGTTGGCGGACAAGACCGAGGGCATCATCGGCATCGGTGCTGACCTGGCCGCGCAGTTCGGTGGGTCGACGCAGTCCGCGGTGGAGGCGCTGTCGTCGGCGTTCCGTGGTGAGCTGGACCCGATCGAGCGTTACGGCATCTCACTGACGGCTGCCGCTGTCGGCGCGAAGGCCGTCGAGATGGGCCTGTCGGAGAGCGCGACCGGCCTCAGCCAGAACGCGAAGGCGATGGCGACGCTGGCGCTCATCACCGAGCAGTCGGCGGATGCTCAGGGTGCGTTCGGCCGCGAGTCGGACACGGCTGCTGGTCGGGCTCAGCGGGCCGCCGCGCAGTGGGAGAACCTCAAGGTTGCGGTCGGGGATCGGCTGCTGCCCGCATGGTCGGCACTGGCCGACGTGCTGGGCACCCACGTGATCCCCGCGCTCGGCGACGTCCTCGATGCGAGCGGCGCCGTCATCGGTTTCCTTGGTGACCTCGGTCGCTGGGCCGGTGACAACGTCCCGCTGGTCGCGGCACTCGGTACGGTGCTCGCCATCCAGCTTGCGGGCGGGATCACGGCTGTCACGGTGGCCGCCAACCGCATGGTGCTGACTCCGCTGGTGCTGGGTCTGTCGGGTCTGCTCGGTGTGGCTGGTTCGCTGCCTGCGGCGTTCGCCGCGGCGAAGGTCGCCGTTGCCGGCTTCGTGGCCGCCGCTGCCCCGCTGATCGCTATCGGCGCGGTCGTGGGCGCGGTGACCGCCATTTGGGAGATCGCCACCGCTGGCTCCAGGGCAAGCGAGGAAGTCGCCGGCATGTGGGCCGCCGTGGAGAACGCCGGTAGCGGCACGGCGCAGGTGGAGGCGCTCAACAGTCATGTTGCGCATCTCCGGGCGGGGATCGCCGAGTTGCGCGAGAACCTGTCAGACGATGGGGCTTGGGAGACCACGATTCTCGGCGCCTGGCTGACCGGTGCGGCCGAGGATCAGGCGACACTTGACGCATACGTGGTGGCCCTGGAGCGCGCTGAGGAGGCGCAGGGCAAGGTGGAGGCCAGCGCCTCTGTGATGGGCCGGCGCTTCGGCCTGACCCGCGATCAGGTGCTCGACCTGGCGTCGAAGTACGACATCGACCTGACCGGCAGCATGTCCAACACGTTCCGGCTGATGCAGAACTTCTACGCCACCGAGTTCGGGTCCGCGCCGACTGAGGCCGTGATC
>JBFIHF010000889.1:0-1253 GCA_041601915.1 Bradymonadaceae bacterium
CAGGCCGCGCACCGTGTTCGTGTGAAAGCTGATCCCCCGCTTGGAGTACGCCGCATGGAGGAGGCCATCCAGCAGTTGGCTGTAGACGAGATGGGTGGTCTCTGGGATTCGCGCAATCACTATAGGCAGTTTAGGAGTAACTGCCTACAACGTCAATTATAGGTGGTGAGAAAAAAGCTACCTATAGTCATTGGGATGTCCGCGGAGTGGAGCGTAGCGAACTACTGTCAGGGCCTACGACGGCAGCTTGTGCAGCGCCCCGCTGTTTGACCAGGACATCGCGCGCGACGTGCTCGGACGCGCCCGCAGCGTACAGACGTTCTGGGGCAACCCCGAAGCGGGTCCGCTCGCCGCGCGGCCTCCGCCGTGGCGCGGCTACGCGTACGATGCCGAAGGGCGACTTACGACGGTGTTCGAGCAGCCCGGGCTCATCGAACCGGTGGTGCCGTCATTCGCACCCCACAGCATCACGAACGCCGACGTGGAGACGTTCGTCACGCAGAATTCGCCCGCCTCTGAGCCGATTCTTCGTGTGGATTGGGTCCGCGAGGCCGAAGTCGGCGGCGTGCTCGACATCGTCGAGCGCACCACGCCCCAAGTGTCACGTTGGCACCACGACGGACCGCGTGACCCCGGGCATGAGCTTGGAACCATTGAGCTCGACAACGCGACCTACCTTATCGCGCACGACCAGGTCGGGCGAGTCACGCAGGGCGCGGGCGCCGCGTTCGTGTACGACCAGCGTGGCCGACTCCTCCATGCGGACCGCGACGGGCTGCATGAGACCTACCTCTATGATGCCGCCGGCCGGCTGTCTCAGATCATCAATGGCAAGACGCGGACGATCATCAACGACGGCGATCAGCTGATCGCGGCGATGAACCTCGACGACGGCACGCGCTGGGAGGTCGTGCCCGGCGCTGGCGTCGACCAGATCTTGGAGTTCGAGAGCTTCGAGCTCGGCAAAGAAGGCCGCTTCGTCGCCGTCACCGACCACCGCAACTCCGTCGTCGGCTGGTGGAGTGCGGACAACCGGCAGATGGAGCACATCCTCGAGTACACGCCGCACGGCCGCGTCCGCCTGCTCGCCCCGCACGGCTCTGAGGTCTGCAAGGAAGAGGGGACCGGGGTCGACTGCGTGGCCACGTTCGGCCTGCCGCCGTTCGGCTTCGCCGGCGCGTACCGCAGCGACCGGACCGGCGTCACCTACATGCGCAATCGCTGGTACGCGCCGAAGCTCGGCCAGTTTCTGA
>JBFIHF010000890.1:0-1247 GCA_041601915.1 Bradymonadaceae bacterium
ACGGTGCAGTTCGACGCTCTGTATGGGCCGTGGGCGTCCGTAATGGAGGCGGGTGCGTGATGAGCGAGCGTTCCGACCTCGCAGACGCGATCATCCGCGCCCTCACCGCCGTCCCAGTGCACGATGAGCCGATGCCCGGCGCGTGGCTCTGCGGGCAATGCCCCTACGCGAACGTCGGGCCGATCTGCACCAAGTGCGGTGCCCTTCGCTTCGAGGGGCGCGCGATCCCGAACGGAGACACCCAATGAAGATGAGTGAAGTTATCTGCTCGCACCCCGGCTGCACCCGTGGTCCTGTAACCACCGGGCACACCATCCTGCGGACATCCGCAAAGGGCTCCCCGTTTGCGGGGCGCTGCGCGGAGCATTATGGGCCAGGCGGAAGCGCCCAGGCAGCCGCCGACGAGGCTGCGGTCGAACGAACCTACGGAGGTCGCTGCGGCCCGAACGGAGACACCCAATGATCGGCCCGAACCTTCGTCCTCACGACGTTCGCTGTCACCGGAGTGACGGGATGCGCACCTGGACCCTGCCGTTCTGCTCTGGGTGCGGTCGGCTGGGGCGTCGGTCCATCGAATCGCTTGAGTGTAGTTGCGGGGCCACGACCTACAGCGAGGCCCAGGTGATGGAGCGATCGCACCTGTCCCGCGCCCGGCGTGAGCGTGATGAGGCGCGCGCCAAAGCCGAACGACTGCGCGAGGCGCTACGGGAGATCTCCGAGCATCCACTGCGCGAACTGAACCCGGACGGCGTGGATCAGGCAGCGTGGTCGATGCAGTTGCTCGCGAAGGACGCGCTCACCGAGAACCCCAACGGAGACAAACCGATGAGCCGTGACACCTGGACGATCTACGTGTGCAACGAGTGCCACCAGAGGTCTTTGGATTGCGACTGCAAGTGCGGTTCGGACGGTGACTTCCCAGAGGCCAACGAGGTTCGTGTGGTGTCGGTGCAAGCCCTCCACGACTGGATCGAAAAACAGCGCTTCCTCTACGAGAGCGAGATGAACCGGGCCAGCGGATGCCAGCAGGCTGAGGAGTGGATCGCGGCGCACGGGCGAATGCTGCTGCTCGACGCGCTTGCTGCGCGGTTCCCGCTCACCGACACGGAGAACCAGTGAGCCTCCGAGCAATCCGGCGACACCACGCCCAGCGCGTCGCTGCCAACCGGCGACCGTACGCAACCCGCCAGCAAAGCGACAACGAGCTAGCAGTCCGCCATCCGCTCGACTGCGGCTCCCGGTGCTTC
>JBFIHF010000891.1:0-1239 GCA_041601915.1 Bradymonadaceae bacterium
CTCGACGTGGTGTTCTCGCTGGACTCCGTGATCACCGCCGTCGGCATGGTCGACGAGATCGAGATCATGGCCGCGGCCATGATCATCGCCGTCGGCGTGATGATCGCGTTCGCAACACCGGTCGGTGATTTTGTTCAGAAGAATCCGAGCGTGCGGGTGCTGGCGCTGTCGTTCCTGGTGCTCATCGGCACGATGCTCGTGATGGAGGGGATGGGGCAACACGTCTCCAAAGGCTACATTTACGCCGCGATGGGCTTCTCGCTGTCCGTGGAGCTGGTCAATCTCCGGCGTCTCAAGCGGCTGAAGGCCGCCGCCGCGCTGGCCGCGAAATGAGTGGCACGCAGATCGAAACGGTGCGATCTGCGTTGCATGCGTGGAACCTAATGAGGAGTGCCGATGATCCGATTGATTTTGGTGTGTTGTTTGTTCGTGGCGATCAGCGCGTGCGGTGCGAGTTCACCGCAGTACGAGCGGCCCGCGTATGCCCCGCCGGCTTCGCAGTCGCCGATGAGCGACAGCAACGATCAGGTGCTCGTGACGAGCACCGAGTCCGATTCTTCGTCCTTCTTCGCCAAGAAGAGCGCCAAGAGAGACGTCGCGCCCTCAAGGGACGCCAGCGTGGGCGGCGCGTCCGGCGCTGCCGACCCGCAGACCAGCATGGACCAGAAACTCGTCAAGAACGCATGGCTGACGATTCGGCTCCGCGACGAGAAGAACTTCCCCGAAGCGGTGCAGAAATGTGAACGTATCGCTCGAAGTCTAGAGGGCTATGTCGCGAGCACGTCTCGGTCATCGATCAGCTTCAAGGTTCCGACCGGTCGGCTCGACGAGGCGCTCGCGGCAGTCAGCGAGCTCGGCAAGGTCACCCATCGCGACGTGACGACCGTCGACGTGACGGCCAACTACGTCGACCTCGAGATCCGCATCGAGAACTTGAAGAAACTTCGCGTGCGCCTTCAGGAGCTGGTGGTGCAGGGGCAGAACGTCGAGGAGATCTTGCACGTCGAGAAGGAGCTCGCGCGGGTCACCAGTCAGCTCGAAGCGCTGGAGGGGCAGATGCGCGTGCTCGGCAACCAGACGTCGTACGCGACACTCACGGTGACGTTCAACGAGCGCGTGCGCCCGGGACCGATCGGGTGGGTCTTCTACGGCCTGTATCACGGCGTGAAGTGGCTGTTCGTCTGGGACTGAGTCTCAGGGCTCAGTCGTGCAGCGTCTCGAGGTACCGTTCGGCGTCGA
>JBFIHF010000892.1:0-1228 GCA_041601915.1 Bradymonadaceae bacterium
AGACGCTCAACTCGTGCCCGACAGACGTCGATTACGCTGAAAATTGCGGAGCAGGACGCTACACTTAGCGAACACGCCTCGCGGAGTTGTCGTCGTGAACCTCGCTCTCCTCATGAGTCGCCTCAGCACCGCGGCCCGCTTCGGCGCGGGACGCACGGTCTCCGAGAGGCTGGGCGCGCGTCCCGCTCAAGCGCTGATCTTGTACGAATACGAGAGCTGCCCCTATTGCCGGCGGGTGCGGGAGGCGATCACGGATCTGGACCTCGAGGTGGAGATTCGGCCGTGCCCCCGCGACGGGGCGCGCTTTCGCCCCGGGGTGAAGGAACGCGCGGCGCGCGCGACGTTTCCGTTCCTCATCGACCCCAACCATGACCTCGAGATGTTCGACAGTGTGCCGATCGTCGAGCACCTCTACGCGCGGTACGGCACCGGTCGCGCGCCCGCGGCACTGACCTCGCCGTTCTTCATTGTGTCGTCGCAGATCGCGAGCCTGTTGCGCGGCGTCGCGGGCACCTGGCGACGCGCGAGCTATGTGCCGGAGCAGCCCCTCGAACTCGACGGCTTCGAGGGTGACCCGGACGCGCGACTCGTGCGCGAGCGGCTCTGCGAACTGGAGCTCCCCTACATCCGGCGAAATGGTGCTGTCGTGCGGTTCGTCGACCCCTCGACGTCCACGACGCTGGAGGGCAGCCCCGCGATCCTCGCCTACCTGTCCGAGTCGTGGTCGACTACTCCGGTGAAGCGTCTGGCCGCTTAGTCCGGCCGGCCTTCGGCCTCGGCACGGGAAACTGCGGATACGTGCCCTCGATCTCGAGCGCGTCGAAGTCCGCGATCGTGTCGAACGTCGCCTCATCGGGCAGCGTATCGTCGGGTGTGGGTGCGTCGTCCATGCATCTCCTCCGCGGCAGAGCTTCAACTGTGCAATGACCGCGCCAGACTTGGCCGGGCGGACCATCGGACCCTCATGTCGACGTTTGGCGCCGGATCCGCGAGATCTGGGCCTCGCCTTTGCATCACGTCGATGAGGCTTCGATAGCTCAATGTGTGCCCTCGACCTGAGCCGCCTGTGGCTTGCACGTCCAGCGGTTGTGAGGCGATCCGAAGCGTGGTAGTCGGCAGGCGAGGCGACGATCACGGAGTGAAGCGCATGTCGATGACGACGTATCTACAGATGGTTTCGGACGCAGAGCTGGAGAGTCTCGAAGCGGACCCCGGCAGCATCAATCAA
>JBFIHF010000893.1:0-1228 GCA_041601915.1 Bradymonadaceae bacterium
AACGCCGATCTCGCCGAAGTACTCGCCGGTCCCCATGTTCCGGAGATGGTGCTCGATGCCGTCGGAGGCGACCTGCCGGATCTGGACCTCCCCGGCGCAAATCAGATAGACGCCGTCTGGTGGGTCCCCTTGTGCAAAGACAGCGTCCCCCGCCGACACCAGTCGAAGATCGAACTCCTCGCTCGCCTTCGCGAGCTGTTCCATATCCAGCTTGGGCAACGCGCTCGCGACGGTCGCCCGGACGAACCGACGTTGGATCGCAAGCCCGAGGTCGGCCCCCGTCAGGTCCGCATTCGCGGCCAACGTCAAAAACGTGTCGCGGTCGAGTGAGAGCACGCGCAGCTCCGTATCGGCGGTCACGGTCGCGCTGCGCGGAACACCTTTGAGCAGCCCCCGTTCACCGAACGACTCCGTGGCGCTCAATCGCCTCAGCAGCGCACCATCTTTGGAGACCAGCGCTTCGCCGCTGAGAATGATGTAAAAATGCAGGGCCGGCTCCCCTTCGGAGACGACCGCCTCGCCGGCCTCGAAGATCTCCGGGGTCAGGTCCGGCAGCGTCAGAGACTGCCAGTCTTCCTCGAGGCCCGCAGTGTCGATGACACGGTCCAGCAGAAGATCCTTCGTCGCGGTTCGATCCGCGTCGGTTCTGGCGCGCCCCACCACGACGGGAAGGTGGTCCGTCGGCGCGATCAACGGCGCCATCCGGACGGTTGGCGAGTAGCTGGGACTGAGCAACGATAGCTGGCGGCGGTGAAGCAGGGTCGCGATGATCGATGAACACAGGACCTCGACCATGCCGGCCGCGACGCACATCCGCGGTCCGATGCCGTACGGGGCCCAGCCGCCTGGGCAGCGGTGTTCTTTGCGCTCCGGCGTGCAGCGCCCGGCATCGAAGTTCTGCGGGCCCTCGTACGCGGGGGAGAGAAAGTGGCCCGGCAGCGGCGAGACCACCAACATGCGACCTTCGGGAATCTGATACCCCCCGATGTCGAGGTCGCGCGCGGCGCGAAAAGGGAGGCCCGCAAGCAAGGGGTAGACGCGCATCGCCTCTTGATAGGTGGCGCGCAGATGCGACATGCGTCGAAAAATGGCCGGATCGAGAGGTCCGCCATCGAACGCGGCATCCGCCTCGGCCTGTACGCGCTCGAACAGCGCCGGATTTCTCAGGATCTCGTACAGCATGAACGCGAGCACTCGCCCGACGTAGATGTGCGTGCCTGCCAGAGCG
>JBFIHF010000894.1:0-1218 GCA_041601915.1 Bradymonadaceae bacterium
GGCGCGTTCGGGATCGGCATGCAGTTCGTGCCCGACAGTGGCGACGCGACGCAGATGCTCTCGCTGCCCACATTGCCGTGCGACGACAGCATGATGACGCGGAAGTTGATGCCACTGGCCCGGATGATGTCGGCGAAGTTGGTGTTCACGTTGTCCTGAACACTCTGAATCTCGTCGCCCATGCTGCCGGAGTTATCGATGACGAAGATGATGTCGACGGGCTTCTCGTCCAAGCTCGCGGTGTAGCGTGTGAGTCCGCACGCCTCGTCGGCAATCTTCGGGTCCGAACCGGCGACCACCTCGCTGCCATCGAGCACGCCGTCGCCGTCGGTGTCGGGGTTTGTCGGGTCGGTGCCGAGCGCGACTTCGTCGCCATCGTTGATCCCGTCACCGTCGGTGTCGGGGTTGCTGGGGTCGGTGCCGTAGATCAGCTCGTCGGCATCGCTCAACCCGTCGCCGTCGGCATCGGCGGCCGTTGTCGCGTTGTTGGAGCCGTTGTTCACGGTCCCGTTGTTCGGGTTCGCGTTCGGCATCCCGTTGGAGCTGCCGTTGTTCGCAGTCGGACTATCCGAGCAGCCGCCAGCGGCGATGAGCAGACAGGATGTCAGAGTGATGAAACGCATGGTGCCTCGTCGGTGATCTTCCGGACGAGTATGCCCGGGACTGCCCGCCGAGGAAAGGTTTCCCCGCGCGTGTTACAGCGCGGGGACCGGCTCGGCGTCGGTGACTTCGCCGCCCACCGGGCGACCCATCTCGAACAGGTGGACGCCGTGCGCCCAGATCGCGGCCCGCAACGTGTCGTACTCGATGTAGGGCACGCCGGCCTCGGTGGCGCGGGCTCGCACGAGGGGCGCGAGCTCCGGATAGTGCGCGTGCGCAATGCCGGGAAACAGATGGTGTTCGATCTGGAAGTTCAGACCGCCGACGTACCAGGTGACGAAACGATTGCGCGGGGCGAAGTTGGCCGTCGTCCGCAGTTGATGGGCCGTGAACGACGAGTTCTCGACGCCGTCATCGGCCGTGTGAAACGCGGTACCGGACACGGCGTGCGCCAGCTGGAACACCACGGCGAGCGTGACGCCCGCCACGGCCGCCCACAGCGCGAACAGCGGCAACACGGCGGTCCCCGGATGAAGCAGGAGCGGCAGGCCGAGCGCCAACGTGTAGGCGTACAGTTTGCCCCCCGCGAACACGGCGAGTTCGGTGCCGCGCGGGAAC
>JBFIHF010000895.1:0-1218 GCA_041601915.1 Bradymonadaceae bacterium
CGGTCGCGCAGTGCGGCGTACTTCGCCGCGTTCAGCGTGTGCGTCTGGGCGGCGGCCGAGGTGCTGATGCTGCACAGGAGCAGCGTGGTGAGGAGTACGCGCATGGCGCCTTCCTACCGAAATCCCCGCCGGCGGTCGAGGCCTCGCGTCGACTCTGCGCGTAACGTCGGACCATGTATCGTGGCAGTTCCATGCGACTCGACTACGACACACTGCGCAAAGTCCTCGTTGGCCTCACGCTCGTGTTCATGGCGGTCGGCGTCGCGCTGGCCGTACTCGGGCCCACATCGCTCCTCGACATGTGGAGCGAGCGCGCCGCCGCGACGTTTGTCGCTGGGAAGCCGTCGGCTGGTTTCATCGGCGTCCGCGACCTGACCTACGGCATCCTCGGTGGCAGCATCGCCGGCAAGTGGGCGGCGGCGTTCTGGCTCGCCCACGAACCCCTGCGCCGCCGCGAACGGTGGGCGTGGCACGCGAGCTGGGCGGGGTTGCTGACGTGGTTCGTGTTCGACTCGTCGCTGTCCTTCGCGTTCGATTGCGCGTGGAACGTGGTGATGATCAACCTGCTGGCGTTCGTCACGGTCGGCGCCACGCTGCTCGCGATGCGGCCTGGCCTCGATCCGCCGAGGCCCCGGATTTCATCGCAGGCGAACACGGTAATCGGGGTGTTCTCTGCGCTGATGGTCGTCGTTGGCGTCGTCGTCGGCCTCGCCAATCACAGCATTCTGTTCGCGCCCTACAATCAGCTCCTTTACGCGACGTACTACGGCGAAGTGGTGCCCGGAGCGGGTGATCTGGCATTCAGCCGCTTCATGTTCGGCCTCATCGGCGCGACGTTCACGGCTCACTTTGTGATGCTCGCGGCGATGGGCTTTTGGGCGCGGGCCGAAGACGCACGCTGGGTCGCGCGCGCGTTTCTCTCGTCGGTGGTCGTGTGGTTCGGCGTCGATTCCGCGATGTGCCTGATGCGTGACGGCGTCTTCAACGTCCTGATCGTCAACGTGCCCTGCCTGTTGGCGGCCGTCGCGGCCTGGGCATGGGCGCGACGCTCAGCCGTTCCGCCGACTACCGGGGTTTCGTGACGGTCAGCAGCATGCCGACCGGGGCCAGCGCGATGAGCCACAGCGCGGTCCCGAGGCCGTAGTGCTCCGCGAAGAGTCCCACGGCCGCGGGCACGAGCCCGACGACCGGGCCGAACACCGAGCTCACCGCCATCGC
>JBFIHF010000896.1:0-1196 GCA_041601915.1 Bradymonadaceae bacterium
ACGCCTGGGAGACCTCTTGAATCTGGCGCGGCGACTCCTCGGAACCGAAGTAGATCGTGGCACCGACCGCGACGGCGCCCATGTCGTGGGCCTGCTTGATCGTGCCGAACATGATCTGGTCGTACTTGTTCGGCACGCTCAGAAACTCGTTGTGGTTGATCTTGACCACGTACGGAATCCGGTGCGCGTACTTGCGCGCCGTCATCCGCAGCACCCCGAACGTCGACGCCACCGCGTTGCAGCCGCCTTCGATGGCGAGCTTCACGATGTTCTCCGGATCGAAGTAGTCGGCGTTCGGCGCGAACGACGCGCCCGCGGCGTGCTCGATGCCCTGGTCGACCGGCAAGATCGACAGAAAGCCGGTGCCGTTGAGGCGCCCGTGGTCGAACAATGTTTGCAGGCTGCGCAACACGCGCGGCGACCGATCGGTGGCCAAGAACACGCGGTCCACGAACTCGGGCCCGGGGGCCGAGATGCGGTCCGCTGCGATCGTGCTGCAGCGATGTTCGAGGAGGTTCGACCCGTTGGGGCCCAGGATATCAACGATTCGTTGCAGTTCGCTCATGTGGTGGTGTCCCTGAGATTCAGTTGACGAAGGCGAGCCATTCCTGGTGATGATCGGCGCTGCCTTTGACGAGATTGAAGTAGGCGTCTTGAAGCGCTTTGGTGACCGGCCCAGGTTCGCCGCGGCCCACCGCGCGATCGTCGATCTCGCGCACCGGGGTGACCTCGGCGGCGGTACCGGTCATGAACACCTCGTCGGAGGTGTACATCATGTCGCGGGTGAAGCGTTGCAGGTGGATCCGGTAGCCCATGTCGTCAGCGAGCCGCATCACGGTGTCGCGCGTGATCCCGCCCAAGATACTCGCCCCGACGGGGGTCGAGTACAGTTGGCCGTCGATGACGAGGAAGATGTTCTCGCCCGACGCTTCGGACACGTAGCCCTCGGTGTCGAGCATGATCGCCTCGTGGTAGCCCGATGCCATGACCTCGCGCTTGGCGAGGATGCTGTTGACGTACTGGCCGTTGATCTTGCCCTTCACCATCGACGCGTTGACGTGGTGGCGATTGAAGCTCGAGACCTTGGCGCGGATGCCTTTGGTCAGGCCTTCATCGCCCAGGTAGCTGCCCCACTCCCAGCAGATCACGCCGACGCGCACCTGGTTGCCCAGCGCGCCGAGCCCCATCTGTCCGTC
>JBFIHF010000897.1:0-1195 GCA_041601915.1 Bradymonadaceae bacterium
GCGAAAGAAGTTCCGCAGCTCCAACGTGCGTTGGTCGCGGGCGTTCGCAATCGGTCTCAGCGATGTGGCGCCGATGTACAATCAGGCCCTCGCGAGGTGCAGGACGACGTACTCGCCGTTCGATACCGAGCCGCCGCAGGGCCCCAGCAAGTGCCGGACGAGTCGAATCGGCGCCGCGGGGAGCTCGCCGTCCACCCACAGCGCGACATTGAGGCTGTTCCCGGACACGTTCAGCTTCACGCGGGGATTGACGCGCCCGGCGGACTCCATAAACACGGCGAGCGCGAGTTCGACGCGCCCCTCCGCATCGACGATCGCCGCGTCGCTCTGCGCGTTGAGGTAGTCGACCTCGAACGTGCAGGTCGGGACCTGCGCCGCGATTCGTGCCAGCGCCGCGTCGACGACGGTCGCCAGCGCGACGGGCCGAACATCGGTCGCGAGCGGTAGACTGGACACGATCGAGCGGTCGTCATGGGCGGTCAGCAGAACGAGTGGCTCACTTTCGGGGCGTTCGAGCAGGTGCATCTGCAACACTACGCCGACCTTTTTTCGCGTCCAGTGCATCTCGCCGGAGGCGCCGTCGGAGCGCACGCCGCGATACGTCTTGTCGTACTTCTTGGACTTGAGCAGGCGTGCCACGATCTCCTCGGCGTCCGTCGACGGGTCCTCCACCATGCGGCGGAACGCCCCGTTGAGCGCCAAAATCTCCCCCTTGCGCCCGATCAGGGCGAGCGGAAACTGTAAGAATTCCGCGGCCTGGATGAGCAGCGTCTCCGACGCGTGGGCAGCCGTGAGTTGCTGCCGCAGGTCCTGTGCCAGCGTGTTGAGGGCCAGGCCCACGTCGCCGATCTCGTCGGAGCCTCGCCAGGTCTCCGACGCCGTGAAGTCGCCACGCGCGATGGCCTGGGCCGACTTCGCGAGCCGCTGCAGCGGGCGCATGAACACGAACGCCGCCAACACCGACAGCAACAACGCCACGCTGAGGGCCAACGCCTGGCTGTTGCGAAACGCGGCGCGCAACCGATCGGACAGCGACGCGAGGTCGCGCGCAGGGAACGCGAGCCGGAGGACTTCGCCCGCGTTGTCGAGTCGCACCGCGACAAACACGTTCTCGATGCCCGTGAGCTCCGAACGCCGCTTCGAGGCGCCGACGCCCGGGCCGCGGACGTCGAGGGTCGGCTCATGGGTCGGCCGA
>JBFIHF010000898.1:0-1188 GCA_041601915.1 Bradymonadaceae bacterium
CGGTTGAAGCTGAGCGTCGCGACGCTCTCGCCAGCGAAGTCGCCGTTGAGATCGGCGTCGAAGCTGCCGGCGTCGCCATCGACCACCATTTGGACGGATCCGTTGTAGGCCGAGCACGCATCATCCAGAACCGGACCGCTCCACCGGTGGCGCCCTCATTGCTGGCGGTGAAGTCGCGCAGATGCCGACTGCGGTGGACCGCGGTTACTGCGAGTGTATTGCACGGAGCGCGGGGCTTGTGCGACGTTCGGAGCGCCCGGTTCCGCGAGAGGTTCGACATGTTGAGGGCGTACCTGTTGCTGATCGGTGGCCTGATCGCCGCGCCCGCCCTCGTTGTCGGGTCGCTGGTTCTCGTGTTGGACGGGAGCGTACCCGACCTCTCGGATCCGCGCGACGTTCTCGGCCTCGCGGTCAATGCCGGATTCAGCCTCGTCATTTGGGTCATCGCGGTGCGGGCCTTTCGTCGAACGATGCAGGGCGAGTCGAACGCCGTGACGCCGACGATCGCGGCGATCGCGCGGTTTCAGCCGGTGTTGTGGCTCGTGGGCGCGGCGGTCGGAGCGTTGGGCGCCGTGGGAATCATCGACTCCGCACATGAAAACCGCGAGGCGCTCGCGGGCATCTACTGTCGCAATGCGTTTCACCCTGACGATCAGCGCATGGCGCCGTGCATGGCCGTTGCGCTCGAGTGCGCCGACGAGGTCGATGCCGGCGCATGCGGCGAACTGGCGTCGAGCGCTGGTGCGGTTGAGTGCATGAAAGCGCATTCTGATGCGCTCGAGCACCTGCCCGAACGAGATGAACTCCCCGACGTTCGAGGCGGCGACTATCGGGAATCGATGCTGACGATGTGTCTGTTCGAACGCACCCGAACCAACCCGCCGCCGCCGCCGCCGATCGACAACGTCGAGCCGCCAGCCGCCAGGCGCCGACCTGTAGCGGCGTACGTCTCGTCGCCCGAGCGGGCCGGCCGCGTGCGCATCGACTTTGCGAAGACGCAAGAGTGCGATTCCGAGGGCTGCGTGGACGCCGGCGCGCCCGCGATTGTCGCGGTCGAGAAGGCGTTTCGCGCGACTCGCCCGGCACTGTCGAACTGTCTCGACGACGCGCTGCTGCGCAAAGCGAAGTGGGACGACATCTTGACCTTCAAGTACTCGACCGAGGAGGCCCTCAGCGTCTCGGTCGTTC
>JBFIHF010000899.1:0-1188 GCA_041601915.1 Bradymonadaceae bacterium
CACGTCGCACTTCAAGCGCGGCCAGCCCGCGCGCGAGCTGCGCTACGGCTACGAGATGTGGGACCTCTACGAAGCCGGCGAGCTGCGGCCCGACACCGACCTGACGGGCCGGTTCGAGATTCCCGAACATCACGTCGACGCCGATATGCTCGTCGAGGAGATGCGTCAGATCGAAGAGGACGAGGTACTGGCGAAGCAGTCGCAAGACCTCGACTTCGAGGCCGAGCCGGCGCGCGGCAAGGCCGCACACGGATCCAACTGAACATGACTCACCTCCATCTGCTCGTTCTCTTCGTGGCGCTCGCGGTCGGTTGCGGCCAAGACGCGGTCGATGCGCCGGATACGGCGGTCGTCGACATGAGCGGCGGTCCCGACTCGTCGACTGAGCCGGACGCGTCTACTCCGCCCGACGGCTCCACCCCGGACGCGAGCACCCCCCAGGACATGGGCGCTCCGGACCTCGGAGAACCCCGCTTTCCGGCGTGCGTCGGCCAGCCGTGCCCGATCGAGATTCCGGGCTTTCCCTACCGCGACGCGCGCGACACGACTGGCGCGGCGAGTCAGTACGACAGCTACCCGGCCTGCGCCCCGCAGAACGAGAGCGGGCCGGAGATCGCGTACGTGTTTCGGCTCGACGAGCCGGGGACGATCATGGCCGGCGTCACGTCCGGCGCCGGCGCGGACGTCGACATTCACCTGTTGGGGGACCTCAGCGCCGAGAGCTGTCTACACCGCGGCGACATCGGTCTGAGCGCTCACCTCACGCCCGGCATCTACTACCTCGCCGTGGATAGTTTCGTCAGCGCGAGCGGCGCGGTGAACGACGGACCGTACGACTTGTTCGTCGACTTCTTCGCCGACACGAGCCCCTGCGCGATGCGGTCCGGCGAGATTCCGCGCATCGGGACCGATGACCTGCTGCCGATGCCTGCGACGGGACGAGTCGTCCTCGAGGCGCACCTCATGACGATGGAGGAGCACGAATCCAACCTCGCCAGCGCGATGACCGAGTTTCCGATGGGCTGGCCGACATCGTTCACGGATCGGATCACCGAGCACTACGCGCTGGCGACCTACGCGATGAACCGCATGGAACCGTGGGCTCCGTGCTGCGAGCCCTCGAACGAGTTCGGGCAAGGCAGCACCGCCCGCCCGCCCGCCGAGGCCGAGGCGTGGTACATCAACATG
>JBFIHF010000900.1:0-1186 GCA_041601915.1 Bradymonadaceae bacterium
GCGGGCGGCCGAGGACATCATCGAGGATGCCCGAGCCCGCGAGCGGGAGATCCGGCTCGGAGCCGAGGACTACGCCGACGAGATCCTCAACACGCTCGAGGTGAACCTCTCGAAGTTCATCGCTGCCGTCCAGCGCGGGCGTGAGCGCCTGCAGGGCAAGAGCGAGGAACTGGACGACGAAGCGGCCTAGTTGTAGTTCCTGAGCACGTTGTTCATCCGGCCCTCCTTGGAGGCTGGTGGTTCTCTAGGCCCCAGCACCAAGGAGTTCCGGATGAAGTTGCACGGTAACGCGGCCCTCAGCCTGAACGGCAGGCGACGGATGGTTCGCAGCGTGGTCGAGCAGGGCCGGTCGGTCACGGAGGCCGCCGAGGCGGCCGGAGTGAGCGACCGGACATGCTCGAAATGGGTTGCCCGCTACCGGGCCGACGGCGACCCCGGTCTGCGGGATCGGTCCTCTGCCCCGAAGCGGGTCCACAACCGATCCGACGAGCAGCTCGTCGCGCTGCTCGCGTCGTTGCGCCGGCTGCGATTCACCGCCCCCGAGCTCGCCGACCTGCTCGACATGCCGTGCTCGACGATCAGCGGGATCCTCAAGCGGATCGGGATGGGCAAGCTCGGCCGCATCGGCCTTGAGCCCGCCGTTCGCTACGAACGCGCTCGGCCCGGCGAACTGATCCACATCGACGTCAAGAAACTCGGTCGGATCAAGGGCGGCGCCGGCAAACGCATCACCGGTAAGCACGGACGCAACGGGCGTCACGGCGCGATCGATGCCGCCGGCGTCTGGCGCAACACCACCGGCTGGGACGCGGTGCACGTCGCCGTCGACGACGCGACCCGCCTGGCCTACGCCGAGGTCCTACCTGACGAGAAAGCCACCACCGCCATCGGGTTCCTGCGCCGCGCCGTCGCCTTCTACCGGCGCCACGGCATCCAGGTCGAACGCCTGATGACCGACAACGGATCACCCTACGTCTCCACCGCGCACGCCCTGGCCTGCCGCGCACTCGGGATCCGCCATCTGCGCACGAGGCCCTACCGGCCTCAGACCAACGGCAAGGCCGAGCGGTTCATCCGCACGATGCTCGGCGGCTGGGCCTACGGCGCGATCTACGGCTCAAGCGACGAACGCACCGCAGCCCTTGACGGCTGGCTCTGGCACTACAACCATCACCGCCGACACCAA
>JBFIHF010000901.1:0-1186 GCA_041601915.1 Bradymonadaceae bacterium
AGGACCCTGACGACGCGTCCGCCCCGTGGATCGAGTGCGAGTTCTGCGAAGGGACCGGTGATCGCTTCGGGCGCGGGCCGACGCTGCCTCACCCAACCGAGTGGCAGTCCCCGTTCACCTACGTTCCCAGCGGAGGTGGTTTGTGATGAGCCGTGACACCTGGACGCTCTACCCGTGCCCGGACTGCGGCGAGGCGACCACCCTGGACCAAGACCTCTTCTGCGACTGCGACACCTGCGAGTTGCTCCCGGTTCGTGTGGTGTCGGTGCAAGCCCTCCACGACTGGATCACGGAGGAACGGCTGCGCCATCGCACGTTCGCGGGCATCGCGGCCCTGGCGACCCTCGACGCGCTCGCTGCGCGGTTCCCGCTCACCGACAAGGAGAACACATGAGCGACAACACAACCACTGGTGTTTGCGAGTGCGGGCACTCCTGGGACGACCACGAATTCGTAGACGGGTTCGACTGCTCGCCCGGAGTCCGCATCTCAACAGACGACAGACCCGGCATCAGCGGAGGGCTAGACCTCCTCGTCTGCGGCGGCGGACGCCTCGCCCCCGCCGGGTCCTCGCCGTGGGATCACGTTTGCGGGTGCGTCCTGCATCCGACCACGGAGCGGAACAAGCGGCTGTGCGCGGAAGCGTGTGGGGGTTCGTCGTGAGTGTTCATGCGTTCCCTACCCCCGAACCGAGCATCAACGGAATCCGCGTCAAGTTCTCACCCAGCATCCCCCGCGACAAGATCCTGCTCATCGACGGCGATGCGTACATCTTCGGACGCCCCAGCGTACGTGCTCGACGTCGCAGGCCGCACGGCAGAACGAACGGGCCGCGCCGCTGGAAGCGGGAAACGGTGACGTTCTCCCCGATGCTGGACCGAATCCACGAGTTCACGACATGAGCGTTCATAGCTTCCCTACCCCCGAACCCGAACGCTACATCAGCCGGGACGAGCTCGCCGGGTTGATGGGCGTGAGCGTGACGACGGTGGACCGGTTGGTGAAGGAGGGGATGCCGTCTGTGACGTGGGGCAGGCGCACGAGGCGGTTTAGGGCGTCGGTGGCGTTGCAGTGGGCGCGTGAGCGGGATGGCGGGAGACTAAGCGCATGAACGACCAAAGGAACGCAAACATGGGCGAGGCGGCGAGTTCCCCTGTCAGTCAATGGCGGATGTGCGGGAACGTCG
>JBFIHF010000902.1:0-1184 GCA_041601915.1 Bradymonadaceae bacterium
CATCGATGGACTCAAGTCCGGGGCCAACGACTACCTCACCAAGCCGATCTCCAAGAACGAGCTTTTGGCGCGCCTGAAGACGCATCTGGAAAACGCGCGGATGAGCGTTGCCGCGGGCCGTTTCGTGCCCCGCGAGTTCCTCAAGATCCTGGGCCACTCGTCGCTACTCGACGTCTCGCGCGGCGATCACATGGAGAAGGAGATGTCGATCCTGTTCTCCGATATCCGCTCGTTCACGACCCTCGTCGAAGGACGCACGCCGCAGCAGAACTTCGCGTTCATCAACGAGTACCTGGGGCACATGGAGCCGCCGATCCTGCGGAACCACGGGTTCATCGACAGCTACGAAGGTGATGCGATCATGGCGCTGTTCGAGGGGAAGGCCGATGACGCGGTGGCCGCCGGGATTGGTGACTTGCAGGCTCTGACCGAGCTCAACATCGTCCGGTCGGGGCGCGGAGATCGCGAACTCAAGATCGGCATCGGCGTGAACACCGGCCGATTGATGCTGGGCACGATCGGCGGGCTGGACCGCATCAAATGCGGCGTCATCGGCGACCCCGTCAACCTCGCGGCGCGCATCGAAACGATGACAAAGTTCTACGGGGCCAGCTTTCTGATCAGCGAGCACACCTACGCTGCGCTGCGCGAGCCCGACGCGATCGCGACGCGCGCCGTCGACCGGGTGATCGCCAAAGGAAAGACGAAGCCCGTGACGGTCTACGAAGTCCTCG
The DNA here is from genome assembly GCA_041601915.1 of Bradymonadaceae bacterium. Classification (GTDB taxonomy): domain Bacteria; phylum Myxococcota_A; class Bradymonadia; order Bradymonadales; family Bradymonadaceae; genus JBFIHF01. Next base: position 735 of record JBFIHF010000902.1, read on the forward strand.
ACGGCCTTCCTGACGACGAACGGGGCCGAAAGCTCGAAGCGCGCGATGCCTTCGACGAGGCCTGGTCGCTCTTCCAGCAGGGAACGATGGACCACGCGCTGGCGAGGTTCGAGACCGTCGCCGCCGCAGTCCCCGAGGACACCGCCGCGAAACTCTACGTCGACCGGTGCCAGACCTACCTGCGCGACGGCGTGCCGGCCGATTGGACGGGAGTCGTGACACTGCAAGAGAAGTAGCGCTTACGAGCTTGCACCCAGAATCTTGAGCGAACGCATCAAGCGTTGCCCCATCGCGTGCGCGACATCGAACGCCGATTCCGGAGAGTCGCCCAGCAACTGAACAAAGCTCTCCCGGGTCAACACGAGCAGAACCACGTCAGACTCTGCGATGACCGACGACGTGCGCGGGTGCTCCTGAAGAACGCCGATCTCGCCGAAGTACTCGCCGGTC
>JBFIHF010000903.1:0-1178 GCA_041601915.1 Bradymonadaceae bacterium
CTCGCCAAGAAGACGCTGCGCGTGACGGAGCTCGACTGCGGCGTCACGGCGCAGCTGCTGGTGGACCAGGACATCTGGCTCGGCTGTACGGACCTCACGCTGCGATCCGGCAAACTCGGCAAGAAGCCCGCCACCGTCGGGTCGGCGTTCGACGCGCGCATCGTCGCGTTGGCGCCGTTTGTCGGCGGCGTGGCCGTCGTCGCGGGCGACGCACTTCACCTGACGGACGCCAAGGGCGGCCGCCAGAGCTTCAACCTCGGCGAGCCCGGCCGCTCCGTGGCATCGGATGCGACGGGCACCTGGATCGTGGTCGGCACGACGCGCGGGCATCTCTGCGTGTTCAACAACGCGGACGGCAAGTTCGTCGAAGTCTCGCGCACGCGCCTGCACGACGGTGAAGTGACCGCGCTGGCGTTCGACCCCGACGAGCTGCGCGTCTACTCGGCCGGCAGCGATTGCCGCCTGCTGCTGTCGTTCGTGCGCGGTGCGCTGGACACCGAGGACCGCGGCGGCAACGAGATGCACGAGCGCGAGGCCACGCAGATCCTCATCGGGCCGGACTTCGTGACCGCCGACGGCACCAACAGCCGCTTCTACACCTCGAGCCTCGATAGCAACCTCAAGGCGTGGCCACGCGGGCGTGGCGGTCGGCAGTCGCCGGCTTCGCAAGGCCGCGGCGTCGTGCAGACGAGCGCCATCGCGATCGTGGAACTGGACGGGGCGCCGCATCTGGCCGCCGCCGGGCTCGACGCGACGATCCGCGTCTTTGAGTTCGAAGAGAAAGGCCGCATCGAGAACCACGTCATCACGCTGCGCGACGCCTACGCGTTGGCGGCCAGTGGTCTGCGGGCGTCGACGCCCAAAGCGCGCGAAGCCGCCCTGGGCGACCTCGCCGGCTACGCCGATCTGGTCAGCCTGAAGCAGCTGTCCGCGCACGTCTCGGGCACCGAATCCGACCACAAGCTGCAGGTGCGCGGCGTGGAGCTGCTCGCCGCCGCGAAGCACCGCCAGGTCGCGACGCACCTCGAGAGCTTCTTCAGCCACTCGGCGTCCGACGTGCGCGTCGCGGCGTATCTGGGGCTTCGCAAGGTCCGCGGCACCGACGACATCGATGTGCTGCGCCGCGCGACAACGTCCGGCCAAGAAGACCTCGGCCTGCACGGCGTCCGCGATGCCGC
>JBFIHF010000904.1:0-1177 GCA_041601915.1 Bradymonadaceae bacterium
AACGACTTCAGCTGCCTCTGCGCTGACGCGACATCTTTCTCCAGCTGCGGCCGCAACAGGAACTTCTCCAGCGCGCCGGCCAGCGGACCAAACGCAGCCTGCGCCCGCAGGGTCGTCGTCGTGCGGGTACGCCCGCCACCGGCATCCTCGAGCTTCCACGTGCCGTTGAAGGTCTTCATGATGAACGGCGTGCCCTCGACGTCGAGGGTGTAGGTGTCGTTCTCCTTCCACTCCACGACCGTCTCCACGAGGGTGCCGAAGCCCTTGATGACGCAGGTGCGGCCCGCGCCGACGCCGGATGTCTGCTCGCTGTTGTAGGTCGCTTTGCTGACGGCATCGAGCCATTGCTCGACACTGTCCAACTTCGCCACGGTCGCCCAGACCGTCTCGACGGGGGCTTCGATTTCGACGGTACGCGTCACTTCAATCACGGTGTCTCCTGGCCAACAGGGGTCGAACGCCGACCCGAATGACTGGACTGTACAGGCACCAATTACGCAGCCCAATAGTTGAACACGCACACCTAACCTGCAAATATGCAGGCCATGAATTGGAACGACCTCGCGATCCTGCTCGCCGTCTCCCGCTCCCAGACGGTCACCGAGGCAGCAGCCCATCTCGGCGTCGTCCAAACGACCGTCTCGCGGCGACTCGACGCGCTCGAGGACTCGCTGGGTGTGGCGCTTGTGGAGCGCGGGCGAGACGGTGTTCGCCTCACCGAAGAAGGCGTGATTGCCGCCCGTGCCGCCGAGCAGATGGAAGGGCTCGTCCACGAAGTCGAGCGGTCGATCATCGGAGCCAGCGCCGAGCTCGCCGGGGCGCTGACGGTGACGATTCCGCCGATGTTGGCCGACGAGTACCCCGATCTCTTCGCCGTGTTCGCCGCGCAACACCCCAAGATCGAGCTCGAGGTCGCGACGACGCTCGACGCGATCTCGCTGGCGCGACGCGAAGCCGACGTCGCGATCCGTATGACGAACCAGCCCGCCGAATCGCTCTACGGCCGGAAGCTCGCGCGCATGGAGTATGGCGTCTACGGGGCCCACGACCTCGTCGCGTCGGTCAGCTCCAGGGCGCTCGATGCGTTCCCGTGGCTGACATGGCGAGCATCGGTTGGCGCGAAGCTGACCGCGCAATGGATGAAACGCGAGGTCCCCGCCGCAACGATCGTCTGTCG
>JBFIHF010000905.1:0-1171 GCA_041601915.1 Bradymonadaceae bacterium
GTCGAGAACCTGCTCGAGCAGGTCCTCGGCCTCGGTGCGGTGGTGTTCGTCGTGGACATCCCGCCAGCGCTCAATTCGATCGTCGATGTGCGCTTGTCGATCCCCACGTTTCACATCGCGATCGAGTGCGCAGGTCGAGTCGTCCACCATTCGCCCAAAGGCACCGCGATCGATTTGGCCGGGCTGAGTCCCGAAGACCGCGCGGCGCTCGAGGCGATTCGGGCGGACCTGCTCGCCGGCGAGGACCGGTCGTCCGTTCCGGATGTCGGGCGCCCCGAACTCGACGTGCGCAATGCCGCCGATGAGAGTTCGGGCCCCTGGGACTCCTCGCCGATCCCCAGTGTGTCGCGTCGCCCCGAACGGTCGTTCCGTCGTCAGATCAGCCTCACGGCGCCCGACATTCAGGTGCTGTCCGCCACCGGGCGACACGTCGCCGTCCCATCGACCAAAGAGGACTACGGCCCGGAGCCGGAGTGGTTTTCGCCCAGCGGAGAGCCGGATCGCGTCGAGGCGGTCGTCGACGATCGGATCGTCGACATCATGTTGTCCGTTTCCCAGAGCGCGCTGACCGGCCTCGTGGAAATCGAAACCCCCAAGGGGAACTTCCAGGTCTTGTGGGACAACGGCCTCGTCAGCGAGATCGAGCAGCAACCACGCGTGGCCAATGAAGAGCTCGGCCTGATGCTGTTCCGCGCGGACCGAATCTCGAAGCAGCAGCTCGCGATGGCCTCGGCCGCGGCTGACGAACACGGGACGAGCGTCGCGCGCAGCCTGCTCGATCTCGGTATCTTGGAACCCGAAGCGATTCGCAAGTCGATCGCGGGACGCCTCACGTATCTGTTGCAGCGCATCTGCGACACGAAATCGGGATCCGTCACCGTCTATGCCAGCAGCGCGCTGCCCGCGGGCTTCCTGCCCAATCCCCCTCTGCGCGTCCACATCTCCGCGGAGCGGGTCGTGTTTCGCCGGATCTTCGAGGAGCTGCGTCAGCTCCCGATGGCGGACCGCGAGCAGCTCCAACAAGACGCGTTGGATGCGTACCCCGAAGTCCTGTTTGCGGAGCGTGACCGCGTGATGCGGGCATTGGCGGACGAGGCGCACTCCGATCTCGTCGACACGTTGCTGCGCGGCCGGCGCCGGTTGCGCGAGGTTTTCACCGAGAGCGGGCTGA
>JBFIHF010000906.1:0-1171 GCA_041601915.1 Bradymonadaceae bacterium
AGCAGTGGAGAACGGGGACCTCCTGCAGCAACTCGCCGACGCGCTCGACGACTACGACCGCGAGGTCGGAGCCGAAGCAATCGCCAAAGAACCGGCGACACATTTCCTGGAGTACCGGCGACGCGTCGGAGGCCCATTCTTTGGCCTCCCCGAGCCCGCTGAAGAGCTCGCCGAGGCGCTTGTAGAGTGGGCGATCGAGCACGCCGATGACTTCATCGGCGCCGAATAGTCGTCGCCGTCAGATGCTAGCGTCCGGAGCGGCTGCTTGCTCTGCGCTCTGCGCGGAGCAAAAGACGAGCGCATGTCGTGCTGTACGCGCGCTGGCGCAAAGTCGGCAATCGCCTACAATCTCCGTGCGCCACCAACCTCGGAACCTCCATGTCGATTCGCATTGTCTCCTGTTTCGTCGTCGCGCTGATCGACTGGGCGATGAGCGCCAGCACAGAATGATGAGCCGAACGAGACAGCTTTCCGACGCGAGCCGCAGACGCAGACTGGTCTGCTCGTTCGTCGCTGCGACCGCGCTGGGCGGAATCGCGTCGCCGGCAGCCGCTCAAGACGCAACCAAGGCGCCTCCGGGAGCAGCTCCCGCGCACATCCGGGTCGATGCCGAGGTCTACCGGACCGATGGACCGCCGCTGGCACCGGTTGCGGCGGCGTCCGGCCAGGCGATGTTCACCCCGGACGGCAAACAGGTCGTCTACCTCGCCGAAACCGGGCTCTATGCCGTGTCGACGAACGGCGGAACCTCTCGAAAGTTGGCCGACAACGTCCGCTACTTCCGCCTCACCCCCGATGGGCGTTACGTGATCATCCCCGGCGGACCTTTCCGACGCGTCGCGGTGACCGGCGATCCCGCGCCCCGGCAGATCGCGACGTCCGAAACAGCGCACGGCAGCCCACTGGTGTCCAACAAGCATGCCGCGTTCACGGCCGCCGATGGCACGATCGTGATCGCGAATCTGCTCAAGGGCACCTCTCGACGCCTCGTGATGGACCCGCCCACCGACAAACGCTGCCACTTCGGAGCTGGTAACCCGATCCGCTTTTCGCCGGACTCCAAACTGCTCACGATCCAGAGCGGCTGCGACCAGGAATGGCTGGTCAAGACCAACGGCAAAGGCCTGCAGCTGCTCCCGTTCATCAGTGGGCACTTCAGCGGCCCATTCAT
>JBFIHF010000907.1:0-1168 GCA_041601915.1 Bradymonadaceae bacterium
CGCTGGAACCACGTGGAGTCCGATTGCTTCGCCGGCGTGATCGGACCGTGCGGCGCGGCGCGCGGGACGATCAGCGTGAGTCAGGGTGGACTGCCCGAGTACGTTCGATTCAGCGAAGTCGAGGGGATGCAGTTCGACATCGGCGTCTACTTGAGCAACACCTTCAACTTCGATGGCGTGACCGCCCGCGTTCGGGTGTACCGTGACCAGGAACTCGTCGCGGAGATGCAATCGGAGTCGCTACAGTCCGCGAACGACTTCTGGCTCGTCGGCCGCTGGGACGACACGGGATGGACGAAGATCGACAGCGTGTTTTCGGGGTTTCCGTTCTGATCGCACCACGGAACCACCGGTTGACAACCATCTGCAACCCCCGGAAAATCACTCGACTTTCACGTAGACTGAGCTCATGAAGCTAACGTTGGCGCGACCGGGGCATGCCGAGCACATCGCGCGCTTCTACCAATCACTTCATGGGGACGAATTCCCGCACACCGAGATGTTCGATGCTCGCACGGTGGCCCAGTTGCTGCGTGACGAAGAGCTCGCGGTCGTGCTCGCGACGGACGGCCAGCGGATGCTGGGGGCCGCGATCGGCTTCCCGCAGAGTTGGAATCAGGTGCTCGAGGTGGGGGCACTGAGCGTCGACGAGGTCGACGACCGGACCGAAGTCGCCAAAGCACTGTTCGAGGCGATGCGCCGCTTCGGCCTCAAGCAGTTCGGGATCGCCTTCTTTCGTGCGCGTTCGGAGGCTGCATTTCGCCGCGGCCTCGAGATCGGCGCGACCTGTTGGGGCTATCGACCGGCGCCCGGGGCGGCGTCGCTGGAGGAGTGTGAGCTGGTGATGGGCTTCTGCGACGCTGCGGCGACGGACTTACGCGCCGCGCCACCGCGAAACCTGATCACCGAGATGCCGTTCGCGCAGCGGATCGTCGATTCGCTGGAGTCTGCGCCGAGCGAGGTTCCGTACCCCAAGCAGTTCCCGGTGGGAGCGCCGCGTGGCACCGGAACGCCGGTGATTTCGGGACGCATCTGGCCGACGTACCACGCCGCCCAGAACTACATCACGATCGAATCGAGCGCCGGCCCGTTCCCGCTGGAGACGATCCGCGAGTTCGTGGGCAAGATTCGGCAGAAGGGCGTCCACGACATCCGACTCGCCCTACCC
>JBFIHF010000908.1:0-1165 GCA_041601915.1 Bradymonadaceae bacterium
CTGCAGAAGTAGCTCGACCGTCCACCGATGACGACGCGGGCCACGGTCGAACCGCACCGCGGGCACGCGTCACCTTCGCGTCCGTAAACAGCGAACGGGTTCTGCGCCTTCCCTTCGCCAAGGTAGACGACTTCGTCGTCGAACTGCTCCAGCAGCAACTCGTCGAAGTAGCGCGGTAGTTCTGCCGCCAGGGCCGCGACTTGAGCGGCGGTGAGGTCTTTGACGACGATGTCTGGTGGGAGGTGCAGGCGCCAGAACACCTCGCTGACCGCGATGTTGCCGACCCCCGCGATGACAGACTGATCGAGCAGCGCATCCTTGAGACGGCGCCGCGAAGAGAGCCGCATCGACAGCGCTTCTCCGGTCAGCCCGTGCGGCTCGGGTCCCATCCGCAGCAGCGGCTCGTACTCGGCGAGTTCGCCGGTGTCGAACGCTTCGACATGCCCCAGCCGGCGGCTGTCCTTGAACACCAACCAGTCGTCACCGGCGCTGTTCCATGCCAGGCGCGCGAAGCGTACGTCCGGCGCCGCGTTCCGCACGATCTTGCCGGTCATGCGAAAGTGGAAGATGACGGCGCGATCAGCCGCGAACCGTGCAATGAGGTACTTCCCGCGGCGGTCCATCGTCGGCGCAGGGCCGCGGAGCAGTTCGTTGAGTAGCTCCGGCGAGCCGCGCGTCAGCACAGCGTCGTCGAGCACACGCACGTCCGTCGCGGGGCCCGACCACCACGCGCTGAGGTTCCGACGCACGATTTCGACTTCGGCGAGTTCCGGCATCAGACCGTTTCGGTGCGCCCGCGCTTCGTGTTGTAGAACTCTTCGTCGCTCATCTGGCCGCGCGCGCCCCACAACAGGGGGTACGCACGCTTGGACAGCGTCGATTCGAGGTACCGCACCCCGGCGGAGCCGCCGGTGCCCATCTTGGTGCCGATCAGACGCTCGACGACCCGGACGTGGTGGAACCGCCAGAGCATCAGGTTCTGGTCGTGCGTCACCAGCGCCTCGGACAGCGTGTACAGGTTGTAGAACTTGTCGGGATGCTCGTAGAGCTCCAGCAGCGCTTCCAGCGTCCGCGCCAGCTCCTCGCCTTCGAGCTCGCCTTCGGACGGCGGCACGAACACGTCGAAGCCCTTGCGCTGGAGCAGTTCGTAAAACAGGTCGCGAAG
>JBFIHF010000909.1:0-1164 GCA_041601915.1 Bradymonadaceae bacterium
GATTCGAACCCCCGACCGGCTGATTTGGAATCAGCTGCTCTACCGGGCTGAGCTATACCCCTTTATCGCTCCGCTTGCCGGGGCGAACGGACAGCGGACCATACAGGGTCAATTTCGAGAAATCAACCTCGTCGCGGGCCCGTTGAAGGCAACAAAAAAGGCGCGCAAACTGCGCGCCTTCAAGGCGAAGCGGTGCGAGCGTGTGCTACTCCATCGGCGCGGCAGGTGCCGCCGACGGAGGTGCACCGTCCGCCGGTCCGCGACCACCGAACAGCAGGGCGAGGCCCGCGCCGAAGATCACGCCCCCGCCGATGCTTCCCGACACGCCACTTCCGCCACCGCCGGCTGCGCCGACAAGGGGGTAGTCCAGCGCGAGGTGGGGCATCAGCCAGAACTTGTCCGCCACGCGACCCGCGAAACCGACCTCGCCACCGACCATGAGAATGAAGCCGCTCGCGCCGGAGCCGCCGCCGCCGGCCGTGATGAACCAGGGCGACACGCGCGGGCCGAACGTGAACTCGCTCTTGCCGACCGGCAGACCGATCAAGAACGGGATCGCGCTCCGGAAGAAGAACGCGCCGCCACCCGAACCGCCCGCACCAATCGCGGTGACCTGCGGCGCGATCGACATCGCGATCGACTGCTGGTCCGACGGATCGGTGAACATGATCTTGGCCTGCACCTCGTAGCCGACGGAGCCGATGCGAGCGCCGATATCGACGGCATCGCTGACACCGTAGCGTCCGGCGAGGTTGAACGACGGAACCATTCCGATTCCACCACCGGCACTATTGGCGGCGGCGGCGCCGAACACGCCGGGCTCGATGCCGAACTGAAAGTTGCCCGCACCGTTGGTGCGCGCGGTCTGTGCGCTGCCCGTCGTACATGCCGCCGCGAAAATCGCGGCGAACATGACCAGACATTTGATCATCTTGTTCATGACTGCTCCGGTCCTTTGCAAATTTTGGATTAACGGGACGCTAACACGGCGGATCCGCGGGCACGAGAAAAAACGCCCGATCGGCCAACAGGCGCGGGACGTTCGCGGGTTGTATGGTTGAGTTCTCTTTTTGCGATGTCCTGTTCACATCCCGCCCGGCGCAGACCCAAAAAAAAGAGAGGGCAATGCCCTCTCTTTTCGCAGCGAAGCTGAGGCGTCGACTA
>JBFIHF010000910.1:0-1160 GCA_041601915.1 Bradymonadaceae bacterium
GGTGACGAGGTTTCCGCCCGTACCGAGCGATTCGAGCAGCTCGCGCACGACCGCCGCGTGACGGTCGGTCGGGTGGACGACCACGACGTTCGGTCGGGCCAGCCAGCCGTCGACGATGTCCAGGGCGACCCCGACGGACAGCGGCGCGGAGACGACCTGAGGCTTCGTCGTCAACCGGATGAAGGCCAGCATCACCGACCAGGCCAATGCGACCGTTCCGGGGCCTCCGAACAGGTCCTCGACCCATCGCCGTGCCGCCTTGTGCCGGGATGAGGTCTCGTCAACCGCGTAGAGGAGCAGGTTGACGTCGGGGAGCTTCACTTGCGCATCTCGAGCTTGCGCGCGATCTCGGCGTCCTCGAGGTCGGCGGCGAAGGCGTGGGCCTTGTCGACGTCGACTCCGGGGCGAATCCCCAGCGGTGCGGTGGGCAGCCGGTAGGGGCCGGCTTCCTCGGCACCGCTGCGAGCGCCCGCCCGCAGCAGGTCGTTGATGACGACCTTCAGTGGCACCCCGCGCTCACGGGCGAGCGCGCGAAGACGAGCGTCGATGTCGGGATCAAGATCGATCGTCGTTCGCATGTACGCACACTAGCATCGCCATGAGGCGCATCAGTATGCGTCAGGGCGGCGACCCGAAGACCGCCGCCCCCGCTCCGCCTACAGCCCGAGGCTGCGCCCGACGAGCTCCTTCATGATCTCGTTGGTGCCCGCGTAGATGCGGTTGACGCGCGCGTCGGCCCACATCTCGCTGATCTTGTACTCGGTGGTGTAGCCGTAGCCGCCGAACATCTGGACACAGGCGTCGGTGACCTCGGACAGCAGGTCGGTGGTCCAGTACTTCGCCATCGCCGCCTCCGGCACGGTGCAGGTGCCGTCGACGTACTTCTGGACGACGCTGTCCATGAAGGTCCGCGTGATCGTGACCTTCGTGTGCAGGTCGGCGAGGACGAAGCGCGAGTTCTGGAACGAGCCGATCGGCCGGCCGAACGCCTTGCGCTCCTTGGCGTACTCGAGCGTCATGTCGAGCGCCGCCTCGCAGCAGGCGATCGAGCTGACCGCCAGGCCCAGGCGCTCGGGGATCAGGTGGGCCATGAGCTGCGGGAAGCCGGTGCCCTCCTCGCCGAGCATGTTCTCGGCCGGGACGCGGCAGTCGTTGAAGAA
>JBFIHF010000911.1:0-1158 GCA_041601915.1 Bradymonadaceae bacterium
GGCGCGAAGCGCCCCCGGCGCGAAGCGCCCCCGGCGCGAAGCGCCCCCGGCGCGAAGCGCCCCCGGCGCGAAGCGCCCCCGGCGCGAAGCGCCCCGCCTTCCCTGCGCGAAGCGCTCGCCACCTGCGCGAGGTGCGAAGCACCGAGCGCTCGCCACCTGCGCCGGCGGCGAAGCCGCCGGCCGCTCGTCACCTGCGCACGGCGGCGCAGCCGCCGGCGCTCGCCACCGCGTTGTTTGGCGGCGCAGCCGCCAAACAACGCTCACATCGCGCGCATGTAGCGTTCGATGAGGACGATTTCTTCATCGGAGATTTGTTCGGGGGTCCAGGCGGGCATGTACTCGCTACGGACGTTGTAGCGCTGCGCGCCGTGGCCGGTGCGGATGATCGTCTGGGCACGCAGGGTGCCGGCGACCGGTTTGAAGGAGGTGCCGCCGGCGCCGTCGACGCCGTGGCAGGTCGAGCAGAACTGGTTGAACAGTCCTTCGCCATCGGTGGGATTCGGGAAGGCGTCGAGCCATGCCACGATCTCGTCGAGGGCCGGGTCGTCGAGCATCGAATCGTCGTAGATCGGCATCGTCGTGGGGTTGTTGGGGCCGTTGCGACCCTGACGGACCGTGTAGCGGGTGAGGCCGGCGTCCTTGAGGCGCAACGTCGGTCCGAGGTTCGTCCCCGTGCCTTCGGCGCCGTGACAGCTGGAGCACTCGGCCGCGAACACCTGAAGGGCTGGCGTGGCGCCATCGGGCGGCGTCACGACCGGATCCGGCGCGGACGGGCCGCTCAGGAACGTCTGGATGGCGTTGATCTGCGCCGCTTCGATCGCGATCGCCGGCATCGTGCCCAGACCGTTGCGGACGATCGGCTCGATCGACGGGAATCCGAGGATCGAATCGCTGTAAACGATCCCACCTGTGGCATCGGCGCCATGGCAACTGCCGCAGTGTTGTTGATACAGAGCCCCACCATTGAGCGTCACGGGGGTATCACCCACCGAATCCGCTTTGGGTCCGCCCGACGTTGAAGGACCCGGCATAACCGTGTCTTCCCCAAGTTCTATCGTGCCTTCGCAGGCCACCACGCCCACTGCGAACACGAGAACGATCAATTTCAGTACTTTCATGGCTTCCTCTCACCTGCACCCACACTGAACTACAACGCAA
>JBFIHF010000912.1:0-1156 GCA_041601915.1 Bradymonadaceae bacterium
AGTGCTGCCGACGCCACTTCGGTGCTCAACGAGCGGTTCTGGGCCGATCTGGGCAATCACCTGCGTCGCCTCGACGATCTGTTTGGCGATGTCTACGACGCGGTGATCGATGGGGCCGCCGTGGAGGTCGCGGACGAGGCCGACGAGGCCGCCGAGGACGCCGAACCAGCGAGCCCGGTCGCAGCGGCGCTCGCCGTGTTCGCGGCGGGGCGAGAGGCCGCGATCGAGCGTGAGGCCCAGCTCGTCACGGACCTCCAGACACTGCAAACAACATCCCTGGACCGCTACACGGTGTCGCTGAGAGAGCCCTTCGCGAATTTCGTGTCCGCCGCGGAGGTCGCGGGGACGATTCAGCTGCCGCAGTGGCGATATCGGCCGTCGACCCTGTTCGACGGCACCCGACGCGCTGAAGCGAAGATCGCCGATCGCCTCCGGCGTGAAGATACCGTGGTCACCGGTCACCGCGGCTGGATCGTGGCGGAATGGCAGCTCGTCCTGTTCCTGTACTGGTTGTCGGACTACGAGCGCAGCATCCGCCAGACGTTGACGTCCCTCGTCGGCAACCCCGTATCGAGTCAGGTCGACGTGCTCGCGATGCTCTGTGACGCGTTGCCTGACGAGTTCGAGCACACCCCGTGGGCCAACGTCTCGGCGCTGCGAACCGCGGTGGAGGCGCCCGGTGCCGCTGAGCAGACGTGGCCGGATGTCGACTGGGAGCGCTGGCTCGATGGGCACGCCCGCCCGGTGCTTCACCGCGCGCGCACCAACTTCCAGCGCATGGTCGGGTTGTACGATAAGGGCTTCGTCACGCGGCGGCTTCTGGAGCCGCTCGAGCGCCGGGTCGGCGAGTTCTCCGAGCAGATCGTGCTGCTGTCCGAGCATCCCGACCACCTCGCCACCAACCGGGATGTGCCGACGCTGACGATTCGGCTGCGCGAGTGGTTCGAGTCCGAAGTGGTCCGCGAGACCGCGCTGCGGCTGGTCGAGTTCGACGAGCGCGGCGAGGCGATCCTCCGGACCTGTTCGGCGTCGCTCGAAGAGATTCAGCAGGTCATCGAGTTCAACCTGCTGACCGCCCATCGCGATGCGGCCAACGCCAACACGTTCCCGGCCCTGGATGTGGCGACTGGCGGGCTCGAGCGGGCCCACCGGATGC
>JBFIHF010000913.1:0-1154 GCA_041601915.1 Bradymonadaceae bacterium
CTTCCCGCATCGCGATCGCCTACAGACGTTGGGGGTGTGGATTGTTGCCCGCGTCGAGTACGTTGTGTCCACGCCAGCCACGGAGGTTCATATGGCAACCTGGGTAATTGTAGGAGCGAATCGCGGCATCGGACTGGAGCTGACGCGCCAGGCCTCGGAGCGCGGCGAGCACGTCATCGCCGTCTGCCGCTCGACCTCGAACGACCTCGAAAAACTCTCACTGACCACGGTCAGCGACATCGATATCACCCGCGACAACGACGTGGCGCGGCTCGCATCCACGCTGGAGAACGTCAAGATCGACGTGCTCGTGGTGGTGGCCGGCGTGCTCAAGCACACCCCACTCAATCATCTCGACTTCGACACGGTCAGCTCGCTATTCGAGGTCAACGCCGTCGGCCCATTGCGCGTCGCGGCGGCCCTGCGCGGCAACCTCGGCCAGGGCTCCAAGCTCGCCTTGCTGACCAGTCGCATGGGATCGATTGAGGACAACACCTCTGGTGGGGGCTACGCCTATCGGATGTCCAAAGCCGCCCTCAACATGGCAGGGAGATCGCTCGCCGTGGACCTCGCCGAAGATGGCGTGGCGGTCGTGCTGCTGCACCCGGGCTTTGTGCGCACGGAGATGACCGGCGGCAATGGCATGCTGGACCCCGACGAGAGCGCCGCGGGACTCATCGACCGCATCGACGAGCTGAGCCTCGAGACGACGGGCACCTTCTGGCACACCAACGGCGAGCAGCTGCCCTGGTGAGACGCCTCGTACTTGCCATGCTGCTGACGGGCTGCGTGGACGCGCCCACCGTCAACCGGCCCGCACCGGAGCCGACGTTGTGGCCGGGCTACTGCACGGCCGAGAACGAGCAGGACGGCCTCGACGGCGCGGATGGCCGCCGCGTCGCGCACTACGACCCCGCCGGCCGACTGGTCGCCGACACCTTCGACAGCGACCTCGACGGCGATGCCGATGTCGACACGGCGTACACCTACGACGCCGACGATCGCCTCGTCCGACTCGAGATCGACCGGTACACCGACGGCGTCATCGACGAGATTCGCACCTACGAGTGGGCGGACAACCGCATGATGCGGGAGACGTGGGACCAGGACGCCGACGGCGAAGTCGACGTCGATATCGCCTACGAACACGACGA
>JBFIHF010000914.1:0-1154 GCA_041601915.1 Bradymonadaceae bacterium
GAGCCAGATGGTATCACGTCGGCCACGAAAGCCGGTCTCGACCCCGTCGACGTCGGCGAACGACCCGGCGACCAACGGTCCTTCGGGCCCGCGCAAGCGGTAGCCGCGATCGACATCGAGGACCAGGTGCCCGCGCGGCGCTCGTGGACGTAGGGGGGTGCTGGGCATGACGTTCAGCATGTTCAGCGAACCGAAGACGAGCATCGCGATGAGGATGGCCCAGCTGTACGCCGGGAAATTGATGAGAGCGATGCTGGAGACGGTGACGAACAACAGCACCGCGACCACCCTCGGCAGGTTCAGCCATCGGACGGGGATCTTGAGTTCGAGGCGGCGCGCCTGGCGGCTGAGCTCGATCGGGGAGCCGGCAGGACGCGTCGCGAGGATCAGCGCCGCGTCGCCGAACAAGACCGCGTCGTCGCCCAGCGCGCGAAGCGCTTCGGCTGCCGTCGCGAAGCGCTCGCGGGGGTCGGGCTGCACAAGTCGGTCGACCCAGTCGTGCAGGCGAGCGACGCCGAAGCGTGCGCGATCTCGCCACTGGAGCGCCATCCGCTCGATCGGGAGGTCCGCGGGTTCGACTCCCGTGATGACGTGGACCAGCACCGCCCCCAGAGCGTACAGATCGCTCGCGGGGACGGCCCGACCGAGCAGCTGCTCGGGCGCCATGTAGCCCGACGTGCCGACAACGGTGGACCCGCCGACGGTCGCCTGCAGCTCGACCTGGACCGAACCGAAGTCGATGAGTTGGACCGCGTCGCCGTCGATGAGAATCGCGCCGGGCGTGATGTTGCGGTGCACGATGGGCGGGCTGAAGCTCTGCAGGTAGACCAACACGTCGAGCACCCCGCGTGCGATCGCGATGAGGTCGGCTTCGTCGATCAGGTCGACAGCGCCGATCCGCTGGAGCAGCGAGTCGCCGGATAAACGCTCGTACACGACGTAGTACGTGGGATCGCCGGACTCCCCGCGGAAATCGGCGAGCAAACTCGGGATCGCGGCGTGGTCGAGATGGCGCAGCGTTCGTGCCTCGCGCTCGAACAACTCGAGCTCCTTCCAGTCCGTGATGCGTCCAAGGGTGAGTTCCTTGATCACGACGTCCCGATCGTCCTGCTGGTCTCGCGCGAACATCGTGTGACCGACCTCGCGCTCAACGC
>JBFIHF010000915.1:0-1149 GCA_041601915.1 Bradymonadaceae bacterium
GCGATCTCCACCGGACGACGTGCCAGCGGCTGAGTCCCGGACTGGGCCTGCTTGCGCGTCGGCATGAGGTTCGGCACCTGGGTCGGCTCGCGCGGGGTCATGTGCCGCGGGCTCGGCGTATCCTGACGCGGCCGCGCCTGCGGCAGGTTCGCGGAGTCTCGCAGCGAAAGCGAGAACTCGTCATTGAACTGCTGCACGTACCAGTCACGAATGTCCGCCGCGAACTCCGCGGCGGTCTGGTAGCGGTCGCGCGGCTTCTTCTGCATCGCGCGTGAGACGATCGCTTGCAGCGCGGGCGAGACGTCCTTGAGCACCGGCGGCGCCTCGTTCTGGTGCTTGAGGATCGTCGCGTAGGATGTCTCGCCGCGGAACGGCAGGCGCCCCGACAGACACTCGTGCATCATGACGCCCACGCTGTAGAGGTCCGCGCGCGAATCGACGTCGGGGTTCAGCCCCTGCTCCGGCGAGATGTACTCCGGGGTCCCGTAGATCTTGCCGACCACGGACAGGAACGGGTCCGAGGGCTCATCGGAGCGCTTGGCGATCCCGAAGTCGAGGATCTTTACGCTCTCGCGCTCGCCCTTGATGCGCGCGAAGAAGATGTTTTCGGGTTTCAGGTCGCGGTGAATGAAGCCCGACGTATGCACGACATGGAGCCCCTGCAGGACTTCGATCATGATGCGCGCGACGTCGCGCTCCGGCAGTTTTCGCAGCGTGGCGACACGGTCGAACAGCTCCTCGCCGTGCAGCAACTCCATCGACAGGAACAGGTAGCCGTCGTCGGACTCGCCGAACTCGTAGACCCGGGTGACGTGTTTGGACCGAATCGCCTTGCCGATCGCGGCTTCGCGCTTGAAGCGCTCCTCGATCTGCCAGTCGCCGCGCAGCTCCGGGGCGATGACCTTGAGCGCCACCGGACCCAGCCGGCGGCCATCTTCCATCAGCCGCTCCGCGGCGTAGATGTCTCCCATCCCGCCGGAAGCGACGTAGCCGAGGACGCGGTACGGTCCCAGCTCGCGTCCGGGCATAAACAGCCGTCCCAGGACGTCCGAGCCGACATCGGCGCGTTCAGCCAGTTCCTCCGCAGTCGAAGCTTCGACAAAGGAGTCCTCCTCCAGAGATACAGCCTCCGGGGGGAGCTCGATAAGC
>JBFIHF010000916.1:0-1140 GCA_041601915.1 Bradymonadaceae bacterium
GGGACTGAAGATCGCGCCGAGCTCTGCGATCAGGGGATCGCTCGGCAGGTCGTCGGCCTGCACACGCACGGCCTTGGATTTGGCGCCACTGGCGTACAGGGTGACGCCCGGACCAGGCAGCACGCTCGCGGCGAGCCGCAGGTCGTCCTCGATCGACACCTCGTTGGATTCCGGCGTCGGTCCGCCCCCCGCCACGATCCATCGCGCGTGGGTCGGTGACGCGCCGGGCGCGTTCGCGACGGGCTGCTCGGCGGGGTCGGGGCTCGCGCGATGTGCGGCTGCCCACACGCCGGCCCCACATGCCGCGGAGACGACCGCGAGGACGGCGATCCGTCGTTTCGTGGTGGTTCGAGGGTTCATGCGCCGAGCCTACACCTCGGCGCCACGCGGACGCAAAACCGCGTCCGAGTTAAGCGTCCAGCCCGATCGGGCACGAGACGCCCGTACCGCCCAGGCCACAGTAGCCCTGCGGATTCTTGTCGAGGTACTGCTGATGGTACTCCTCGGCAAAGTAGAACTCCGGCGCCGCGATCACCTCGGTCGTGATGCGGCCAAACCCCGACGTCGCGAGCTTGAGCTGGTACGCGTCCTTCGACGTCTTCGCCGCCGCCGTTTGCTCGTCGTCGTAGGTGTAGATGCCGCTGCGGTACTGGGTGCCCACGTCGTTGCCTTGCCGCATGCCGTGCGTGGGGTCGTGGCTCTCCCAGAACGTGCGCAGCAGCGTCTCGTAGGAGACCTTCGCCGGATCGTACACGACGCGCACGACCTCGTTGTGGCCGGTCTTGCCGCTGCACACCTCGCGGTACGTCGGATTCGGCGTGTAGCCGGCGGCGTAACCGACCGCGGTCGAGTACACGCCGTCGAGTTGCCAGAACTTGCGTTCGGCGCCCCAGAAACAGCCCATCCCGAACATCGCAAACTGCAGGTGGTCGGCGAACGGGCCGTCGAGTGGGGTGCCCAGAACGGTGTGTCTGGAGGGCACGTCCATCTTCTCGGCACGGCCCTTCAGGGCGAGGTCGGCGGTGGGCATTTCTACCTTCTTCGTGAATCCGAACATCGGGTGCTCCTCGATGGAAATCCGTCTGGCGCGTTTCGCCATCATCGAACAGCATACGGCACTTTCAAAGTCCGGTTACTCAC
>JBFIHF010000917.1:0-1134 GCA_041601915.1 Bradymonadaceae bacterium
CAATGAGAAGAAGAAGCCCTTTCGCTGGACCAAGACCGCCGACGAAATCCTCGACAAGATTCGGGAGTTCGGCGAACGAACGATCCAACTTCATGGGAACTGAAGACTTTTACCGGTTAACGCTGATCCATCTGACTAGCAACCTCGCGCCTGCTGGCGAACCGCGGCCTCCCCCGTGAAGCGCGAGTGCCTCGGGCGCTTCGCGTGGTGGTTCTCTCGTTGGCGCGTGGGTCTTAGTTTGAAATTGACCAGCGGACCAGCGGACCAGCGGACCAGCGGACCAGCGGACCAGCAGACCAGCAGACCAGCGGACCAGCGGATTCTTTGGCTGATCACCTGTGAGGTGGCCCAGTCACTCCTCGACGATCGAATCCGTCAGCATGTGCCAGGCAAACACGCAGAAGCCGCACCACAGCCCGGTGAGCGCGCCGCCGAGTAGCTTGCGTGCGACGTGCCAGTCGTCTGGGCCGAGGATCAATCCACCGGCCATGCCCAACGTGAGCACGGACGCGGTCAGGATCCAGTAGAAGCGTTTCGTGTGTTGGCCGTGCGTCGGGCCGCGTTCGATCTCGCGCTCTTCCATGGCGTTCCTCATACTGGCGACCGCGCTTGGATGCGAGCGCGGCGGTCAGGATTCGGATCGACGTCGCCCCTCCGATCGCCCTGTGATATCTGCTCGGCATGTTCGAACTCGACTCGCCAGAAGGCCCGGTGCGCATTACCCGCGATGGCAACGGGTACCCCAGCATCGTCGCCCGCAATCCGTACGCGGCGGCGTGGGCCAAGGGCTGGCTCCACGCCCAGGATCGGCTCGGTCAGGTGCTGCTGACGCGCATGGCCGCCGAAGGGCGCCTGATGGAGCTGCTGGGCGCGCAACCGCTGGCTCGCACCGTGGATCGCGCCGTGCATCTGTTGCGCCTACCCGTCGGGCTCGACGATCAAGTCGCCGACCTCGACGAGCGTGCGTCGCGCACGCTGCGCACGTATTGCGACGGCTTCGAGGCCGGGCGCCAAAAACGGCCGATGAGCCGCGTGCTGGGGTGGACCGCGGTCGAGACGCGGCCCTACACGCCAGCCGACGTCCTGCTGAGTTTCCGCATGTTGTGCTTCTTCGGGCTGACGTCGTTCCAGCAG
>JBFIHF010000918.1:0-1127 GCA_041601915.1 Bradymonadaceae bacterium
CGTCAGGGCTTCGGGATTCGGATCGTCGAAATCATCAGGCTGCCGCTGACCGCGTAGACGAGCGAGACGGGGTGCAGCACCCACCCGAGGATCCGCGTCTCACCGCCCCACAGCGCGGCGTGGACCGCATCGGTCCCGAACGCCCAGCCGAGCAACCCGACCAGCAACAAGGACGTCGGGATCGGGGTGCCCTCGAAGTACTTCACCTTGCCCGTCGCTTCGTCGGCCAGCGCCGATGCGGTGACGTTGTAGCGCGCCAGGCGGCTGATCCCGCAGATCACGAAGTACACGAGGATGATCATGTCCCAGCCGCCACGCATGCCCAGCGTGTAGGCGAGCGCGGCCGGTGCCACGCCGAACGAGACGACATCGGCCAGCGAGTCCATGTCCGCGCCGATCGCCGACCAGCTCTGCCGCTTGCGCGCGACCCAGCCGTCGAAGCCGTCCAGAATGAACGCCGCGGGCAACAGCACGAACACCATCCAGAGAAAGCGTCGTTCGTCCTCCGCGAGGTACTGCAGGCAGAGGAAGATCGCCACGGTGCCACACGCCGCGTTTCCAATCGTGAAGAGGTCGGCGAGCGTGTACTCGCGGACCATCGAAAATCGCTTCGGGCGGGGCTGTTCGGCAGACACTCAGTGGACCTCAACGAGTTCGGGCATCACAAAATCCAGCTCGACGTGTGAGCCTTCGAGTTCTCGGGCCAGGCGCGCATCGAAGTCATCGAGATCGGCCGTGGCGAGCGACTTCTCCTCCTCATCGGAGGAGAAGACGGTCTGCCCGAACACGACCTGTCCGATGGACGCAGCACGCGCGCGCACGCCGGCCTCGAGTTGCTCCTTCAGCGAATTGAACACATAGAACGTCTGACCGCTGCCGTCGACCTTCGGCTCCCCGTCGAACGCCGCGGCGAGCTCTTTCTCCAGCTTCGGATCGAGGCGCACCGGTTCGGCCTGCGCACCAGACACCGAGGCGTAGATCTTCTGGATCTCCTGGCGGCGTCGGGTCTCCTTCTCGGCGTTCGCGGTGGCGCGAAGGTGGCTGAGATATCGCAGCGCCGGCACCGCGAAGAACATGATGCTGAAAACCAAGGGCACGATCCCGAGCCCCACGAGGATCGCGGGATC
>JBFIHF010000919.1:0-1122 GCA_041601915.1 Bradymonadaceae bacterium
CGCGCCTCGCACGTGTGCAAGATGCGCGATTCGGAGAAGGACTTCTGCCCGGTCTGCGCCGAGCAGCTCGTCAACCGGATGTTCGCGTATCTGGACCCGCTGGCCTACCAGTCGGCGCCCACCGCCGCACGCGACGGGGCCGACCTCGTCTTCACCGTCGCCCCGACCCGCGAGACGATCGGAATCGAATGGTTCTTGGGCGATGAAGAGGTCGGCAGCGGAGCTGAACTTCGCCTCCCCAGCGATCGTGTACCCACGACCTGGACCAAGCTCAGCGGCCGCGCCCATGACGCATCCGGCTTCGTCGTGGGGGACAAACCTCGCACGAAGACGTCCGTCGATTGGTGGATCCGCCGTTGAAAACCCGATCCAAATCCGTCAGTTTGAACGTCCGGGGATGACATGGAGCGATTTTACGGCAAGGACCATTCGGTAGGCCTCGAGAACGAGGACGCCGATTTCTGCATCCGACTGTGGCGCGACTTAGCGCTCCAGCGGACGTCGACGGCGGGCAGCATTGCGCTCGTCGAATGGCTGGACGAGCGCATCGAGTCCCGCGCTCTCGGTTCCCGTGGATTTCGCATCGCCCCCGCGCCCGAGCCGATCGCGGAGCGCGAAACTCTCGACTCTTTCGCTGAAGTCATGGCCGAGACCGCGGGCCTGTTCACCGCGCCCGACGCATGGTTCCAGGGCCGCGCCATCGATGACGCGACCCGTCTGCTCTGGTTGGCGCGAGTGCTGGATCTCCTCGTGTTCGTCAACCAGGCGCGCGAACTTCCCGCGGGGACCGACGCCCCGGCCGTGGCGCCCGACGACGAGGCCGACGTCACCCTGCACCGCATGTGGGACCGGTTCAATGAGGCGACCCGCATGGAGGATCTCGTGTTTCCCGAGGATCCTCGCTACCCGAACCCGACTCGGCTGCTCGACTATCTCGATCGCATGCTGCTGATCGCCGAGGCGGACGGCCGCGAAGAGCGCCGAGAGTGGCCGTTTCCCAAGATTCTGTGGGAACGCGAAATCTTGCTGGAGAAGCTCGGTCGCTTTGAAGAGATGGCGGCGACGATGCGCCGGTCCGCCGCGCTCGAGGACGAGGCGTTCCGCCGCCAGACCGAAGAGTAC
>JBFIHF010000920.1:0-1117 GCA_041601915.1 Bradymonadaceae bacterium
CAACAACTGGGACTTCAACTGGCAGCGGACCTATTGGTACGAGGAGCCCAAGACGCTGACCCGCGACCACCTCACGCGCATGCGCTGCCGCTTCAACAATTCGGACTCCGGCGAGGAGATCCGCCTCGGCGATGGCTCGGGCGCGGAGATGTGCTTCGGCCTCTCCTACGTGACGCTGTAGGCACAGCGGTCCCATGGCACCCGCGGCCGAGGAGAGCAGTACCTCGTCGGCGAAATCCGAGTTCGACCAGCGTCTCCGTAATGCTTTCGACAGTTGCACATCACTCTCATTTTGATGGGGGTCGACAACTGTAGTAGACGTTTGCTGTTCGTCTCCCGCGCTGCGAATCGGATCCACGCGGAGGCCACGTACACGACGAGTACATTGGGGAGGACTCATGACCCGCCACGCCATCATCGCGGTCCTGACTTGCGCCGCTTTCACCGCCGGATGCGGGCGAACGATTGTCCCAGATCGAGGCGCTGTGTATGCGCGGGAGGTGATCGCCGCGTGCTTCAACAACGATGTCGTGGCCGACACGCAAGGCAGCACGCGCGCGCGGAACGTCCGCGTACGAGATGTCGGCGACGGCGACGGGCGGTGGCTGGAAGTGTGCGCGCTCGACGCCGCCGCGCCTGCTGTTCGGACGGGCAGCGGGCAATCGATCGCGATCGACGACGCCGTCCTGCAGTTTCGGGGACGAAAAATCGAAGTCGGCTATGCCGCGCTATTCGCCGCGGCCGTCGTCCTGGCAGTCGTCGTCGCGGTACTCAAGTTCTACACGCCGCAGCGACGAAGCGACGTCGACGTATGAGCGATCGCTCGACAACGGTCCGGTGTTCAGGAATGGCTCCCGAGGCATCAATGGCCACACCCTCCACCTCTCGTCGGTGGTCGCGGGCCCCGGACCCCAACCTCCAGCCGGTCCCGGGTGCGACGGCCCCGCCAACCCACTCATGTGGGCCGACGGGGGTCCGGTACGTGGACTCACTTCCTCTGATGCTTACCGACGTACTCGACGGCCCGCTCAACCTCGCGCTTGAACTTGTCGATGTCGTAGCGCATCCCGTTGAGACTGTTCGAGAACAGCGGCACCGTCCCCCCCATCGCGATGGC
>JBFIHF010000921.1:0-1115 GCA_041601915.1 Bradymonadaceae bacterium
CCGACGGGATTTTCGTCCCAGTAGCCGACGGTCGACCGCCACGCCTTCTCGTGTTCCACGGGTGCCATGTAGAGCGTGTCCGAGCTCGCGATCTGGGCGCCGCCCGGTTTCAGCAGGCGCGTGCGGGCGTCCATGATCGATGGCAGGTGCATCTCGTGAAATGGCAGCACCCCGCGCATGTCCGAGATCAGCACATCGGCCGGGGGCAGCTCGATGTTCGTCGACATCTCCTGTACGAACTCGATCCCCTCCACGCCGTTGAGCTTCGCAATCTCCCGCGCGACCTCGATCGCCGAGTTGGGCTCCACGGCGTAGACCTTTTTCGCCCCAGCTTGCATGGCGGCGAACGCGACGACGCCCGTCCCGGTACCGAGCTCCAACACCACGCTCTCGCCAGGCACAATGACCTTCCGCAGCGCGGCGAGGTACGGGTCGATGCGACCGCGATCGCACATCATCATCCCGTAATTCGCTGTCGAATAGCTCTCGTCGCCCATCTCTGACCTCCGCCGAACTTGCTATCCGTTTCGCCTGGCGTCGTCAACGTGCCAACCACCGCGCGACCGCGCAGCACCGCATCACGGGAGCCATATCCGACCACCGATGGATCCCGGGGCTCAACGCGTCGAGCGCAAACGCGCGATCGAACAACGCGTCGGCCGCGCCGCTCTCGATCGCGGCGCGACAAGCGTCCGCACCGTCGACCGGCAGCGACACCATGGGCTCGCCGGCCGTGGGCGTCTTCGGACGCAGCCGCACGGACTCGGGCACTTTGCCGCGCAATGCCGCGCGCAGGACCTCCTTGTCGATGCACCACGGCGCCGTCGGTAGGGCGCCGACGTAGTCGGCCAGCGCGAGATCGAAGAACGGATAGACGTAGCGGTGCTCCCGCAGCGTGTTTTGAGGGGCTTCGGTCTCGAAGTAGTAGGCCCAGACCGGGGCGTTGAGCTCATCCACCCCCGTGCGCCACGTCGCCGGCAGCGTCGCTCGAAGCTCGGCGGCGGCCTCGAACCCCGGCGCGTCGCTTCCAAGCCAGTCGGGTCGCGCGAGCGTGCCGCCCGGCGACTTGCGCAGACGCCGCTGCAGTCCGAAACCGGGCCGACGGCCGCGCAACA
>JBFIHF010000922.1:0-1111 GCA_041601915.1 Bradymonadaceae bacterium
CAGCTTCAACTCGGCAATCCCGAAACGGCGCGTGCGTCGCTGCTGGAGCGCGCCGCGCTCGCACGGCAGACCCGCTATCACGCGATGGAGTTCTTCGTGTGCCTCGGCCTCGCCGAATGGGCGGCGCGCCACGCGCCTGAGGAGATCCCGGACCACCTGCGACGCGCCTCCGTGCTGGCGCGCATGAGCGGCTCGGCCAAGTCGATCGCCCAGGTCGGCTGGGCCGAAGCGATCGAGCAGGTCGTCGCGGGACGCTTCGACGCCGCCCTTGCTCGGCTGGCGGCGTTGCGCGAAGGACCGGAACCGGGAGACCGCGAAGCATGGCTCGACACGCTGGACGCCCTGCAGTGGTTCTGCCGAGCGACCACCGGCGACGTCGCAGAAGTGACCACGACGCGCGGCCGCCTATTCGAGGCCGCGCACCACGCCATCGTCCGCCGCGACAGCCGCGTGCTGGAGCAGTTTCTGGCCTCGCAGTCGGCGGCGCACTGGAACGTGCCCGGCGTCTACATGCTGCGCCTCGAGGACGTCGCACGACGCCTGGTTCGTGACGCCATGGAAACGGCGCCCTCACATCGGCTGGAGCTGGACCGAGAGGGCCGCAAGTTTCGTCTCGATGACGCCGCGGTCACCGACATCTCTCGCCGAGGCGCACTGCGCCGCATCCTCGTCTGCCTCGCCAAGGCCAGCGCCGAGCGCCCCGGGAACCCCGTCACGACTGACGACGTAATCGACGCGGGATGGCCCGACGAGCAGATCCTCTACGACGCCGCACTGTCGCGCGTGTACACGACGATGAACCGGCTGCGATCCTTGGGTTTCGAACCGTGGATCCACACCCTCGACGACGGCTACGTGCTCGACCCCACGCTGACCGTGGAGTGGGTCGACGGCTTCGAGTCGGAGTCCGGGAGCGTGTAGCGCGCTACCCGATTTCCGACTTCCGGATTCCGGCTTCCGGTGTCCGATTCCTGTCAGGTAACTCGGACGAGTCTTCCGGCTTCCGAAGCTTCGCAGGCTGGCGGACGCGGTCGCTCGGCGGTGCCGGGACCCGCTCCGCTCATTACTCGGCCACGAAACGCGGCCAGGGGCCGCGTCTCGTGGCCTCCTG
>JBFIHF010000923.1:0-1104 GCA_041601915.1 Bradymonadaceae bacterium
AACTCGCCCAGCGGCAGCTCGTCGAGCATCGCGCGCGCATCGTTGACCAGCTCATCGCGGTATGTGCACCAGTCGGCGGGCTGTCGCAACACCTGGTGCGCGAGCGGGTACAGCGACCAGCGGTGTCGTTCGGCGAGTGCGACGAGCACGCTGAGCGAATCGTCGTCGAACCCCGCACCCACGGCGGCGATCGCCATCGACATGTGGAGGTTGTCTTCGTCTTGGTAGAACGCCGCGGCTGGGTCGCGGCCAAGCTCCCAGATCCCTTTCGCGACGTCCGTTGTTTCAGGGAAGTACGCGCCGCCCGTGAACCATGCCGCGATGCGCGCCGTGCCCGGCGAGTACGCCAGTGCGCTCGGTCCGCGCGCGACGGCACGGTCACAGACGGGATTCTTGATCAGCCAGCGGTCGGCCTCCATCTTCCGGATGATGCGCTCCGCGTTCTCGAGCGCCATCGCCTGCACCCGGCGCCCGCGGACCTCGAGATCGGGGTCCACGAGGTGGTGAACCAGCGCGAGTCCCAAGAGCAGGTGATAGACCTGATCCTGGCTCATCTCCTTGTTCGTGACCTCGTCGATAAAGTCCGATCGTGTCGATGTCATCCCTGCGAAGTTGAGGTGGAAGTCTGCTGCCACATCATCGCGGATGAAGAAGCCGTTCAACGCGGGCGCTCCGGGGCACTCCGGGGCAAACGATGCGTCCGCCACGAGATCGAGCCGTTCGAGCGCCAGCAGCGCCGCCGCGAGCTCGTCGTCCGTCTCGAGATTGCCGACCGTGGCGTCGAACCCCGGGAAGGCCGCGGTGTCTCGACGCATCGCGTGTTCGGCGGCGAGTATCCCAATGTACCACCCGAGATCGATGGTCGCGTCGGCCCAGCGGACGTAGGCGCCGGGCTCGTGCCGGATGTGCGCGGGCATCGACATCCCGGATTCCGTCCCTACGACGAGAAAGTTCGTGACCAGGCGGTCGCGCAGTGCGGCGTACTTCGCCGCGTTCAGCGTGTGCGTCTGGGCGGCGGCCGAGGTGCTGATGCTGCACAGGAGCAGCGTGGTGAGGAGTACGCGCATGGCGCCTTCCTACCGAAATCCCCGCCGGCGGTCGAGG
>JBFIHF010000924.1:0-1099 GCA_041601915.1 Bradymonadaceae bacterium
CCGAGTGCGCGCCTGGGATGACGGAGGGCGGCGTGTGGTCGTAGGCCAGGTACTCGTCCAGAGTCTTGGACGATGTTATGGGCGATCCCTTGCTCATCGCTGCGCCGCCTCCCGGTGTCTCCCAGCCAGGCACTCGCCCTCCTGAAGAAACGGGTTGTGCTCCGCCTTGTCGCGCTGCTTCTCGACGAGGTCCGCGGCCGCCGTAAGTCCGTCTGCGTACGTCATGCCTGTGCCGCCTCCCGGTGCGCTCGCATCTGCGCGTATGCATCCTCGATCACGCGCTCGGCTTTCGCGTCGAACTCGGCGATCTCTTCGCGGGTCGGGCCTACGCACTGATCGGCGTACTGCGCTGCGACCATCTGCGCGGAGCCGTTCGACTGGGACCGGCGCGACCGATTCGACGCGGCTCGGCAGCAGACTTTGCACGCGCGCCGGTTCGCGTAGAAGAACTCGAGCGTGTACGGCTTCGACTTTTTGCAGCGCGTGCACGTCAGCGACTTGGCGCCGTCTACCAGTTTTGGCGGGATCCGGTTCCGGTGTCCGAGCGTGCAACCCTTGCACTGCGTATCGTTTGCAGGATCGAGCCAGAACGCGGCGTCGCGCAGTTTCGGCGTTTGACAGGTAACGCATGTCCTCATTCGTCGTCAGCTCCGAGCATCGGGCACTTATTCCGGCAAGGTCGGTGCGAGTCGCGGTCCATGCCGGTGTTCAGGCACCGCGTACAGTTCCGGTTCTCTTCGTCGTCGGGCTTCAAAAACTCGCGCCTCGGCTTCGACTTTCGCGGCGTCGCGTTCGCGTAGTTGCCACGGATCACGTGATGACTCGGAGCGTGCGACGCGGGTGATCGCGCCTCGACCTCGATCCCGAATCGCTCGAATGCCTCGGCCAGCGCGTCGGCTGCAACGTCTCCTGCGCGCTTCATGCTGCCGACCTCGCCATATCGAGCAGGACATCGCGAAACTCGGGCGGGGTCGCGGACGCCTGCGCCGCCGTCATGCGCGGACGCTGCTCGCCGCCGCTAGTTGTCGTGTTTCCGCACCAGGAAACCCCGGCATCCGTTTCAGTGTCCAGCGTTGACCCCCATCGCATGTTCGCGAGC
>JBFIHF010000925.1:0-1095 GCA_041601915.1 Bradymonadaceae bacterium
GACGGATCACCGGCGAAGGAGGCGCGCCATCCAGTAACGCCTGTAAGATCGTGGGCTTTGATTCGACCGACGGGGTCGGGCTCCTCAGCTACGCCGGACTGGGGATGCTGGGGGACACCGGGCCGGGCGACTGGGTTGCATCGGTCTTCAAGGACCTCGACACCGACCTGCAGGGGTACATGGTGGCGCTTTACGAGGCCGCGAGTTCCGCGGTGTCCGCCACGGTACGACGCGCGGCGCCCGGGCACCTGTTCGTGGCGGCCGGGGTCGCCGACGGCAAGCCCGTCATCTACTCGCTCACCGCGACGCCGACCGGGGAACTCCGCCTGAAGT
Organism: Bradymonadaceae bacterium; assembly: GCA_041601915.1. Classification (GTDB taxonomy): domain Bacteria; phylum Myxococcota_A; class Bradymonadia; order Bradymonadales; family Bradymonadaceae; genus JBFIHF01. Next base: position 334 of record JBFIHF010000925.1, read on the forward strand.
GCCACGAGCGCTCGTACGCGTTCATGCTGGCCGGTGCCGGAGGCGTCGCGCTGGCGAAGGACGAGATCGCCGATGACGGTCGCGAGATTCTGGATTGGATCAAGAAGGCCGAAGCGGAGGAGTGTCACCCAAGGGAGGTGGCCGACCGCCTGGTGAAGTGGACCGGCGCGGCGCGGCGGCAGACCGACGACGTCGGCTCGAGGTCGATCCTGGCGTACCGATTCGTGCGCGACGGCGAGGCGGCGGCGGGGCGGTGCTTCTACGACGGTGCGACGCTCGAGGCGCCGGATGCCCCGTTGCACCACTTGAGCCGCGGCGTGGATGTGAACGAGATGTTCGAGCTCATGAAGAAGGAAGCGATGGGGACCCTTTCTTTGAAGGAGACCGCAAAACTCATGAAGTTCAAGCGGCGAACGAAGCGATCGGACTGACGGCAACGCGCCACAAGCCGCTGGAGTTTCGCGTCCCTCAGTAGAAGAATGTGACCGAGCGAAACGGCAGTTCGTACGTCATCCCTTGGTCTGGGCCGCCGACCGGGCCCTCGCAGTAGTACGTGTGGGTGCCGGGCATGAACCAGTATACTGCCCGAGGGAGCAAACCAGCCGCCCACAAGAAGAGCAACACCAGCAGAGCGGGGATGAGCCATCGTCGAATCGGTCGTCGCGTCGGATCTATCATGTCCCGACAATAGCGATCCCGGAGCATCGATGTGTGGAGCGACCGTCACCATTTCATCCAGAGACGGTGCACCGCGACGCAGGC
>JBFIHF010000926.1:0-1091 GCA_041601915.1 Bradymonadaceae bacterium
AGTTTGCGCAGCATCCTTCGACCTCCAGAGTGGATGGCAATGCAGAGGTCTTACTACACAAACTCCGTGTCCAGCAAGAGGGGCGCGCGTTCGGGCCGCGATCGAGAGCCCGCGACCCTCGCGCAGCGGTCAGAAGACGACGAGGTCCGTGACGGCCGTGTTCGCATCGTTGAACTTCCCTGACACCGTCGAGCCGAAGGTCTTGACGATCGCGATGACGAAGCACGCGACGAGGACGAGCAGGATGATGTACTCGGTGGCCGTCGCGCCGGACTCGTCGGTGTGAAGCTGCGCGAAGGTATTCTTGATGGCGTCTTTCATGGTGTCTCTCCGGTCGGTGCGGGGTTGTTCCCCGTGTTGTCTGCGTTGAAGAGACACTAGGCCTGCGATGTGACGCGCGATTGAGCGCGAAATGAAAGGTGGTCCACGATCGTGTGAACGGGCGGTGAACGAGCGGGCCGCCACGCGAACCTGCGCGGGCGGGGGAACTTTCAGGTCGCGCTGTGGTCGATTTCAGGTGAGGGTTGTGCGGGACCAGAAGGCAATTCACCGATGGCGTGGAACGAACGAAAGCTGGTTCGCAAGCTCCGAGCACGCGATGAAGACGCGTTCATGGAACTGGTGCGGTCGTTTCAGCACAAGGTGTTCAACGTGGTGTACCGCATCGTCGGGGACCGCGCCGAAGCCGAGGAGGTCTCCCAGGAGGTCTTCGTGACGGTGTTCAAACACATCGACGGGTTTCGGGGAGACTCGAAGTTTTCGACGTGGCTGTATCGGATCGCGACCAACCACGCCCGAAACCGCGTCAAGTATCTGTCGCGCCGCGCGCAGCGGGCCCACCAGGCGCTCGAAGACACCAGCGAAGGCGCGATCAACGATGGGGCGGTCGGCGAGCGCGTCGCGACCCCGCACGAAGCGGCGGTTGCCAACGAGCTCGAGGGCATCGTGCGCGATGGGCTCGCCTCCCTCAACGAGATGCACCGAACGATCCTGGTGCTGCGGGACATCGAGCACCTGTCGTACGCCGAAATCTGCGACGTCGTTGAACTTGCGGAAGGCACGGTGAAGAGCCGTCTGTTTCGAGCACGGGC
>JBFIHF010000927.1:0-1086 GCA_041601915.1 Bradymonadaceae bacterium
ATCAGTGTGCCCGCGCCGCGATTGGTGCGCTGCACCGACACGCCGGGCTCGGCCTCGAGCGCTTCGGTCATCGACGTCGGCAGCGACTCGTTGATCTCGGTGTCGTCGACGACGTTCTGGCTGCGTTCGACCGAAAACGCCTTCATCGGCGCACGTGCACTGGTAGTGACGGCGGTGGACGAGTCGTCGGCGGGCGGCTCCTCGGCACCCACGTTCGGGGTGAGCAACAGGATGAGCGCGAAGATGCTCGCGATGATACGCTTTGACGTCGTCATCCCCTGTTATCAGCGGCGAACCGCGGCAACGCAAGTCTTGTGCAGACATCGCGCTTTTCAACAGCCGGGAAGGCGTGCGACACTCGACGACACACGAGATTTCGGCATGAACGACGCAGACGACGATGTGACCTCGCAGGGGTCCGACAACCTGACGGACACCGTCAGCGACCGCCCGGAACTGCCCAAGGGGGCGGACCCGATCGGCGCGCGCGCCTCGTCGGAGGTCGACTCGTCCAGCGATGCCGAGCATCTGTTCGGCGAGACCAACCTGTTTCGCGGGCTGTCGACCGAGGAGGTGCGTGAGATCGTCCGCGTCTCCGAGCAACGCACGATCGCCCCTGGTGATCGACTGTTCGCCCAGGGCGACAACGCCCGCGCGCTGTACATGATCCAGTCCGGCGAGTTCGAAGTCAGCACCGTGACGGACTTCGGTGGACACCTGGTGCTCGCACACCTCGGACCGGGGTCCGTGGTCGGTGAGATGGCGCTGTTGGAGGGCGGGAGCCGATCGGCGACGGTCGAGGCGATCTCGGAGTGTGTGATCTTCGAGCTCTCCCACGACGCGTTCAGCTCGCTGCGCGCCAAACGACGCCACGCGGCGTACAAGCTGATCCTGAACCTCGCCTCCACCCTCGGAGACCGGCGCCGACAAGCCGACGCACGGGTTTGGGAGGTCTTCGACAATCCCGCCCAGCACATCGACGCGTTCGAATCGCAGCTCCATGAGCTGATGGCTCGCCTCCGAAAGGTCTGAGATGGATGTCGCCGCATACTTCGACGCACTGTACGGCAACGACGAGATGTCGCG
>JBFIHF010000928.1:0-1085 GCA_041601915.1 Bradymonadaceae bacterium
CGCCGTCGTCGAGCACGATGACGCCCGGCAACGTGAGCTGATTCCATAGCTCCCAGCCGCTGCGCACCGCCCCAATCTGCTCGGCGTACAGGCTCATGACCGTGCCGTGCGCCACCACGATGGCGACGTCCGCCTCGATCCGCCCGATCGCCTCCGCAAACCGGGACGCCGCCGCATCGCCGCTCTCCTCGCCGAACACAACTTCCGACCGATGTTCGAAGAGAGTGCGCACCGACCGTCGGAAAGTCACTCGATGCAGCTGCGTGACGTGCTCGCGCCGATGTTCCCCCAGCTCCGCCGCCCCGATCGCCTGCAATCCACAAGCGCTCGCGATCGGTTCGGCGGTCTGGACGGCTTTCGGCTCGAGGCTGTGAAAGAGCGCGGTGGGCTCGAGGTGGACGAGCCGCTCCGCGAGCGCCTGAGCCGCCGCGACGCCACCGCTCGACAACGGCCACTCGTGCGAGCAAGAGCCCCAATCCAGCTGCGGGGCAGCATGCCTGATGAGAATCAGTCTCATGGGTCCAACGTACTCGTCGCCCACACGACGAAGCCGGCCACAGCGCAGCAAGCGAGCAGCGCCCCGCGGGCGGGCAAGGGTGGGTTTGTGTTCATCATGCGCGGCCTCGAACCTTCGCCCGGCGCGTGTCGGGCCATGAAGCGATGGGGTTGGCCGACGCTGTAACTTGCTGAATTGCATCGTGTCACAGGCCGAACCCAATCGCTAGAGCCCACGTGGTGCCGAGATCGACCGACGAGCCACTGCGACATACATTTTTCCCGTCTTCCTGCGAGCGCTGAGATGCGCGTGATAAGGTCGCTCGATGAGTGAGTCGCGTGAACCAGCGGTGAGCGTTGCGGGGGCGTCCGTCGATTACGGCGACGTTCGAGCGGTGGCCGACGTGAGCCTCGAGGTCGAGGCAGGGGCGGTTCACGTGCTGCTGGGACGGTCGGGGTCTGGCAAGACCACGCTGCTGCGGGCGATCGCGGGGTTCGAGCCGATCAGTAGCGGACGTATCGTCGTCGACGGCCGCACGGTCGACGATGGCTCGCGCGGCGGGTGGGTCGCACCAGAGCTGCGCCGCATC
>JBFIHF010000929.1:0-1084 GCA_041601915.1 Bradymonadaceae bacterium
CGGCCAGCGCCAGCACGGCGAACTTGTAGTAGTCCTGGGCCTGGACCAGCACGTTGAAGGAATCGCTGTTGAAGTTCTGGAGGAACTGCGTGGCGGGTGGGAGGACCACGAAGTAGCCGAACACCACGCCACCGATGAACAAGAACGGCACCATCGCCATCAGGGGGAGGGCCACCCTGCGTTCCTCGGGGCGGAACGCGGGCAGCACGAACGCGTACGCCTGGTAGAGCAGCAACGGCAGCGAGAACAGCAGGGAGAAGTACAGGGCGACCGTCAGCGTCGTCATGAACGGCTCACCCACCCGGAGGGTCACGGGTTGGTTGCCCTTGGTGATGGGCATGTCGGCCACGGCGGCCGCCGCGGCCTTGTTGGCCTGCACGAGGCGGGAGCGCTGCGCGGCTGTCAGCTCGAGGGACGGATCGGCCAGCGCGGCGGCGATCGCCGCGTTCTGCTGGCTGAGGGCACGCACGGCGAGCTGGGTCTTCTGCAGCTGTCCGGGGAGCCCACGCCCCTTCTCGAGCGAGGTCTCGGTAGCGCGCTCCAGGGGTGCGTTCAGCGTGCCGAGCAGCGCGTCGTTCTGCCAGGCGCAGAGGACGAACGCGATCAGCAGGACCGACCCGCTGACGATCAGGCGCGAGCGCAGCTCGTCGAGATGCTCGACGAGGCTGAGCCGGTCCTCGTGACCGATGGGCCGGGTGAGCGTCGATGCCATCGTGCGCGGGCCCGAGGCTGTGGACTACGAGCCCGAGATGCGGGCGTCGTCGCGACGGGCCGACGCCTCGTCGTTCGGCGCGGCGCCGAGCTCGGGACGGCTCGTGAACTCGTCGTCCTCGTCGTCGTCGTCGGTCCTGCCGGTGATCGAGTCCTTGAACTCGCGCATCCCGGAGCCGAGCTGCCGCCCGAGTCCGGGCAGGCGCTTGGGACCGAAGATGAGCAGCACGATGAGCAGCACGATCGCCAGCTCGAGGGGTCCGATGTTCGGCATGCGTGGAGGTTCCGTTCGTCCGGGGGGTCGGTTGAAGGGTAGCGCCGGATCGACCGGGCCCCGAACAGCCGCCGAGGTCGGGCTCAAGTCCTGCGGCGA
>JBFIHF010000930.1:0-1082 GCA_041601915.1 Bradymonadaceae bacterium
GCCGAAGATCTGGGCCTCGGCGACGCCCTGTTGGAGCGCTTCGTCCCCGACTTCGGGCTCGCAACGGGTCCGATCGAGTTGCCTTACGGAGGGCGTGGTCCTTTGCGCTTGCGCCTCGATTCGGAGAACCAGCTCCACGCGCTCCTGAGCGACCGTCCCGTGCGATCCTTACCCCCGCCGCTCGTGCGCGACGATCCAGCCGCGATTCGCAGCACTCGCCAGGATGTGCGTCTCGTGAAACGCGAGATCGCACGCGCAGCAAAGCTCGTCCGCCATCGGATCGACAGGTCGCACGCGGACAAGCGGGTCTGGACGCCCGCTCAATGGCGGTCTCTGATGCGCAACCCCGTCTACCGAAACGTCGCGGGCGAGTATCTGTGGGCCGCGTACGGGGAGCCGGGAAACAGACTCCGACACCTGTTGGCGATCGACGAGACCGGCGAACTCGTTACGTCCGACAACACGATCGCGGACCTCGACGGCCTCATCATCCGGCGCGCCGAGTCATTCGCGATCGCCCCGAGCGATCGACGTCGCTGGGGCATCTGGTTCGGAGAACACGAGCGAACTCTGGTGGAGCTGCTCGACGAGCCGTCCGATCGACACGAAACCGTGTTCCACTCCGTCCCCTTCTACTATTTTTCACACTTGGATGTCCCCGAGCGACGCCGCGCCCGTGCGGCCTTCGTCGATCTCGGCTGGGATGCGCATCATTGGCCCAGCAAGCCCGTTCACTTCGTCGGCTCGCCGTGGGTCTCGAAGCGGCTGGGGGCAGGAGAGTTGCGGGCAACGATTGTCGCGGACGGAAGTTTCCTGAACCTGCGACACGTGCATCTCATATTCACCCCGGCGCCGGTGTGGGAGTGTGAGGAGAGCGACTGGTTGCGCCCTGCCGACGTACCGCGTCCCCTTCATGCTGAGGTCCAGTACGACCTGGCATCCGCAAATCGCGTGCTCGCGGACCACTCCGATTGGCGTTGACGGGACCTTCTTGGCATAACGCGGCGGCGTGGATGCTTTCATGCCACCCGTGGTCAAGGAGACCCTGTGAGAACATCGCTGCTGTCCCTGGTCGCCGTCGC
>JBFIHF010000931.1:0-1074 GCA_041601915.1 Bradymonadaceae bacterium
CCCGGTGCGGGTCGGCGTTAGACCGGACGCCGTCCACTCACTCGCGGAGTTCGCGGACACGTCGTTGACGCCCTCCACGTCGTCCTCGGTGAAGATGGCACCGGCGGCCGCGGTCGTTACCACGAGCTTCACACCGCCGGTCGTCGTCCACACCGCGGCCGGGAGGCGCCCGGCGGCGTCGAGTACGATCGGGTTGGCGTGTGACGACGCGCCGGCGTTGTCCTGGTAGCAGGTCTTGGGCGTGGTCGTACCGGGGTCGTAGGTGTTGATGAGGCCGCCGGCGAGCACCGCGCCGTTGGCGTCGAAGAACTGCCGACCCGGCTCGATAACGCGGAAGTATGTTGCCATTCAGATGTCGTCCTATTGGTTGAGCCAGTCCACCATGGCGTCGCGGGAGGGTTTGTGTACGTTCAGGAGAGGCACCGCGTTCACCAGTTCGCGGTTGACCTTGTTCGTACTTCCAGCGTCCCCGTACATGCCGGCGGCTTCAAGCATTTCGTCTATCTGCGAGTACGCCGGCCCCATGATCGCCCCGACACCGGACCCGCCGAAGCGGTGCGCGAGCGTGGCGTCGAGGCCCCACTGCGCGATGCCGGTGAAGCCGGTGCGATCGATGGCACGTACGAGCGTCTCCACAGCGGGTTCGTTCTTGAATTTCGGATTGCCACCGGGTCCGTACTTGATTCGTTCGCGCAGTTCGTTACCCAGCATCGCGGCGTAGATCATGAGGCTCGCAGCAGAGGCGTACTTCGCCGCGGCGATCGCACCCTCCTCCGCATTGCCTTTCCACAGGCGCGAGATGTCCTGATACGCGCGCTTCACCACGGTGTTGCCGAACACCGTCTGGAAACCCTTCAACTGGGCCACCGTGTGCGCATGCGGATTCGAATGCCACATCGGGCGCACCGTGGCCCGCGGGTTCATCACGATCTCGTTCGTGAACTGCAGGCCCGCGTGCTTGATGGTGTTGTAGTACTTGTCGGTCAGGGCGCCGCCGCGGTTCATCCACTCCATTGCGTCCGCCGGTTCGATCCCGAGTTCGCGGAGTTCACGGATGTAGCGCTGTTCGGTGGC
>JBFIHF010000932.1:0-1073 GCA_041601915.1 Bradymonadaceae bacterium
GCGCCACCATCCCCGGACGGCGGTCGTGCGCCCCCGTCCGAGCCGCCGCCCGGGGTGATGACTGGAGGGGAATCGTCGACCCAGTGCGGGCAGTCGACGTCGTGCTCACCGACGCCGCCGCAGAGATCGCACGGCGCGACCGGCTCGGCTTCGACGGGCGGGAGCATCGACGCGGGAAGCGTGTTCGATGTCGGCACGCCTTGCGAGACCGTCCACTCGGCGTCCATGGCCTCTTCGCGGGTGTACGCGCCGTTCGTCGCGTCGGAGAACTCGAACCGGCAAAGCTGCGACAGCGCACGCCAGCGGAGCATGACCTCCGGGTAGGACCGCCACGTTGGATTGCTCAGCAGGTTGGCGCGCTTGGCCATCGCGAGCGTAAACTCGGCCGGGTTCCAAGGATGGTCTTTCGACCGTCGCCCGCGAACGCGGCACGCCTGGTCGGTCGACTCCAGGATCTCGATCTCGGCGTGCGGCAGCTTTTCGTGGACCAGCGCGACCATGGCCTCGGTCTTAAGCGTCGGCGATCCTTTGACGACGTAGACCGATCGGACGGATCGCATCTCGTCCCAGCCGAACGCGTCGCCGAAACGCGTCGCGCAGATCGCCTGCGCTGGCGTTTTGATATGCGCCGGGGCTCCGCCGTTGGCGATCATCTTAGCCCAGCGCTTTTCTACGCCGATCCACTCCTCGCCGCTCGACAGCGCAAGCGAGGCGGACAGCGGGTTTCCGATCGTTGCAACGGCCACGGTTTCATCGGTCATTCGGACGCCCCTAACGGATTTCGCAGCGCCCACGACGGCCACTGGATCAGGACAGGCTGGCCGCTAGGGGTCTGCTCCCAGTCGTTCGCCCATCGGTTGTTTTTCGTACGCTCAGCGATCTGGTCGAGACCAGCTCGGACGATTTCCATCCCCGCGTAGCGTGCCTCGCCGGGCAGGGTGTACAGGGCGACCTCGTGCGGTGGGACCGAGCGGACGACAACGAACGTCATCGGCGCGACCTCGTGCCACGGAACGCCGAGCAGCACCGCCTCGCCCAGCGTGTAAAAGGCGTCTTGGATGTGGAGCAGGCCC
>JBFIHF010000933.1:0-1071 GCA_041601915.1 Bradymonadaceae bacterium
ATGTGCGCCGGCACTGCGCCGGTTGCCATCAGTTGCGCCCAGCGCCTGATGACGCCGTTCCACTCCTGTCCGCTCGACAGCGCAAGCGAGGACGACAGCGGGTTGGGTTGGCGTACGAGGTCGGTGTGTTCTTCAGTCATCTACTCACCACTCGCGCGTCGCGCCACTCTTGAAGCGCCGACACGCTGTAACGCACGGATCGGTTGTACTTGATGAAAGGCGGACCGCCCCCCCTGCACCGAAGCGTCGCGAGGGTGGCAACCGCCATCCCTGTGATCTTCGATGCTCCCGATGCGTCAACGCATTCGTCTACTCCGTCTGGCGATCCGCCATGATCTGCGTACGCAGCAGCGAGTTGCCGGAGTTGACGGCCGCGACGACCGTCCTGGACCATTGGAGATCCTTTTGCTTCACGCCGTACAGGCTCTCGACGCCGTCCGTGAGCAGCGTCTGCAGTCCTGAGATCGTCCTGATGTTCACGCGTTTCGTTGCCATTGCTCTTTGCCTCTTTTTGGATCCGCAGTAACGCGGAGTTGACCTCGTAGATCGCGCTTCGCGCTTCGCGTAGCTCGGGCGGCATTGCCTCGATGATCTGTCTTTTTTTGTTAGCGCGATTGCGTCGCCGGATCTGTTGTTTCTTCTTTTCAGCCGCAATCGCTACGGCTGTCCCTTGGGCAAGATCGAGCGCGTCGGATGCGTCTGCGACCGCGCCGGCGACAGCGTGCAACGCGTCCGCGATCTCCATCGCGTCGTCGGCGGTGATCGGCGTTCGGTAGTCCAGCGTTAGCGGCGTCGCGCAACAGACAGCATCGCGAAGCGCGACCACGATAGACGCCGCGAGTTTCAGTAGCGCACGCTCGCTCGCTCTCGCTTCAGTCATCGGTGGGGCTTCCGAGCGGATTGTTGAGAGCCCACGCGGGCCATTTGACAAGGACGGGCTGGTGGTTCGGCGCGTGCTCCCAGGCGTTCGCCCAGTTGTCGGACTTCATGCGCGCGGCGATCTGGTTGAGCGCAGAGCTGACGATCTCCATGCCGGCGTACCGCGCTTCGGACGGCAGGGTGTACAGGGCG
>JBFIHF010000934.1:0-1068 GCA_041601915.1 Bradymonadaceae bacterium
CGAGGCGGGGAGGTCGACCAGCACGTGATCGAAGCCCTGCGTCGCGGCGGTCTCCACGTAGAGTTGAATCTGATCGAGCAGCACGAACTCGCTGACCGACGGAGCGCTCTCAAAGAACGTCTCCGCGACTCGGTTGCTGGTCACGGCGCGGACGATGCGTTCGCTGGGCAGGAATCGCCCGAGGGTGGACACCAAACACTCGCGCGCCGTGAGGTTGACGGCCCATACGCCGTCCCGCGCTTCGATCGGCACGATGCCGTTCGCTTTGGCGCCCAGCATCTCGGCCATCGACGAGTAGGTGTCGGTCTCCACCACGAGCACACGCTTGCCGCGCGCGGCTAGGGCTGCGGCCAGGGCGGCGGTGGTGGTGCTCTTGCCGACTCCGCCCTTGCCGGTAACGAAGATCAGGCGCTTGTCGTCGAGGGAATCCAACATCGGAGCGAGGGTAGACCCGCTTCATGACAGTGCCAAGAACGAAAAAGGGCGCTCCGGTAGGAGCGCCCTCAGATTGTTCGTGCCGGATGCCTCAGCACCTGCCGTGTCTCACTCTTCTTCGGACGAGATGTCCAGACCGACCCGCACCGGAGGCGCGTCGGAGACGGCGACCTTGATCGGCTCCTCGAGCGGCTTAATCGACTCGTCGGACGCCTCGCTGGCGAGGTCGCCGAGCTTGCCCTTGAGCAGATCGCCAAGCTGCGCCGTCGGCGAGCCCTGCTGATCGGTGTACTCGCGCAGGTCGCCACGCTCGGCACGACGTGCGAAGGACTTGATCGAAAGGGCGATTTTGCGCTCTTTCGCGTCCACGCTGATCACTTCGGCACGATGCTCCTCACCGACCTTCACGACGTGCGACGGGTCCTCGATGCGCTCATTGGAGAGCTCCGAGATGTGAATGAGGCCCTCGATGCCTTCCTCCAGTTCGGCGAACGCACCGAAATCGGTGAGCTTCGTGATCGTGACCTCCACGACCTTTCCTGGGGGGTAGCGCGACGGAATCGTTTCCCACGGATCCGGCTCGAGCTGCTTGATCCCGAGCGAGAAGCGCTCGTTCTCGACGTCGATGTTGAG
>JBFIHF010000935.1:0-1062 GCA_041601915.1 Bradymonadaceae bacterium
GGCGCGGCTTACACGGCGTTGCGCGCCGCCTACCCCGTGCTGCTCGGAAGAAGCGTCTCGAAGATCAACGCGAGGCAGGTGTTCCTCGCCACCGGACCGGCCTACGGAATCGTGTTCTACATGTTGGCCAGCAGCGTCTATTTCACCCTGACCGCCGGCTAGGGAGCGGCTATCGTGTTCCCCACACTGCCGAATTCGCAAGCGGGGTCGGCCAGCCAGCGCGTCGGCCGACGCGCCCGCCCATCAAGGCTTATGAGTCCAACAACGCTGCTCACCAACGCGCGCGTGGTCTGCATGGACGACGCCGGAACGACCGCCACCGCACTTGCGTGGGCCGACGGCCGGATCGAGGCCGTCGGCGACGAGACCCGCCTGCGCGATGCGTATCCCGCCGCGGAGGTCCAAGACGGGGGTGGCGCGGTCGTGCTGCCGGGCTTCATCGATCCACACCACCACGTGAGCGTCACGGCGTTGTACGGTGGTCAGGTCGCGCTCGACGGCGTCGCCGATATCCCGGCGATGCAGGCACGGCTCGCCGAAGCGTCGGCGCGGATGGCGCCGGGGCGGTGGCTCGTGGCGACCGGCTGGGACGAGCACACGATGCGTGAGCGCCGCGCGCCGACCGCGGCCGAGCTGCAAGAAGCCGTGCCGGATCGACCGGTGTTCGCGATGCACTACACCTGTCACCGCGCCATCGCGAATGTGACCGCGCTGCGCGCGGCAGGCATCGACGCGACGACGCCGAGCCCGCCGGGCGGAGTGATCGAGCGCGATGGGCTGCTGATCGAGCGCGGCATGAGTCGCGTGGAAGCCCTCGCGCGCGCAGGCCTCGTCGAACACGATGCCGAAGGCTTCTTTGCGCGGATCGCGTCGCACTACCGTGCGCTTCTCGCCGTCGGGATCACGCGCGTCGCCGACATGACCGTGCCGCTCGATCTCGTGCCGATGTACCGCGAGTCGGCGAGGCGTGGAGACGTGCTCGTCCCGACGCACATCGCCCCAGTGTCTACGGGCGGATGGCTCGAAGAGCCGCACGACGTGCTGACGAACGAGCTCGCGCCC
>JBFIHF010000936.1:0-1058 GCA_041601915.1 Bradymonadaceae bacterium
CGACGGATTGCTGAATTGAGTCACGCCGATCTGCGCCTTCGCGTCGAGCACCGCGAGCGCCAGTGCCTTGGTGCGCGTGGCAATCCCCTGACTCGGGATGTGCGAATGCAACGAAAACCCGGACACGCAGCCCGGCTCGATGGTCAGCGCCGCACAATATTCCGACACCGGGATCCACCCTTCGTAGTCCTCGTCGATATCGAGCACCTGCCACAAGTCATCGGGGGCATCGTCGGCGTCGAGCATGAAGCCGACGATCGCGCTGGGCATGATTGCGCAATCGAGCATGACCCACAGCGGCATACCCATCCCTCGCGGACCACCGAACGCGACCTGGTTCGAGTGGTTCAGCAAGCGACAGAAGTCCGCGTTCTCTTCGTCCTCGACCTGAAGCACGACGATCTCGTCATCGATGTCGATGTCCAGGTTCAGATACGTCGCGTTCCGTCCGAACGTCAGAACATAGGGAACGAGGGCTTGCTGTAGGTGGTCTTCCATCCGCGGAAGATAACCCCACCCTGCGCGGCGCTCAAGCGTCCCTTGCTGCGCGTTGGCGGATGTGCCGATCCGCGGGCGAACAAACCAGTGTTGGCCGCCGCCTCGATCCCGTATCGTGGGGGTGTCTTACCGCCCCTACATACCTCATGAACGCTGACAGCTTGCTCGTGGTGCTTGTGCTCGCAACCGTGGGCGCGCTGGTTCCCGGGGCCGCGGGAGCGTGCCCGTGCGAGCCGATGCCCGCGGTGCGCGAGCACGTCAAGACCGTCGATCTCGCGTTCTGGGGGACGGTCGTGGGCGCCGACGCCGCGGACGGCAAGCTCCTCGCCACGGTCACGCCGAAGAAGGTCTTCCGCGGCCAAGCTGGGGACGTCGTGCGAGTCGAGTCGCCGATACCGTGCGGCGTGCCGCTGGTCGCCGGGCGCAGCTATACGCTCTTGGCGAGGGCGGGGAGCGAGGGCGTCTTCGTCGTGGATGGCTGCGGGTACAGCCGTGAGGATCCCTTCGAGCCCGCGGATGTCGGAACGCCGGGGGTGCGCGATTTGACGCTGGAACGAGAG
>JBFIHF010000937.1:0-1058 GCA_041601915.1 Bradymonadaceae bacterium
CGATGGGCTCGCCTCCCTCAACGAGATGCACCGAACGATCCTGGTGCTGCGGGACATCGAGCACCTGTCGTACGCCGAAATCTGCGACGTCGTTGAACTTGCGGAAGGCACGGTGAAGAGCCGTCTGTTTCGAGCACGGGCGGCTTTGAAGGAGTACGTCGAATCACGGTATAGTGGGTGATGTGATGTCGAACGAACTGACAGCGATGGACAGCGAGGTGAGCGAGCAGGATCTCCTGTTCAATGCCTACTTCGACGACGACCTCTCCGCGGACGAACGTCAGGACTTCGAGGGGCGCCTCGCCGCGGACCCGTCGTTCGCCCAGCAGTGGAAAGACTTTGCGTCGATCATGGGCGCTGTGCAGGGCCTGCCGTTCGAATTCGCGCCCGATGACTTCGCCGAGCGTGTGCGCTCCCGGATTCGCACGCGTTCGCGGGGCCGATTCTTTGCCGAAGAGTACCTGTTCAAGACCCGGATGCCGTACGAGGTCGTGGCGCTGGTGATGATCATCGTGATGGCCGCGGCGTACCTGTTCATGGGAGCCGCGCCGGACCAGCAGATGCGAGACGTGCGTCTGCCCGATGCTCCGCCCCCGCTGTTGAGCGAGTGAACGCGGTTGATCCAGATCGCGGGCACCGGTACCTTTTGACCAGCTTTTAAGCCACTATTTGGACGGTGACCGGCGGCCCGGTTAGGCTCGCTGCACTGATTCCGACCAAACAGGATCCCCGATGCATCGATCTGGATTTTTTGCGCTCGCCCTCGCCGCGGCACTCGCGGTTCCTGCTAGCGCGACGGCCGTACAGGTCGTCCTGGCGGACACCGCGGTGAATCACACCCAGGCGACGGGCGCGTTCTCGAGTGTGGGGATCGGGATGGCTCCGGCGAACTTCACGACCCCGAACGACTACGCCCAGGGGATGATCCATCACCGCGTGATCGTGACGACGGCACCGACGAACGCGATGAGTTACCGGGTCTGTCTGATCCAGGGCGCGCAGCGGGCCTGCTCGGCGAACGCGATCACGATCAACGGCGCGGGCACGTTCGAGGCGAC
>JBFIHF010000938.1:0-1057 GCA_041601915.1 Bradymonadaceae bacterium
CTGTCGAACGGTTCGGTGACCGTGACGCCGGAAACGGTCTCGATCACGGGCAACACCGGAAATCAGAATGCAGGGTCTGAAATTGCCAGCCTGCTGGCGGAAAAGCTGGGCGAGGCCGAGGATTTCAACATCGCCGTCGTCTATCAGGAAAAGCTCGACGCCTCGCTCGGCATCCCGACGCCCGAGGAATGCGAGACGCAGATCGTGGACATCGTCGGTGATCGCAAGATCACCTTTGAGCCCGGATCGGCGACGCTGGACGCTTCGGCCAAGGACATTCTGGACGACCTCTCGGAACTGCTTCAGCTTTGCGGCGACATCCCGCTCGAAGTTCAGGGCCACACCGACAGTCAGGGCCGCGAGACGATGAACCAGCAGCTCAGCCAGGACCGCGCGCAGTCGGTGCTGGACGCACTGCGCACCCGCCGCGTGCTCACCGCTTCGTATCGTGCGCGCGGCTATGGCGAAGAAACCCCCATCGCCGACAACGGCACCGAGGCGGGACGCGAAGCCAACCGGCGCATCGAGTTCCACCTCATCCGCGAAGAAACCGCGCCCGAGCCGGACGGCGCGGGCGACACCGAAACCGAGATTGACGAGGGCGAAGAACCGCCCCGCGACACCGTTGACGAGGCGCCCGACGCCAACGCAGAAGGAACCCCCGATGAACAGAACTGAGTTTATCGTCGCCACCGCGATCATCCTGTTCGTTGCCTTTTGCCTCGGCTGGTTCGCCAACTGGCTGATCCACCGCTTTACCCGGGTGAGCCAGGCCGATGTCGACCAGTTGGAGCGGATGAGCCAGGAACTGCACGAGGCCGAAGAAACCCGCGACCAGGCGATCACCTACCTGCAGCAACGCGAGGCCGAACTGACAAACCAGTTGACCCAGACCGAGGCCGAGCTGTCAGCGGCGATGGAGGGTCTGCGCGACGCCCGGCACGAGGCCGAGGAAATGCGCGCCTATGTCGAGCGGATGAACGCGAATTAGCGCCTGCGGCCCGCCAGCAGATCGGATCCGTGATGCCGCTGTTCCCCTTCCGTCAGACCACGGTAC
>JBFIHF010000939.1:0-1057 GCA_041601915.1 Bradymonadaceae bacterium
GCGAAAGAAGTTCCGCAGCTCCAACGTGCGTTGGTCGCGGGCGTTCGCAATCGGTCTCAGCGATGTGGCGCCGATGTACAATCAGGCCCTCGCGAGGTGCAGGACGACGTACTCGCCGTTCGATACCGAGCCGCCGCAGGGACCCAGCAGGTGCCGGACGAGTCGGATCGGTGCCGCGGGGAGCTCACCGTCCACCCACAGCGCGACATTGAGGCTGTTCCCGGACACGTTCAGCTTCACGCGGGCATTGGCACGCCCGGCGGACTCCAGAAACACGGCGAGCGCGAGCTCGACGCGCCCCTCCGCATCGACGATCGCCGCGTCGCTCTGCGCGTTGAGGTAGTCGACCTCGAACGTGCAGGTCGGGACCTGCGCCGCGATTCGTGCCAGCGCCGCGTCGACGACGGTCGCCAGCGCGACGGGCCGAATATCGGTCGCGAGCGGTAGACTCGACACGATCGAGCGGTCGTCGTGCGCGGTCAGCAGAACGAGTGGCTCACTTTCGGGGCGTTCGAGCAGGTGCATCTGCAACACCACGCCGACCTTTTTCCGCGTCCAGTGCATTTCGCCGGAAGCGCCGTCGGAGCGCACGCTGCGATACGTCTTGTCGTACTTCTTGGACTTGAGCAGGCGTGCCACGATCTCCTCGGCGTCCGTCGACGGGTCCTCCACCATGCGGCGGAACGCGCCGTTGAGCGCCAAGATCTCCCCCTTGCGCCCGATCAGCGCGAGCGGAAACTGTAAGAACTCCGCCGCCTGGATGAGCAGCGTCTCCGACGCGTGGGCTGCCGTGAGTTGCTGCCGCAGATCCTGGGCGAGCGTGTTGAGGGCCAGGCCCACGTCGCCGATCTCATCGGAGCCGCGCCAGGTCTCCGACGCCGTGAAGTCGCCCCGCGCGATCGCCTGGGCCGACTTCGCGAGCCGCTGCAGCGGGCGCATGAAGACGAACGCCGCCAACACCGACAGCAACAACGCCACGCTGAGGGCCAACGCCTGGCTGTTGCGAAACGCCGCGCGCAAGCGATCGGACAGCGACGCGAGGTCGCGAGCAGGAAAC
>JBFIHF010000940.1:0-1055 GCA_041601915.1 Bradymonadaceae bacterium
GCGCCGACGGTGCGGCCGCCTTCGCGGATCGCGAAGCGCAGACCCTGCTCCATCGCGATCGGGTTGATCAGCTCGACCTTGAAGGTCACGCGATCACCAGGCATCACCATCTCGATCCCTTCGGGCAGCTCCACCGACCCGGTCACGTCCGTGGTGCGGAAGTAGAACTGCGGGCGGTAGCCGGCGAAGAACGGGGTGTGACGTCCACCCTCTTCTTTGGTGAGGATGTAGACCTCGGCCGAGAAGCCCGTGTGCGGAAGGACCGAACCCGGCTTCGCGAGGACCTGGCCACGCTCGACGTCTTCTTTCTTCACACCACGGAGCAGGCAGCCGACGTTGTCGCCCGCGCGGCCCTCGTCGAGCAGCTTGCGGAACATCTCGACACCGGTCACGACGGACTTCGTCGATTTGGCGTTGAGGCCCACGATCTCGATCTCTTCGTTGACCTTGATGATCCCGCGCTCGATACGACCGGTGACGACCGTGCCGCGACCCGAGATCGAGAACACGTCCTCGACCGGCATCAGGAACGGCTTGTCCGTCTCCCGCTCCGGCATCGGGATATACTCGTCGACGGCTTCCATCAGCGCCAGGATCGCGCCGACGCCGTACTTGGTGTCTTTGCCTTCCAGCGCTTCGAGCGCCGAGCCGGTCACGATCGGACCGTCATCGGGGAACTCGTACTTGTCGAGCAGCTCGCGCACTTCGAGCTCCACGAGCTCCAGCAGCTCGTCGTCGTCGACCATGTCCGCTTTGTTCAGGAACACGACGATCGCCGGGACACCGACCTGACGGGCGAGCAGGATGTGCTCCCGCGTCTGCGGCATCGGGCCGTCGGCCGCGCTCACCACGAGGATCGCGCCGTCCATCTGCGCGGCACCCGTGATCATGTTTTTGACGTAGTCGGCGTGGCCCGGGCAGTCGACGTGCGCGTAGTGACGATTCTGCGTCTCGTACTCGACGTGAGCGGTCGAGATCGTGATCCCGCGCTCTTTCTCTTCCGGAGCCTTGTCGATCATGTCGAAGTCCATCGCCTGACCACCGAACTTCTCGGA
>JBFIHF010000941.1:0-1055 GCA_041601915.1 Bradymonadaceae bacterium
ACGTCCAGCCTGATGCGGTGATCGCCGGCGCAGGGTTGTCCTCGACCGGGTCTTTTCGGTGAAACAGCGCCGCGTAGGCGAGATAGCCGAGCCCGTCGGTCACGCCGGAGATCCGATCTGCGTGCGTGTTGCTGGCTTTCTTGCCCTGGACCTCGGTCTCGAGCGATTCGATCAGATCCTGGCAGCGGACGCCGTCCGACATGCTGGACGCGTTGATCAGCACTCGGTTCCGGTAGAACAGGTCATTCAGCCAACCGATCCGAACGTCGCGCGGCGGGTTGCCGGGCGACTTCTTGGCCCCGCGGTACATCGGCGCACGGACGATGTAGCCGGCCTTCTTCATCTCGTCGGAGTCCGCCGACACGTTCTGTCGCATGTCCCGGTTGCGGTAGAACCCCTGCCCGTCGCCGACGACATGCTGGCCCGCGTAGGCGTCCTGTTTCATGCCGCGCCCGTGCCACGCGCCCGCCTGCGTCGACAGCCAGTCCGCGTATTCCGCGGTCGACTTCGCTTTGCGGACGATCACATCCTCGACGTACAGGATCCAGTTCGCGGGGTCGGAGTGATCTGCACCAACGGGAACGATGAACTTGGCAACGACCGCGCTGTACGGGTTGAAGTTGTAGTCTTGTCCGAGCAGCCACTGGAACTTGGTCGCCCGCGTCATGCCTCGGAAGAGATCGCGGCCCACCAGGGTGGTGATGTCGACGTAGCCGTATCGCTCGACGTCCCGGTTGGCCCAGGTGACGAGGTGCTTCGTCGCGTCGAAGTGCGTCCAGAGCGGATCACCCTCGGCAACCCACAGGCCCAGAACCTCGCGCTTGACGCGGGGGTCGTCCTTGCCACCTAGGGATTCGATCGTCCGGTCGACCTCGCCTTCGGGGATCCATGGGTTGTCGTAGCAGCTCAGGGTCGCCTTGGCGGCCTGTGGTCGCGCTCGGCCGGCGGCGATCCCTTGCTCGATCTCGGCGTAGGTCGCCGTGGCGAGGTTCTTCGCCTGTAGCCAGTGCCCCTGGACCGGGGTCGTTGGGATCAACATCTGGCCGGCGGCCATC
>JBFIHF010000942.1:0-1054 GCA_041601915.1 Bradymonadaceae bacterium
ATTGGGACGGCACCCGGCATGAGCGTGCTCACGGACATGCCGACCGACGACCCGGCTCTTCGCGCGCAGCTCGAGGACGTCGGCCCGTGGACCGCGGCATGGCCGGCCGACTGGCTCGAAGGCCGCGGCCGCGCACAGGACCTCGAGCCGCGGTCACTCTACGAAGACCAGCGCGCACGCCGACTTGCGCGGTGAGCGGTCGGCACCAGCCGTCCCAGGCCAAAGGACACAACCGCCCTTGACGCATCGGGGAGCGAGTTGCTAAGTCCTCAGCTACATTCTGAAATCAGAGGAGCTCTACCGTGAAAGTCAAAACGACATTGGGCGCTCTTGCGCTCTCGATCACCCTCGCCGGCTGTTCCACCGGCAAGACCGAAACCAAGATGGACGAAGAAGTCGCCGCCCCCGTGGAGGAGACGGCGCCGGCGAACCCGGTGGCCCTGTATCAAGATGGGCTCATGAAGCTCAACAACGGCGGCGCGATGGGCGATGGCTTCGCCGACTCCGTCGTCATGGTCAACGCGATGGGAGCCACGACCGGGAAAGAGGCGGTCGTGAAGGCGCTGAACGACTTCCGCAGCCCATTTCCCGACATGAACATCGACGCCGCGCGCATCATCGTGCTCGGGCCGGACACGATCGCGGTCGAAGGCGTCATCACCGGCACCCACACCGCCCCGATGGGCGAGATGGCGCCAACGAGCCAAGCGATCGGCACC
This sequence comes from Bradymonadaceae bacterium, assembly GCA_041601915.1. Lineage (GTDB taxonomy): Bacteria > Myxococcota_A > Bradymonadia > Bradymonadales > Bradymonadaceae > JBFIHF01. The sequence goes on from JBFIHF010000942.1 coordinate 720, forward strand.
AACTACCTGCATATCGTGACCTTCGCGGATGGCGACATCAGCAACATCGAAGCGCGCAGCAACCCGATGACGATGATGCAGCAACTCGGCGCGATGCCCGCTCCGGAAGGGAAAGTGCCCGCCCTCGCCACCCGGCCGGCGAGCACCGAAGTCGTCGAGGGCGCGGCAAGCGCAGACAACGAGGCGATCGCGACGGCCTACTTCGCCGCGATCACCGCCGGTGACAATGCCGCACTCGCCGGCATGGTCAGCGAGGACTTCACGATCGTCCACCACGGCATGAACAAGACGATGACCCTCGCCCAGGCCGGAGAGCACATGAAAATGCTCAGCGG
>JBFIHF010000943.1:0-1053 GCA_041601915.1 Bradymonadaceae bacterium
CCGCCGGTGATGTCTTTGATGATCAACCCGTACGGCTTCTTCTGTCGCGTCACTTCGGCCAGCAACATCGCCTTGAGTTCGGTGTACGGCACACTCTTCGCGGCGCTCGCCGTCACGATCGTGTTCGCCATGCGCGCCATCGACTGCTGCGCCCCCTGGGCGCGGCCGTGTCCGTTCGACTGCGGCGACCCCTCGATCGGCGTGCGGCTCTTGAGGAAGCCACGAAGTACGCCCTTCTCGATCAGCACCGCCTTCTGCGCAGCGACTCCCTGATCGTCGAACCCGTAGTGCCCGTTCAGCTGCACCGCCTCGTGCGTCGGGCGCGTGGGGTCGTCCACGACGGTGATAAATTCGGGGATCACGACCTGGCCAACGCGCCCCTTGAACGTGCGACCCTCTTCCTCGTCCCGCTGCCGCTCGCCCTCCAGGCGATGGCCGACGGCCTCGTGAAACAGAACACCGCTGGCCTCGGCGGCAAGGATCGCGGGCCCCGTGTACGGGTCGATCGTCGGCGCGTTCCGCAGCGCCACGAGCTCAGTGAGCATCTGCGTGACTTCGTCCTGAATCTGGGCTTGCGTGGGCAATTCGGCGACGTCCCGCGCGTAGAAGCTGCGCCCGTGTTCGAGCATCATCCCGTCGTCGGCGCGCGCCCACGCTTCAACCTGGATGGAGTACAGCGTGAACTCATCGACGATCGAGGTGCCTTCGCTCGTCGTCAGGAACCGCACGATACGCACCGCACTGACGTCGACGCTGGAGTCGATGAGCTGCTTTTCGGCGAGCATGCTCGCCGAGATCGCTTTGACCACGCCGCGCCAGTGGGCCCGGTCGAAGTCGAGGCGCTTGACCGGCCCGCGATGGGTGACGGCCGTCTCCTTCGAGAAACTGGGGACCGCGATCTTCTCGTCCGTCGCGTACACGGCGCCGCCCTTCTTCGTCAGATAGTCCGAGACGGCCTTCTTGTACGCTTCGTCGGTGAGCAACCACAGGGTGCCGCGCAGCGCCGTCACATCGGGCTCCAGCGGGACCACCCGGTCGGCGGTATAGTCCGAC
>JBFIHF010000944.1:0-1049 GCA_041601915.1 Bradymonadaceae bacterium
GTGCGGCACCGGCGACCTGATCGGCAAGACGTGTGCGCCCTCTGGAGAGCCACTCGCCGCGGCAGACGTGACGGTGAGCGGGATCGACTGCGCGACGGGGATGCCGTTTGAGGTGACGACGCGGACGATGAGCGACGGAACGTTCGAGCTGAACGACATCCCATCCGGGCAGCACCAGCTGAAGGTCGAGACCGGGTCGTTCAACAGCATGCGCCCCGTGATCATCCAGAAGGACATGACGACGGACCTCACGTCGGCGGCGGACAAGGTCTGCCTCGATCAGAGCGTCGAGATCGCGGTCATTACGGGGGAGTTTGACCATGTCGAAGGCGTGCTCGGTACGCTGAACCTGACGTTCACCGTCGTCGGCAGCGATGCGGCAAATGAGACCGCAGCGAAGGACTTTCTTATGAGCCTGCCCGCGATGAACGCGTACGACATCATCTTCATCAACTGCGGGCGCCTCTACGACAACCTCGACGATTTCGGTTTCGGTAGTCAGACGATCTCGACCATCGCAGCCAACCTGCGGGCGTATGTACAGGGTGGCAAGAGCTTGTACGTGTCGGACTGGGCCGCGCCGTTCATCGAGAAGGCGTTTCCGGACATGATCGACTTCGTCGGCGACGACACGAAAGTCAACGAGCACCGCGACGGGTACGCCCCCCAGACGATTAACGCGTCGGTGCTGACGCCGGCGCTACAGAGCGTGCTGGGCCGCAACGACGCCGTGATCGACTTCCCCCAGCAACCGTTCAATGACGTGTTCAACAATAACTGGGCCGTCGCCGCCGGTGTCGGCATGGGCGCCGTCGTCCAGCTCGAGGGGGACGCGTTGCGGTGTGCGGACAACGGCTTTCTCACAGAGTGTCCGAGCACCGACGGAGTGCAGGCAGCCGCTCCGCTGCTGATCACCTACACTGATCCATCCGGCGGCGCTGTCGTCTTCACCTCGTTCCACAACGAGCGCCAGACCACCCTCAATCAAGACATGGAGCGCATCTTGCGCTTCCTGATCTTCCAACTCTGATATGACGCAAATCTCCCGA
>JBFIHF010000945.1:0-1049 GCA_041601915.1 Bradymonadaceae bacterium
GTGCGGCACCGGCGACCTGATCGGCAAGACGTGTGCGCCCTCTGGAGAGCCACTCGCCGCGGCAGACGTGACGGTGAGCGGGATCGACTGCGCGACGGGGATGCCGTTTGAGGTGACGACGCGGACGATGAGCGACGGAACCTTCGAGCTGAACGACATCCCATCCGGGCAGCACCAGCTGAAGGTCGAGACCGGGTCGTTCAACAGCATGCGCCCCGTGATCATCCAGAAGGACATGACGACGGACCTCACCTCGGCGGCGGACAAGGTCTGCCTCGATCAGAGCGTCGAGATCGCGGTCATTACCGGGGCCTATGACCACGTCGAAGGCGTGCTCGGTACCCTGAACCTGACGTTCACCGTCGTCGGCAGCGATGCGTTCGACGACACCGCGACGGAAGCTTTCCTCACCAGTCTGCCGGCGATGAACGCCTACGACATCATCTTCATCAATTGCGGCGACCTGTACGACAACCTCGAGGCGTTCGATTTCAGTGGTCAGACGATGACGACGATCGCGGCGAACCTGCGGGCTTACGTACAGGGCGGCAAGAGCGTGTACATCTCGGACTGGGCGGCGCCGTTCATCGAGAAGGCGTTTCCGGACATGATCGACTTCGTCGGCGACGACACGAGAGTGCGCGACCACCGCGACGGCTACGCCCCACAAACGATCAATGCGTCGGTGCTGACCCCGGAGCTGCAGAGCGTGCTGGGCCGCAATGACGCCGTGATCGAATTCCCGCAGGATGCGCTCAACGGCGTCATCAACAACAACTGGGCCGTCGCCGCCGGCGTCGGCATGGGCGCGGTGGTTCAGCTCGAGGGGGATGCGTTGCTGTGCGCGCAGGGCGGTGCGTTCACACCGTGTCCCAGCACGGACGGCTCGCAGCCTGCGGCTCCGTTGTTGATCACCTACACTGATCCATCCGGCGGCGCTGTCGTCTTCACCTCGTTCCACAACGAGCGCCAGACCACCCTCAATCAAGACATGGAGCGCATCTTGCGCTTCCTGATCTTCCAACTCTGATATGACGCAAATCTCCCGA
>JBFIHF010000946.1:0-1043 GCA_041601915.1 Bradymonadaceae bacterium
ATCGACGGATGGCCGGTGGCATCGACCCGTGCGGATCCGTGGCTCGGGCGAACGCTGACCAGCGCGTTCACCGTCGCTCAGCGGCTCTCATCGGCCGACGAATTGTACCGGGTCTGCGACCGCACGGGCCGGAACTTCTTCGCTCGCTTCGTGACGATCCAACGTCTGACCACACGGGGCGACTGGCGGGAGAGAGCGCGCGATTTGATGCGACTTCGCTCTCCCCATTTTTCACAATTCGTCGACGCGTTTGAGGTCGACGAGTACGCGATCTTTCTCAGCGAGTATATCGAGGGCGAACGTCTGCGCGATCGACTGCGCCGAAAGGGGGACCTGGGCATCGACACCGCCCTGTCGATCGCGCAGCAAGTCGCGGTGGGACTCGACGCGCTGCACAGACTCGGGGTCGCGCACACCCGGTTGGAACCCCGGGCGGTGGTGCTGCGTACGGCCGCCGGCCGCGAGACCCAGGCGACGCTGTGCTCCTACGGCGCAGCCACCGGCGTTCGCCCCAAGACCACCTGTCCCGAGTACCTGCCCCCCGACACGTTCGAGACGGGCGGGATCGAGCAAGACATCTTTTCGGTCGGTGCGATGCTCTTCGAGATGCTCACGGGTGTTTCGCCGGCCGACGGCCAAGTTCGCGACGCCGATGCCCTGGCGCTGGCGCCGTCCCCGTTACGAAAGCCGAGCGAGTTCCATCGCTCCCTCGCGGACGTGCCGGGGCTCGATGCGCTGGTCGGACACCTCACTGCGATGGAAGCCCGAGACGCCCGGGTCGTAGCCTTGCAACTCGAGCAAATGCGACACACCGCGGCGCGCGCATCCAGGGCGGCGCGCGAGCGCTCAAAATCGTTTGGTGGCTCCCCCCAGACGGGCACAGGTACCGCGGCGACGACCTCGCCGGCGACGAGCGCCCTGCCGGACTCCCGCAGGGTCACGCTCGTGCGCTTCCAGGGCGAAGACCACACCGTGCACGCTCGCGGGGCGGTACTCAAGCTGCGCGCCACGTCGAGCGGGGCTCGCTGGGGACCTCGGTCCAC
>JBFIHF010000947.1:0-1041 GCA_041601915.1 Bradymonadaceae bacterium
CCTGAAGGGGTTCGTGGCGGCGCGAAACGGGGACCACTCGACCGCCGTGTACGACTTTCGGACCGGTCAGCGCGTGACGGGGTCTCCCAGCGGCGTGTTTGAGAACAATATCGCATGGACGACTCTGTTTCAGACCGCGCCCCTCAGCACCGATCGCGCGGAACGTGTGCTCCTGCAAACGCGTGTGTTGTACGAGCGTTCGCTTGAGAAGAAGTGGAGTTGCGAGCGTGCGCATACCGCGCTCTACGTCGAGTACGCGATGGCCGATCTGATTGCGCAGGGCAGCGGACCAGATGACCAACGGGTCAAACACGCCATCGATCGCTACGTGCGGATGTACGAGCGGTACATGCAGTGCTTCAACCGGGCCGCGCTTGGCGACGAGCTCGTAGTGGAGGAGCTGATCTCCGCGGCGGCGATGGATGCCGAGATGGGCCGCATCGCCGGGATCAGCAATCCCACGCGTCATCTCAACTACGAGCAGGCCGCGATCCACCGCGGTCGGGAGCTTGGACTCAAGCTCAATCGCGAATGGTGCATCGCGACGATTCCCGTTGCCCGAGCTGCGGACCACTGCGCCGAACTGTTCTAGCGACGCAGGCCGCGCCGGAAAGTGGCGCAGCGCCCGGACACCCGCTTATTCGCTGGAGGAGCACGACCGTCGGTCGGTACGGCCGAGGGTCGGCAGCTTATTCGCTGGAGGAGCACGACCGTCGGTCGGTACGGCCGAGGGTCGGCATTCGACGAAAGTTGCCACGTCGGCACGCGCGACAGCACCCGGCGCCGAAGCGCGGAGCAGCGCCCGGACACCCGCTTAGTCGCTGGAGGAGCACGACCGTCGGTCGGTACGGCCGAGGGTCGGCTGGTCGGTACGGCCGAGGGTCGGCTTATTCGCTGAAGGAGCACGACCGTCGGTCGGTACGGCCGAGGGTCGTACAGCGCCCGGACACCCGCTTATTCGCTGGAGGAGCACGACCGTCGGTCGGTACGGCCGAGGGTCGTGCAGGTCGGTACGGCCGAGGGTCGTGCAGCGCCCGGACA
>JBFIHF010000948.1:0-1038 GCA_041601915.1 Bradymonadaceae bacterium
GCGCGTAGACGGGCGCGGCGCTCGGGATTGACGCGGCGCAGCGGGGTCCGTTTCACCGCATCCACTCCGTCAACAGGTGCGCCATGCCGAAGATGCAGACCGCGGCGACGACGAAAACGAACGCGTTCCGGTCCTTCATGCGCTGGCCTCGTTCACTTTCATCACCGCTTCGGCCAAGTGGCATTTGGCCGCGTCGCTGCCGGCTTGCCACATCGCACGCGAGCGCCGGGCCTGCGCCTTGTGGAACCGTCGCGCCAGCCAGCGCCAGCGTGGCAGTGCTGTCGTCATCGTCTGGTGGAACTTGTAGGCAACGAAGGGATGCTCCAGATGCCAGTTCATCCGGTCACGGATCACGGCGCCGATCCGGTTGGCGGCCATCTCGGCTACGTCGTTGGCAATCTGTCGTGGTGTCATCAGCGCGGCACCGGCAGACCTGCCGTCACAAGCGACGGGACGTCCACCAGCGGCGTCCTTGCCGGCTCGAAGTTGTCGGCGAAGTACGCGCCCGCCACAAGCCACTGGTCGTCGTGGTTCTTCGGATTGCGCGCGATCATGTCACCGACCCTTGGGGACCCCGTATCCTTGTCTGCCTGCGATACAGACACCAGCGGGTCCAGTGTTTCGCCCTCCTCAAACGGTCGTAGTTCTGCGATCTGCTTGCGTCGGTACTGTTTGAACTTGTCCATGCTTTTCCTTTTCCCTTTCTGGTCCTCAGAACGTGAAGATGCTCGCGCCGTGCTCGGCTGCCGCGCGGACTTGATTCGCTCGCTGTTTTTGGATCGCGCTTTGCCAGTCGGCGCCGGGATCGGGCACGTCCTTGGCATCGCAAGCGCCGAGGATCAGCCGTTCGCATATGCTTGAGCTCGAGACGCCCTCGCGTTCGGCGAGCAGCATCAGGCGGCGGTAGGTGGATGCGCAGACGGAGAACGTCCGCCGTGATTGTCGTTTCGCTGGCATTACTCGATCCATTCTCGGGGCCTCGGTTTCCCGCTGCCGTAGGTTTCGGTTGTCGTGTCGCGCAGGATCCCGTGCGACGAC
>JBFIHF010000949.1:0-1034 GCA_041601915.1 Bradymonadaceae bacterium
AGTCGCGTTCATGTTCATCATCGCGATGGCCGCGTCGTGCGGGCTGCTCTACACCGTCGGAACGACCAGCGCCGTGATGTTCGCAATCTCACTCGGCCTCATCGGGTTCAGCCTGTACGGGCCCGACGCGCTCATGACCGGTGCCGGTGCGATCGACGTCGGTTCCGCCAAACGCGCCACGCTGGCCGCCGGTGTGATCAACGGGATGGGATCGATCGGGTCGGTACTCCAGGAACTCGTGCTCGGCAGCGTGCTCGAAGGCGAGGACGGTACCGGCACCGTGTTCGCCATCCTCCTCGGCGCCGCCATCTGTGCTGCGCTCTGCCTCGCGTTCCTGATCTGGCGAGGCCAGGAAGGCCGCGCCTCCGTCTGACGAGGAACGAGCACTTACTCTCGAGAACGCGTTCTGCGAGACTATGGTGATGCGACGCCACGCAGCTATGTTCTCGGTTCTTCTCGCACCAACGACGCTTCCTTGGACGGAGGCGGACTGATGCGAGACTTTAAGAAACTCGCGCAACTTGGGGCGATTTGTGCCGCGCTGTATTCCTGCGGCTCACCCTCCGCTCCCGACGAGAGAGGCGAAGAGCGGACAATCCGCTATGTACCGCAGGCCGTCGACGACTATTGCCCGCAAGGCTGTGCTGACCGAGAGGTGGGCCCCTGCGAGATTTCCAGAAACATCGATGTGTTGTTCCTCGGCAAGGTGGTTGCCAGCGACTACGTGCTCCTGCCCTGTGACCAGCGCGTGTACCGGAGTGGTCACTTTGCGCAAAGAGTTGAGGTGCTGGAGCACCTCGTTGGGGACGATCTAAATGGCGACCTCGTCGAGATTGTCGTGCTCACGTCCAACGGAATCGCCGAAGACGTTGGGGACGAAGCGGTGTTTGGGCTCAGGAACATTGACGACACGTGGTTTCGGCTCGCAGCCGCGCCAGTGGAGGTTGACCCAACATTCGGCGCTCCCGCGACGACGAACGATGACTATGCGACGATCTATCGCCTACCAACCAAAGTTACTGAGCTGAAGTCCG
>JBFIHF010000950.1:0-1032 GCA_041601915.1 Bradymonadaceae bacterium
ACCGCCCAGTACCTCGCCATCAGGGAACCGCGCCTGCAGCCGCTCAAGGTCACTCTGATACCAGTACGCAACGAGCACCGGCTCGTTCACGTCTTCCAGCAACTCCTCCAGCGCGTCGAGCTTCGCGTCGTGCGCCAGGTGCGTGTGTCGATTCTCCGGGTCCTGCTCGTCCGTCATGTACACCGCACCGTTCGCGAACTGCAGACACTTGTTCGTGAGCGCCGCGGTGTTGAACACCTCGACCTCGGCGGTGTCGAGGACGGCGTACATGTCGTCCTCCAGCGCCTTGTACGCCTTCAGCGCTTTCGGTCCCATGTCCACCGGCACGGTGACCGATACCAACTCGGGCAGGTCGAGGTAGTCCTCGGCGCGCATCGACATGCAGATGTCGGATAGCTTTTTCTCGATCTGCCGCTGCGCGTGCGAGTACGGCACCAGCGTGTACCCGTAGTAGTCGCCGGCGTAGAACCACCGCTGCTTGTACGCGCCGAACGTCTTGCCGAGGAGCTCCCCGCCGTCGAGCAGGTACGCCTGGCTCCACAGGTCGAGCAGGCCGTTCGGTGACGGCGTGCCCGTCAGTTCGATCAGACGCCTGACGTATGGCAGCGTCCGGCGCATCGCCCGGAACCGGTGCGAGGAGGGTGACTTCATCCTGCTCGACTCGTCCAGCACGACCGTGTCGAACGGCCACCGCTTGCCGTAGTGGTTGACCAACCACTTCAGCAGTTCGTAGTTGACGAGGTAGATGTCCACGTCCTCGTCCAGCCGGCGCAGGCGCTGGGCCTGCGTCGCACCGGCGAGCACGGTGTAGGTCAGTTCGTTGAAGTCGTCCCACTTCGCGATCTCTGCAGGCCACGTCGAGCGCGCTACGCGCAGCGGGGCAACGACCAGCACCTTGTTCGTTTCGCCAGACCACACCAGTCGCTTCACCGCTAGCAATGTGCTGGCGGTCTTGCCCAAGCCCATGTCAAGCCACAAAGCGCACTTGCGGTTCTCCAGCGCGAACTCGGTCGCGCGGCGCTGGTAGGGGTG
>JBFIHF010000951.1:0-1031 GCA_041601915.1 Bradymonadaceae bacterium
ACAGCCAGTGCCCGGCGATCCGCGTCTTGCCGCTCTGATTGCCGCCGAAGGCGTAGATCACCTTGCTGTAGGCGTCCGTGATGATCGGTAGCTGCTCGAGCGTGCACGTCAGCGGCGCATCCAGGGTGCACGTGGACTCCAGAGCGGCGACCTCGTGCCATTTCTCGACCTGATCGCCGGTCGTCAGCCGTTGCAGGACCGAGCGGGTCCCGGTGACGCGGTCGATCAGGACGTCCAGGTGCGGGCGTTCCTCGAGCATGGCCGCCCGCCCGCCCTTCCGTCCGAAAACCTGGATCGGGCGGCGGACGCAGAACACACGGGGGGCGTCGGCGACCGTCCTGATCCTCTCGATCAGGTCGATGTTCGACTCGTGCGCCATTTCGGAGTTCAGTCGCTAGGGTTGGCCGATGGGGCCGAAATCACACGGTCTGCAGCCAACTGCGCTAGCGCTTGAGCGCGGAGTCTGGCGCCAAGTTCAGTGGCCAGTTCCTCTCCGCGGCGACAGTTGCGGCACTTGCATCCCTTGCCGGGTCGGTGACCAGCATGGGCCTCGTTCAGCAGACGATCGACAGCCTCGCCCGGGACGCTGTCGCCCTTGCGGCGGTGCGCGAACAGGTGTGCGACCATGGCGCGCGGCGTCGGCTGCTCGCAGCAGTCCTCACAGACGTAGGCGGCGTCGGTCTCGTAGACGTAGACGTCCGAGCCGTCGCAGTTCCATCGTGCGTAGGCCATTAGTCAGTCGCGATCGTCTTCAGGACTTGCCCGGCCGTGGCCATGGCGTCGATCTTCCGGGCGAGCTCTTCGAGCAGTGCGCCGATCTGGAGCTTCGCGGCGTCCGACTTGCGCCGCTCCCACTCCGCCGCCATTTCGGTGCACTTGCGGGACTCATACGCGGCCGGCTTTCGGACTTCGGGGTCCGGGTTGTTCGTGTCGAGCGACGCCAGGACTTGCCGGGTCCGCCAGTATTGGATCTGCTGCGACGCGTGCTCGATCGACGCCTGGACCGAGGTCGAGTCCTTCGGCGAGCGGCT
>JBFIHF010000952.1:0-1026 GCA_041601915.1 Bradymonadaceae bacterium
GCACGTGCGCGGCCGGACAGACCTGTCGGTCGGGGATTTGCATCGCCGATATCGTCACGACGAACAACACCGCGAACAACACCTCGAACAACACCCCGACGAACGCCGTGACCGCCTGCAGCACCAATGCCGATTGCCGCGGCGATCAGGAGTGCCGGGCCGCGGGTTGCGTCGACCACACGTTCTGCGACTACTCCGACGCCAACTCCCAGTGCTACAACACGACGTTTGGGATCTGGGAAGGTTGCGAGGACGGTAAGACCTACCACCTCGAGTGCAATACGTCGCAGGAGTGCTCGTGCATCGTGAACGACACCGTCGTCACCACCTTCGTGGCCAGCGACACTGAGTGCTACGAGGAGCCGTCCTACCGCGTCGCAAATCGTCGATGCGAGTGGAACGTTCCGAAGCCGTTCTAACGCCACGGGGCCTCAGAACGTGAAACCGAGGCCCACGTTGAGTTGCGTGGCCCCGAAGTCGATCGAGCTTCGCCCGAAGTCATCGGCCCGAGAGTAGTCGCCTTCGACGAACAGCAACGTCCGCCGGATCGCGTACCCCGACTCCAATTTTGCGGCGGACTCACGGTCGAACCCCGTGAGATTGATGGCGAGTTGGGCCGATGTCGCCCAGCCCCATTGCACGCCGCGACCCACCGTGCCATCGCCCGACACGCTGGTCCCCCCGGGGTTGCCAAAGCGGAACGGGACGGCGAGCAGACCCGCCTGAACCGAGAGCGCGAACCAGCGGGACCAGGTGCCCGACAGGGCGCGCAACCCCAGCCGAGCGGGGAACAGCGTCAGGCTCGAGCCGTCGGCGTAAGTACGCTCGCCCGCGAACGAGGCGCCGCGCATCCGGGTGTAGCTCAGCCCGCCGTCGACGCCGAGCCCGCCGCCGAGGCTGGACTGTGCGAACATCCAACTCCCATCGGCACCGACCATCCAGCGGGACTGCTCGCCGAAGTACCGCGAAAACTCGGGCTCGCGCAGGACCACCGGGGAGTAGGTGCCGATGCGTGCGTTGACGACC
>JBFIHF010000953.1:0-1022 GCA_041601915.1 Bradymonadaceae bacterium
AGCTGCGCAGCGCGGATCGCCGCGATGTAGCCGCCAGGGCCGGATCCGATGACAATGAGATCGTACATGATAGTCAGCCGCTGCGTTCAAACGCGAAAAAGTGGAAGCGTACGGATTCGAAGTCGTGGAACGGCACATGGAGCTCTTCCATCAGCTGGAAGATCGCGAGCTCCTTGTTTCCAACCTGAGCCACCACATTCTCGGCTTTGAGCGCTTTGCCCTCGGAGACGAGGATGTTTCCCATCTGGGCGAGGAGGGAGCGTTTGTGCTCGCCGTCGTCGTGCAGGGAGAACCCGTAACTGGAGGAAAGGTTCGACATGATGAAGCCAAACGCTCGCTTCCCGCCCGCGCTCTCTTCGCGCAGGAAACTGGCGACCTCGCCCGACCACAGCGACCCGATCGGCGAGGTCTTGCTGTGCGAGATGAACGGCATCGAATCGGTGATCATCGTCCACTCGCCATTCGAGCCGATACAGCGGCTGAACGGTTGCGGCGATGTCGCCTCGATGAAGGGCACTTTTCCGGCGGCGATCCCGTCTGGAAACGCGAGCCGCTCGAAAACCCCACGCGGGTCAGCGGTCAGGTCACCTTGAACAAGTAACGCGGAGAGCAGGTATGCCATGGGGCGGTCCTCTCAGATCTCGAGCAGGATTCGCTCAGGGTCTTCGATGCACTGCTTGAGGCGCACGAGGAATGAGACCGCCTCTTTGCCGTCGATGATGCGGTGATCATAGGAGAGCGCGAGGTACATCATCGGGCGAACTTCGATCTTTCCGTCGATCACCACGGCTCGCTCGACGATGTTGTGCATGCCGAGAATCCCCACCTGCGGGGGATTGAGGATCGGAGTCGACAGCATCGAGCCGTAGATTCCGCCATTGGAGATCGTAAACGTCCCGCCCTGGAGGTCGGGGAGCGTGATGCGGTTCTCCTGGACCTTCGTCGCGAGCCGACTGATCTCGTTCTCGACCTCGGCAAACCCGAGTCGATCGGCGTGTTTGATCACCGGCACGACGAGGCCT
>JBFIHF010000954.1:0-1022 GCA_041601915.1 Bradymonadaceae bacterium
AGTCGCTGCCCGAAGCTGTTGGGCGAAGTCCTGATGTCCGTCGATCTTGCGCGACGCGACGCGATCGTGCTCGCCCGCCCGCTGATCCGCTTCAACGGTTCCACGACGTCGAGTGGCGGCGAGGTGATCTTCGAATGGCGCGCCGCGTGGGCCGCCGAGGGCTGGTTCTACCTGTGGGCATGCCCGACGCCCGCGGCACTGCAAGCCGTCGTGGGTGCCATCCGTAGCTGGTCCGACCTGCCGCCGATGCCCGACCCCAAGACGATTCCCCGCGGCTGTTTCGCCACCCCGCACGCGCCCTTCCCGTATCGCCGGGCCGAAGAGACGTTCGCTCACTGGGACACGACCGAGATCCGCACGGCCCTCGACGGCCTCGCTGCGGACCCTTCCGTGGATGCGACGATTGTGCAGCGACTGCTCGCGGCGCTGCCCGCCTCGTAGCCGCGACACCCGCAAATCCCGTCGTCCCGGCTTCCGAAGTGTCAGATATCTGAGCATTTTCGAACCGTGCGCACGTGGTTACTGGGGTTGCGGGCCGGCACGAGTCTTGAAGAGACGTCCAGGGAACGAATGGAGATAGTGAAATGCGATTTCAAATGAACTGGACGATTCTGATGCTCGCGCTGTCTGTGGGCTGTGGCACCAGCGGCGAGGGCAAGAACAGTGGTTGGAAGCTCGGCGACGACGCCGGGCCCGACGCCGGTGGCGATGTCAGTATCGATGACTCCGGCGCGGATTCCGGCGGCGATTCGGGCGGAGGCACCGACGCCGGCGTGGACGTGGGGCTGCCGCCCGGCGCAATCACCTTCACACTGACCAACGAGCACACAAATCCAGTCTTCGCCTACCATGGCGTCTCCGGCGGCATCTCGTGCTTCGATGGCGCGTGGCTGGAGATCCTCGAGGACGGCGAGCCGCGACGTATCGTGAGCGACTGCTCGCGTTGCTCCTGCGACGACGGCCCCGACTGCGCCGTCTGCGCCATTGATTGTGCCCCGGGCGCCGACCCCAACTACGCACAG
>JBFIHF010000955.1:0-1021 GCA_041601915.1 Bradymonadaceae bacterium
ATCACCGAGGGCGTGCGCCGCATCGCTGCGGCGCTCGCGTAAGGGCGTGAAGTCCAAGCCCGGCGGCGGCACGCTGCGGATCATTGCCGGTAAGCACCGTGGACGGCGCCTCGCGTCCCCCAAGGACGACGCGATTCGGCCGACGACCGATCGAATCCGCGAGAGCCTCTTCTCTATCCTAGGCAATCTCCACGACGTCGTGGTGGTCGACGCCTACGCCGGGACCGGCGCACTCGGCTGCGAAGCGCTCTCGCGAGGAGCTCGCCGCGCCTGGTTCTTCGACGCCTCCAGCGACGCGGTGGCGCTCGTACGGGCCAATCTCGCCGCCCTCGGGGAGGAGGACGCCGCGATCGTCATCGCGTCGAAGTTCGTGAATTCGCTCGGGCGACTCGACGAGGATGTCGATCTCGTCTTCCTCGATCCGCCGTACGGCTCCGCGGAACCGAGCGCCGCCCTCCGCGCGCTCGCCGGCTGCCGCTACGTCCACGACGGCACGCTCTTGGTCCTCGAGCAGGACAAGAACGACGTCGTTCCCGACGACGAGGCGTTCGAGCTCGACGACCAACGGCTCTACGGAACCACGCGACTGAGCATCTTCCGGCGCAGGATCTAGTCGGGCGGCGATCTTTTTTCGATCGAAACCGACGCCTTTTCAGGACCTTGCCGCTGGGGCTGAAATTTTCCACTACCGGCCTTGACGCTCATCCTTCGGCCTGTATACTCCGCGGCCCGTCACCGAGAAATTCGTGACGACGACCAAGGATGGTCGAGCGACGAAAGTCGCAAAACAAGGCAAGCGAAAGTAGTGCTTGACACGGTGAAAGCTAGACACTAGTTTCGCCGGCCGCCGAGGTTCGAAGCTGAACCAAAGCGGAAAGGCTCTTTGACAGACGAATAGGAATCCGGTTGAGGTGAGATGCCTCGATTCAACCCCGAAGGGTCTCGCAAGAGACGTTTCGACGGGATGGGCAGATGGACGTGAGTAGAGAGACGAAGTTCGCAGAGCTTCCGACCTCGTTCG
>JBFIHF010000956.1:0-1021 GCA_041601915.1 Bradymonadaceae bacterium
CGCGATCATTTCTTGGCCTTGCAGGACGAACCGTCCGTGTTTCAGCGTGCCGGCCGGTCCCTCGTGCTCGGTGTAGCGCCGCAAGGTGCGAATTCGTCCGTCGGGGAAGATGCTGGTGTAGTGCTGCATCGCCTCTTCGGCGCGCCCGTGCTGAGTGCCCGTGAACATCAGGCACGGAACGATCATCGCCCCGGACGCCGACCCGCGGCCCGCGATCACCTGCCAGGACACGCCGAAGCGATCGGAGACCCAGCCGTAGCGTTCGCTCCACGCGTACTCGTCGAGCGCCATGAGCACTTCGCCGCCGTCGGCGAGGCGCGCGAACAACTGCAGGGCCTCGTCCGGAGTTGCGACGTGGACGAAGAACGAGATGCTGGGGTTGATTCGGAAGTGCGGGCCGCCGTTGAGCGCCGTAAAGCGCTGGCCGCCGATCGAGAACTCGACGGTCAGGGTGCTGCCGCGTGGCCGGCCGCTGGGGTTGTCCATCGACTCCGGGTACCGGGAGAGCGCGGTGATGCGCCCGTTGGGGAAGGTGGCGGCGTAGAAGCTCGCGGCCTCTTCCGCTTCGGCGTCGAACCATAGACATGGGACGATGGGGCTGACGTTCATGGAGACCTCGCAGGTTCGGTCCAGGGACCAACGAAAGGACTCTATGCTCAAGCTGGACTCTCGCAAGTGTCCGGAGCATCCGGGTCAGTGAATCTGCCGCCAATCCTGATACCAGGCCTGAAACATCAAGACGTCCCAGATCTGGTGATGCCAGTTGCGCCGCCCGCTGAGGTGCTCGCGCCAGATTCGGCGGATCGGCTCGGGATGAAAGACGCCCTCGACGGCGAGCCGCTTCTCATCGAGCAAGCTCTCGGCCCAGTCGCGAAGCGGACCGCGCAGCCAGCTGTCGATCGGGATGCCGAACCCCATCTTGGGGCGTTCGATCAGCTGGCGCGGTACATGCCGGTAGAGCACCTCGCGCAGGACCCACTTCGTCTGTCCGTCGCGGATCTTGAGGTCGTGGGGCAACGAC
>JBFIHF010000957.1:0-1020 GCA_041601915.1 Bradymonadaceae bacterium
ATTAACGCGGGCGCGGCGATCTAGCGCTACTCGACTTCATCATCGGGGCCCTGGGTCCAGAACACGAATTCGCCGTTCTGGACGACGGCTTCGACGTGATTCTGGCCGAAATGGTACGGGATACTGCGGTACCCCGGCACGCTGAGCAGCGTGAGATTCGCGCGCTGACCGACCTCGATCGAACCGACATCGTCACGGCGTAGCGCCTTGGCGGCGCCGACCGTGATCGCGCGAAGCGCTTCGCCAGGCGTGATGCGGTAGAACCCGCACCCGAGCGTCGTCATGAGCGCGAGGTCTTGCGTCATCGCACTGCCGGGATTGAAGTCCGTCGCGATCGCGATCTCACAGCCGGCATCCAGCAGCTTCCGCGCGGGCGCGGCATGGTCGATGGTCCCGAGGAACAAGTTCACGGCCGGCATCAGCACGCCGACGACGTTGGCTTCGGCCATTGCCATGATCGCATCATCGGAGGTGAACTCGAGATGGTCGGCGCTGGCGGCGCCGATCTCGGCCGCCAATCGCGCGGCACCAGCGTCGGTGAGTTCGTCGGCGTGGATGCGCGCGACGAGTCCGTGCTCGCGACCCGCTAGAAGCACGCGGCGCGCCTCGTCGACGGTAAACGCCCCACGGTCGCAGAAGACGTCGCAGTACGCCGCGAGCCCTTCCTCGGCGACGCGCGGGATCATCTCCTCGCAGACCAGATCGACGTACGCATCGCGCCGCTCGCGGTAGTTTCGCGGGATCGCGTGCGCGCCCAGGAAGCAGGCGGTGAGTTCGCAGGGGACGTCGCCTGCGAGGTCGCGAACGGCGCGCAGGCACTTGATCTCTTCCTCGGTGGACAGGCCGTAGCCGCTCTTCACTTCGACGAGGGTCACGCCACGTTTCACGAATTCGAAGACCCGGTCACGCAGCGTGTCTGTGAGCGCCTTCTTCGATGTCGCGCGCACGGCGTCCACGGTGTTCAGAATGCCGCCGCCCGCCTCGAGGATCTCGACGTACGGTCGGCCCGCGTTCCGCAGC
>JBFIHF010000958.1:0-1013 GCA_041601915.1 Bradymonadaceae bacterium
CGGCCCCGGTCGCGCGGGAGCGACGTTTGTCACCGACCTCGATGCGTTCGAAGTCACCGCAGCACTCGAACCGGCGTTCTTCAGCGTCAACCGGACCCCGTCCAATCGCGCCGGATACTGCGCCGGTGCATCGAACGGCTATCTGTACGTGTTTGGCGGCCAGGGGGGCGGCGCGAACGCGGGCGGCATCTCCGCCGAGATGTGTGACACGGTCTCCGCGCAGTGTCCCAACGTTCCGCCCGATTTGCGGTCCGGAGCGTGGAACTCGCTCGGCATCTCGATGTCGGACAGCCGCGTGTATTGCGACGTGGCCCAGGAGAGCGCGTTCTACTTCGTGGCGGGTGGTTCCAACGGAACCGTCGCCTTGTCGTCTGTCGATAGCACTGTGCAGTGAGGAGGATTTCCATGACACGAATCATCACGACGCTCGCCGTTCTCCTGCTCTCGACACCCGCATGGGCGCAGTCCACCACGACCACGGCCTCGGCGGACCAGCCGTCCGACGAGCCGATCTATCGCCGCGGCGGACTCGCCGGCACCGGGCTGGTGTTCGCCCCGAAGCTCGGCCTCGGCTTCGGCAAGGTCTTCAGCGACTTCGGCACGACGCCGGTCTTCGAATTGGAGGTCGGGTGGATCATCAAGCCATTCCCCGACCTGCAGCTGTTCACGAACCTCGGCTACGTCGCGCCCAAACAGGACGGCGGCGGCACCGATGAGCGACTGCCGGGCTCCGGGGCGTGGACGTACACCCTCAAACAAGAGTCACTCGTCCTGACGCCCGGCTTTCTGTACCGGATCCCCGTCGGCGGCAAGTGGTTCCGCCCATACCTCGCCGTGGGACCGCGCTTCTACTTCAACCGCACGACGGTCGTGGGCAGCGCCGGTGCCGAAGCGTTTGGCGAATACAAAGAGAAGAGCACGTCGGTCGGCGTCTACGGCGCGATCGGTGGCGACCTGTTCGTCGGTCCCGGATCGATCCTGCTGGAGATCCAGGCCGCGACGTCCCGGATCAA
>JBFIHF010000959.1:0-1006 GCA_041601915.1 Bradymonadaceae bacterium
ACCTCAAGATCCGCGACGGACAGACGAAGTGGGTCCTGCGCGAGGTGCTCTACCGGCATGTACCGCGCCAGCTGATCGAACGCCCCAAGATGGGGTTCGGCATCCCGATCGACAGCTGGCTGCGCGGACCGCTGCGCGACTGGGCCGAGAGTTTGCTCGATGAGAAGCGGCTCGCCGTCGAGGGCGTCTTTCATCCCGAGCCGATCCGCCGAATCTGGCGCGAGCACCTCAGCGGGCGGCGCAACTGGCATCACCAGATCTGGGACGTCTTGATGTTTCAGGCCTGGTACCAGGATTGGCGGCAGATTCACTGACCCGGACGCTCCGACACTTGCGGGAGTCCAGCTTGAGCATAGAGTCCTTTCGTTGGTCCCAGGACCGAACCTGCGAGGTCTCCATGAACGTCAGCCCCATCGTCCCGTGTCTATGGCTCGACGCCGAAGCGGAAGAGGCCGCGAGCTTCTACGCGGCTACCTTCCCCAACGGGCGCATCACCGCGCTCTCCCGGTACCCGGAGTCGATGGACAATCCCAGCGGCCGGCCACGCGGCAGCACTCTGACCGTCGAGTTCTCGATCGGCGGCCAGCGCTTTACGGCGCTCAACGGCGGGCCGCACTTTCGAATCAACCCCAGCATCTCGTTCTTCGTCCATGTCGCCACTCCGGACGAGGCGCAGCAGTTGTTCGCGCGCCTCGCCGACGGCGGCGAAGTGCTCATGGCGCTCGACGAGTACGCGTGGAGCGAACGCTACGGCTGGGTCTCCGATCGCTTCGGCGTGTCCTGGCAGGTGATCACGGGCCGCGGGTCGGCGTCGGGGGCGATGATCGTTCCGTGCCTGATGTTCGCGGGCACGCAGCACGGGCGGGCCGAAGAGGCGATGCAGCACTACACCAGCATCTTCCCCGACGGACGAATTCGCACCTTGCGGCGCTACACCGAGCACGAGGGACCGGCCGGCACGCTGAAACACGGACGGTTCGTCCTGCAAGGCCAAGAAATGATCGCG
>JBFIHF010000960.1:0-1006 GCA_041601915.1 Bradymonadaceae bacterium
AAGGAGCAGTCGTGGGGGCACCTGACGCCGTTTTTCGAGTGGCTGATGTCCAAGCTCGACCGCGATAAGGACGCCATCGTCCGCGGGGCCTGCAAGCTCGACGCGCGCACCCAGGTCTTGGATGTCGGCTGCGGCGCGGGCGGGTTTCTCGCCCATATCCAGAAGAAGTACGACTGCGAGTGCGTGGGCGTCGATTTCAAGGACCTGTCCGCCGTGATCGACTCGTTGAGCCCCGACCGCGCGATCGACTTCCGGTGCGGAACCCTGGCCGAGGTGGACCTGCCGCACCACAGTTTCGACCTCATCACGATGTGGCACTTTCTCGAGCACGACTACGACCCGCTGGAGACGCTGAAGGTCGCGCGCACCCTGCTCCGGCCGGGCGGGCAGATGGTGATCGAGGTGCCGCGCCTCGACAGCGTGTCGCAGAGCATCTACCGCGACCGCTGGCCGGGGTGGCAAGCGCCGCAACACACCGTGGCGCTGGACAAAGAGCGCTTCCTCAAGATGCTGGAGCTGGCCGAGCTCGAGGTCGTGGATTACCTGCCGTACGGCGCGTATCCCGGCTACTTCTACATGTACGCCGGCGCGGCCTTCAAGCGACACAAGGGCAAGGGCCTCGACCTGAGCAAGTCCATCTACACCTACCTTCTGGGGCAGGTGCTCACGTCCCCGATCATGCTGTTCGAGCGGCACCTCAACCTGTCGATGCAGACTGTCGTTTGTCGGGCCGCGGAGGCCGGCTGATGGCAGGAGTCCTCCGGTCGCTGTACGTCGTTGGCGGCGGGCAGCTCATCTTCGGCGCCGCTGCGCTGGCGATGGGGGCCGTTCGCGTCGCTCGTCCCGCACGAGGTCGCCGTATCAGCCAGGAAGTCATCGGCGGATGGGCCGGCGAGGCGATTCTCGGGCTGCTGCAGATCAAGCTGGTGGTGCATCGTGACGGCGACTGGCCCACGGGTCCGTGTTTCTACATGTCCAACCACTCTTCGGCGCTCGACCTGCCGGT